>JAAETH010000260.1 GCA_024228575.1 Actinomycetes bacterium
GGCGTGGTCGACGTGGCCGTCAGGTTCGACGCCTACATCCCCGAACACCTGACCCTGGCCGATATGCGCGGTTCCCGTGTGCTCAGCCATCCTCAGGCTCTCGAGCAGTGCAGCCGGTTCATCAAGCGGTGGGGTTTGGAACCAGAACCGGTGTCGTCGACCGCCGAGGCGTGTGACCTCGCGGCAACGACCGGCGACTGCGTCGCGATCGCGAGAGCCGGCCTGGCGGTGGACCCGATCCTCAAGGTGGCCGAGCGCGAGGTCGACGATGTCGCCGGCGCTCTGACCCGATTCCTCGTCATCGGCCGACAAGGCTCGTTCGGTGACCTCGTGGGTGGCTCGGACCCGACACTGCGCACACTCTGGATGGCGACCTCGCGCGACCTGATCGGCCATCTCATAGACAACGTGGGTCCCGCCTTCGACGAGATCATCACCTCGCCCAGCGGCCAGGTCCTGCTGGTCACCAGCCGCGAAGCCGAACCCGACGACGATCTACCCGATGGGGTACGGACGCTCGGACGAGTTCCGTGGACACCACGTACGCCGCTGGTTCGCCTGGGTGGAGCCCTGCCCGGCGTCCGCCACGAGATCAAGCCCGAATAGGTGCCTGTTGCCCGCCAGATGCCTACCGGGGGGATCCTGGTGGGCCGGAGTTGGTGACGCGGGTGCCTTCTGGATCGACGGCCCACTCGGCCCCGCTGCCCCACTCGTCGTCGTAGACCAGTTCCTGCACGCGACGACGGCGAACGGGGCCATGAGAACCGACCGGGCGCCCCAGCGTGATGGTGGCCGAGATGGTCGTCTCCTCTGGCAACCCGAACAGGTCGCGCAACTCGGACTCGACGAGGCCGTGCCAGCCGGTCAGCACCCCGCCGTAGCCGAGAGCTCGAGCGGCGAGCAGCAGGTTCTGGCAGGCCGGATAGACCGAAGCGCCCTCGAACGGTGACGCTGCGCGATGGCGGTTCATGCAGGCCAGAACCACAACCGGGACCTTCTCGAAGTTGTCGACGTAGTGCTGCATGGTTGTGGCCATGCGGGCCTTGGGTGAAGACGCGTCGACGCCGGTGCCGTCCGCGTATCCGTCGGTCGAACGTTTGTGGTTCCAAGCGGCCCTGAACGACTCGCCGAGAATCCGCTTCGCCACAACGGCGTTGGGTCCGTCGCGAAGTACGAGGAACCGGAAGGGCTGGCGGTTCGAACCGCTCGGCGCTCTCGTGGCATGCCACATGATCGTCGCCAGATCGTCCTCGGGAATCGGTTCGTCGGCATAACGACGGATCGCTCGTGTCGTGGCCATCCCTTCGAGCAGGCCAACCTCGACGGGCACCGGTTCGCTCATTGGCTGCTGGTTTCCTCGAGAATCTCGTCGAGCTTCAAGATGTCGTCGGACAACACAACTCCAACGAATCGTCCGGTGCCGTCGGTGACAGGGATCTTGTCGACGTCCTGTTCCTCCATGACCTCGGTGGCTTCGCGCAACGTCATGGAGAGCCGAGCAGGCCTGACCCGCCGCATGATCTGAGAAACACGGGCTGTACCCCACGTATCGCGGTCGAAGATCGAAGCATCGTGGATCTGGGCCATACCGAGGTAGCGCTCGCCATCGGCGACGACCACGTCGAGCTCCTTGTGACGCAGGGCGTGGTTCCACACGAAGTCGTTCAGGGTGGTGTCGGGCTCGATTGTTTTGACGTCGGTGCGCAGCGCCGATGTGACCGGCAGGCGGAACCGCCGTTCCAGGTGCCCGGACCGGGTCGCTTTCTGGAAGGAGGAGACCGATGCTCCACCCACGAACACCTGGGACACCGCCACCGCAATGAGCCCAGGAACGACGAACTCGGTGGCACCGGTCGACTCGGCCACGAACATGACCGAGGTCAGCGGGGTGCGGTACCCGGCTCCGAGAAAGGCCGCCAAGCCGATGAACGGGAAGATCTGGATCGCATTCGCATCGCCCAGGACCTCACCCACGATGCGTCCTGCGATCAGCCCGAAGATCGCAAGCGGGATGAACACGCCGCCAACACCGCCAGCTCCGAGGGTGACGGTCGTGGCCACCATACGAATGCCGAGCAACAGGATCAACAAACCAAGACTGTGGTCCGGTTCCAGAACCCATTCGAGGATGTTGTCGCCCGCCGAGGGTCCCATCGAAAGCGGACGGTCGTAGAGCCAGTCGGTCAGCAGTACCAGCCCGGCGAGGATGGTCGCACCGCCGACAACCCTCAGGTACCACGGCTGATCGGTCGAGACCCGCTTGGCTACCTTGAGCATCCGGGAGAACAAGAGGGCACCGGCACCTGCGACCAGGCCCACGAGAGCGGCGCCCCATAACTCGGTGCGATCGAACCGCAGCAGTTCCTGGGCCAGCTCGTCTCCACCCTCGACCAGTCGCACACCAAGAATCTCGTCCGCCGAAAAGATCTCGTGGGTACCGAAGAAGGCGACGAAGGTGACGTAGCTCGCCGACGAAGCGATAAGGGCAGGCAGCAGAGCCCTTCTGGCCACATCGCCCTGGTATGGCGACTCGAGGGCGAAGAGGACTCCGGTTGCCGGTGCCTTGAAGATGGCCGCGACACCAGCAGCGGCACCGGCGACGAGGAGGGCTTTGCGATCCTTGTCGCGAAACAGGCTGCGCAGCCGGTGCTGGATCGCAGCACCGATGGTGGCCCCGGCGTAGATCGAAGGACCTTCGAGCCCGGCGGCTCCACCACCACCAATCGTCGCCGCACCCGCCGGCAGTCGAACAGGAAGATGAATCGAGCGCACACGGGGCTTGCGATCGTGATACGCCGCTATGTACTCCTCGGAAGTTGCCGGCGACAGCCCGCGCCCGATGAACTTGAGGATCAGGACCGCCACCAGCAGGCCAATTCCCGGCGTGATGGCGCGCACCCAGAGCGGAGCATGAAGCACCTCGTGCAACAACAACTCGACAGTGACGAACTCGATGAGCGCCACAACAAGCCCTGTCAGAACACCAACGGCCGCGTATGCAATGAACCTGAGCAGACGATCGCGCACGCCTAGGGCCTTCCCTGTTGACCATTCGATGGACACTGCATTCAGCCAGTCTGGCCTCTTGGCCGTACGATCGCTGCCATGAACGAGGATCGGTTCTACTTTCGACAGCTCCTGGCCGGCCGCGATTTCGCGACCGACAACCAGTTGGCGGTGCAAATGGTCAACTTCGTGTACCTGATCGGCGACCGCTCAACGGGCGAAGTAGTCGTTGTCGACCCCGCATACGACATCGGCAGTCTGCTGGATGTGGTCGAAGCCGATGGCATGAAGCTGACCGGCGCTCTGGCCACCCACTACCACGCAGACCACATCGGCGGCGCGGTCTTCGGACACGAGATCGAAGGAGTTCACGAACTGCTCGAGAAGGTCGGGGTGAAGGTACACATCCAGCGCGCCGAACAGGAATGGGTCAAGAAGTCCAGTGGTCTCAGCGACACCGATCTGGCCCTCCACGACAGTGGCGACATCGTCCAGGTGGGCGACATCAAGATCGAGCTGATCCACACTCCCGGGCACACACCCGGCAGCCAGTGTTTTCTCGTGAACGGACATCTGGTGTCGGGCGACACTCTCTTCCTCGATGGTTGTGGTCGCACCGACCTGCCCGGAGCCGACCCAGAGCAGATGTACGAGAGCCTCAACAACCGGCTGTCGAAAGTTCCCGACGACTGTGTGCTCTTCCCGGGCCATCGGTACTCGTTCCCGTCGAGTTCGACGATGGGTGTCACCCGTGAAACCAATTTTGTGTTCCGTCCCAAGTCGAAGGAACAGTGGTTGATGATGTTCGGGGTCAACTGATGTCGGACATCGCTCCGATCATCGGGGTGGACCAGATCCCCGAAGGCGCCGTCATCTGCGACACCAGGTGGTACCTGGACGGTCGCGACGGCCATGCCGCATACCTTGCGGGCCACATCCCTGGCGCCATATTCGTCGATCTCGACAACCATCTCGCTTCTCACGGATCGGCCGCAGAAGGCAGACATCCGTTGCCGTCGGCCGACGTTTTCGCAGCCTCGATGGGATCACTCGGCATCGGCCATGAAACCGTCGTGGTCGTCTACGACGACTCCGAGACGGTGTGTGCTTCACGTCTCGTTTGGATGTTGCGCGCTCTCGGCTCGCCGGCGGCCCTTCTCGATGGGGGGCTAGATGTATGGCCGACCGACCTCGAGTCGACCATCAACACCCTCGATCCTGTGCCCCACGAAACGAGGCCCTGGCCAAGCGCAAAAATCGCTGATGCCGACGAGACCGCACGGTTGGCATCGAGCGACGAGGGCGTCGTCCTAGATGCACGAGCACCTGAGCGATATCGCGGCGAGAGCGAACCGGTCGATCCCAGGGCCGGCCACATTCCAGGTGCCCTCAACGCCCCGTTCGGCGACGACCGCGTAGACGGTCGATACCTCGACGCAGCGGAGTTGAGGGAACGTTACGCCGGGTTGGGAGTCACCGACGGGACCGCGGTCATCGTCTACTGCGGTTCGGGAGTCAGCGCCTGCAACAACCTGCTGGCTCTCGAACGCGCGGGGATCGGCGCTCGCCTGTACCCGGGCTCGTGGTCGCAGTGGAGCAGCGATCCGAACCGGCCGGCCTCCACTGCGTAGGCCCTAGTCGTCTTCTTCGGATTCGGCTCGTTCGATCCGGACCGTGTTCAACAAGAACATCGAGTTGGGTACGAGATGAATCTGGCCGCCCGATTCGAGCTCGACAGCGGTGCTGTGCACCGCCACCACACGCCCCGACCATTTGTCGACGTCGACGACATCACCAGCGTTCATCATCGACCGCAGAGCACGAGCCGCCGCAACCTCACCTGAGACCTCACGACCACCGAGGCCGACCAGCAGAGCGGCGGCGAGCCCCAGGCTGAACAACATCGCCGCGACCGCCAGGTTGACGATGGTCGTGTCGAGACCGATCTGACCTGCGGCGATTATGACCGTCATCACCAGGATTGCCGCCCTGACGGCCGAGGGGACGATCCGTTGAGCCGACGCTGCAGCCCTGGCCAGCGCAGCCGCGACCGCCGACGCCGCCAATCCCGCGGCAGCATTGCCCACGATGAACACGATCAGCCCTGCGATAAGCCGAGGCAGATAGTCGACCGCGTCCTTTGGCAGGGTCTCGAGCGAGTCTGGATTGACGATTCCGAGAGCGACGATGAGTCCGACGACAACAGCCAGCCAGAAGGCCACGTTCGCCAGAGGTTCGGCCAGACGTTGGAGGATCTCGGCGCGACTCTCTGCACCCAACGCCCTGCGGACCACCGCTGCCACGAACACGCCGACGATGAAGCCCGCACCTATGGCGATGGCGGCGCCTATCCATTCGTTCATGAGTATCTCCTTGGGCCCTTGTGTTTCATCACCGACCTGTGTCGGGATGCGGTTGGTCCAGCAGGATCTTTGCAGTGTTCACGCCAGAACTCAGAACCTGCCACATGAGCTGGAGATCTTGCTTGGCGAGCAGAGCCTCGCCGATTCGTGATCCCATGCGAGCTTCGAGCCCTGGTTCAGGTTCGAGAACAGCGGTCAGAGCCGACGTGACGTCGACCTGATCGACGGCGATGCGCTCGATCTCGTCAGAACACTTGACGCATGCCTCAACGTGCTGCTCGAGCCCTTCGTCGACCTCACCGGTGTGGTACCAGCGGTCGAGTCGTGACCGCGACGGGTGGAAGAAACTCATGGCTTCCACTCTCCCAGTGCGGCGGCGAGGGTTCGTCGTGCACGCAACAGCCTCGTCTTCACGGTCGGCAACGGAACACCGAGCGCCTCAGCGATCTCGTCATATGTCATCTGTTCCACCTCACGCATGACCACCACACTTCGCGACAGGTCATCCAGACGATCGAGGGCTTCCTTGAAGTCTCTCAGAGCAGCCCGCTGTTGTACCTGCGTCTCAACCGACTCGTTGGTCGTCATCTCAGGCATCCCTGCAGGCTCGCGCAATACGTCACGCCTACGGCGCAAGGTGCTGATTGCATTGTTGTGGGCGATCCGCAGAATCCAGCTCTTCAGAGAAGACTCTCCCCTGAAAGTGGGCAGCGCCTGCCAGGCCTTGAGCAGGGTGTCCTGGGTGACGTCCTCGGCCAACGCCGGATCACGAACGATGGACAACGCTACGCGATAGATGGCGGTCGAGTGCTCGACCACGAGGTCGTGCAACTCGGACGGCTGCGAGGCCCGGGGCGCACCGTTCGGGGCCGGGTCTTGCTGACCGTCCAGGTCTGATCTGGTCTGTGCCACTGAGTTTGTCCGCGCCATTCCCATCAGCGGGTTGGTTGCCCGTGTCAGGCGTACATACATCATCGCCTGCATGAGGGACTGACGTTGTTCCAGGCGAAAAAGTCGCGAATGCGCGACTTTCCGAGAAACCGGCGCGTCCTCCAATTACTGAGACACCCAAACAAAGGAGCCACACATGTTGGCAATAAGTTTCACGGAAGGAATCGAGGACGCGTGGTCTGACATCGCGTCATTTGTTCCGAAGCTGATCGCCGCCCTCGTCATACTCCTGGTGGGTTGGTTCATCGCAAAGATGATTCACAAGGTCGTCCATCGCGTCCTGACCAAGATCAACTTCGACAACCTCGTCGACCGCAGCGGTCTCGGCACCTACGTCGAACGGGCCGGTTACCCGGACTCTGCGTTGCTGCTGGCCAAGATCATCTACTTCGCAGTGATGATCATCGTGCTGCAGCTGGCGATCGGGGCATTCGGCGACAATGCGGTCCAGGACGTACTCAACGACCTTCTGGCCTTCATCCCCAAGCTGTTCGTCGCACTTATCATCGTCGTCTTGACAGGTGCTGTTGCGAACGCCGTGAGGGGCCTCGTGAGCGGTGCCGTCAGCCACCTCTCGTACGGCGGTTTCATCACTCAGGCAGTCACGGTCGCCATCTGGATCATCGGTGGTTTCGCCGCTCTCGACCAGATCGAGATCGCCGAAGACATCGTCGACACACTGTTCACGACGGTCACCGCCTCGCTCGGCGCCATCCTCGTCATCAAGTTCGGCGTCGGCGGCATCTGGGCCGCCCGCGACCGCTTCTGGCCAGTCGTCTACGACAAGATCGGCAGCAACGAGGACGACTGACCCGCGCCAACCAACACACGTCGCCTCAGCTCAACGGCCGAAGCGTCGAAGGTCAGCGAAAGTGACGCCCCGGTATCCCACACCGGGGCGTCACGCCTTTTCCGGGCGATAGCGTTGATGGGGCATGAAATCCGTACGCGTGATCGGTCCCGGAAGGGCAGGACGTTCGCTCGCCGCCGCCCTCGAGGACCGGGGGTGGCTGGTCCACCGGCTATTGGGTCGCGACGCCGAGTTTGGTGATGCTGCAGCAGGCGTCGACCTGTTGGTCATTGCGACACCCGACGATGCCATCTCGTCTGTTGCGGCAGCGGTTGAACCCGTGAACTCGACCCTGGTCGCCCATCTGTCGGGTTCGCGAGGCCTCGATGTGCTCGCTCCCCACCCCCACGTGGCGTCGATGCATCCATTGATGACGCTCCCCGACGCAGCGACCGGAAGGCAAAGGCTCCAGTCGGGCATCACGTTTGCCACCGCCGGAGATCCGCGGATCGAGTTGGTCGTCCAGAGCCTCGATGGCAATCCCATCCAGGTCGCCGAAAGCGACCGGGTTCTGTACCACGCAGCTGCCGCCATCGCGTCGAATCACCTCGTGACGTTGGCCGCCCAGGTGGAACGACTGGCCGAACAAATCGGGGTGCCGAGACAGGCATACCTGGACCTGATGCTCGCTTCGCTCGACAATGTCGCAGCCGCAGACTCGGCCGCAGACGCTCTGACCGGTCCTGCTGCCAGGGGCGATATCGAGACCATCAAGCGACATCTCGCCGCCTTGCCCGGAGACGAGAAAGATCTCTACATACGGTTGGCTCGAGCCAGCGCCGCCCTCGCCGGCCGCGAACCCGACCTGTTCGAGGAGATCGACACGTGATCACCGTCACCACCATCGCCGAGCTTCGAGTGCTGCTCGATGCACACCGAGGCAACGGACACTCTGTCGGATTTGTCCCCACGATGGGCTACCTACACGACGGCCACGCATCGCTGATGCGGGCCGCCCGCGTCGAGAACGACGTCGTCGTGACCTCCATCTTCGTGAACCCACTCCAGTTCGCCGAGGACGAAGACCTGAGTGACTATCCCCGCGATCTCGAACGCGATCTACAGGTCTGCGATGAGGCTGGTGCTGATGTCATCTTCGCGCCGACCGCAGACGAGATGTACTCGCGACCGATGTCGACCGTCGTCGAGGTGCCCGAGATGGCCAAGCGGTGGGAGGGTGCGTCACGCCCAACCCATTTCGCCGGTGTCGCCACGGTCGTCGCGAAGTTGTTCTCGATCGTGGGAACGTGCAGCGCCTACTTCGGCGAGAAGGACTTCCAACAGCTGCGGATAATAACGACCATGGTCGAAGACCTCTCCTTCCCGATCAGGGTCGTCGGCTGCCCCATCCGGCGCGAGGACGACGGCCTGGCGATGTCGAGCCGCAACATCTATCTCGAAGGAGATCAACGAGCCGCGGCGACCGTTCTGAACCGTGCCCTGCGAGCGGCGATCGGCGCCTTCCACAACGGCGAAACCGACGGCGCCGTCCTGTCACAACTCATGGCATCAGAGGTGACCGCCGAGCCATTGGCGGCGCTCGACTACGCAGCCGTGGTGCGATCCGACGACCTGACCACCGCCCGCACCGTCGACGACACCAATCGCCTGATCATCGCCGCCGACGTCGGTGCAACCCGACTCATCGACAATATGGGACTCGGCTCAACTACACCACTGTAATTTGTGGCGCTTTCTTGGTAGGTTTCGGTCATGGGAGGGTGCGTCAGGTTCGATTGTGTCAAACCCGCCGCCGCGGGTCTCGCCCTCGATCACGAACATCAGAGGGTGACCATCATCGATCGCGACACCGCCATCGATCTGCTCCTCATCGAGTTGTGCCACCACCACGCCGACGAGGTCACGATGCCCACAGGGTGGGTCATCGACGACGACCGAGCAGCTCAACAGTCTCTGTTCGTCGCCGAACTTCTCGATACCGCAGCCCCAGCATCGGTGTCGCGGCTCGATCATCGAAGGGCCAGACAAGAGCGGACCATCCACGAACCAACACTCTTCTCGGCGCCAGAACGTGCCGATGAGAACAAGATGGAAGACAAGCGCCGGCGCATCCCGATCGAGCCGATCGAGCCGATCGAGGACGAGGACTCTCCCTGGATTGGCCAACCCGAGCTTCGCCACAGCGAACTGCTCGAAGTGGACGAGACTTCTCCGCTACTGGCTCGAGCGTTCAGAGCCAGCCGAGCGAGCTGATCAGCGACCCAACCGCCGCTTGGTGACCGTTACCGCAACCGTTCCATCCTCTGCAACTACACGATCGACGCGATCGCCCAGTAGATGAAGCATCAGGTCCTGTTCGCCCGACTCGTGCTGATTTCGCATCATCGCCGTCGAGCTGTGAAGACGGAGTCTGATCTCGTCACTATCGATGTCGAGGCCGACCGAAACCTTGGAATCGGGGCGATCGCCGCTGCGGGGAGTGGTCAGTTCAACAAAGGCCAGAACCACGTCTCGCGCGATCGAGGAATGCACCCCGGCCGTCTCGAGACGTTCGCTCAACAGCCCGCGCGCGGACTCGAGTTCCTCATCTGCTGTCCCACACGTGAATTCCTCAGCCACGGTCACAGTTTGTCACCATACGACGTCGCGCTCGCGAAGTTGAGGATCCATCACAAGCCTTGCCCACAAACCGCCGGTGTGGATCAGGTGCTGAGCACCCTCGAAACCACATCTGCTCATCTTCGCGTACGCCATCGGTGTCAAGATGATGGCCTCGTTCAGCCTTGCTCAACCGCCTCCACCACCAATGGGCGGGCTCAGAGAGTCATGTCTTGCCCACCATGACGACGCTGCGGTGTTCGCTCTGCGGCTGTCCACAGGTTGTGGCCAAACTTGTGGACTAACTACAACCGTGTGATTTCAACGCCAGCGGGTTGCGAGCATGATGCCGACGAGAACGAAGCCGAGACCACCCAGGAGCCACCATGTGTCGGGGCTGCCGGGCAGCCATGACAGATAGTTGGCGAAGATCACTGCGACGCCTACAGCCAGACAGGTTCCCATGGTCGCGGGCAACCAGCGCGGGCTCGGTGGAGCGGCAGCGGGTCGATGCCCGACCTCATAGTCGTAGCCGGCTGGTCTAGTGCCCTTTTGGGTGACCCGGCCGGGCTTGTTGAACGATCGCGACATAACTGACGAGGATAGGCGAACGGGCCGCCGGTTCAAGCCTCGGTTGTGCTTGTGGTCGTTGTCGAGGTCGACGTTGTCGACGTTGTCGACGTTGTCGTGGTCGGCGTAGTCGTAGTCGTGGTCGAGGAGGTCGTGGTCGTCGGCGGCTCGTCGGCTGCGTTGCCGATGATGATGACGACTTCTTGGCCGACGTAGGTCTCTGTTCCCGGCGCTGGCCTGATCTCGACAACCTGACCGTCGTTCTCGTCACCGAACTCGAGCTCGACCTCTTCGCGCCGCACCACGAACCGATCGCCTTCGAGACTGGCCTGGACAACCTCGGGGTTTGTGCTACCGATCTCCTCGAGACCCGGAACGGTGACCGGCTCGGGACCCAAAGACACCACAAGGGTGACGACCGAGTCGCGCACCAGAGAAGTGCCTTCGGGCGGGTCGGACCTGATGATGAACCCGATCTCGATGTCTTCGGAGAACTCTTCCTCGATCTGATCGTTGAGGAAAGCCCTGGCGATTGCGACCCTGGCGTCGGCGGCAGCGAGCCCGACCACCTGGGGTACGTCGACATCGCCGAGACCGAGCGACACGACCAACTCGATGGTGCTGCCCGCCGGTCGTTGCTCGGCCGACGAAGGCGATTGACTGATGACCCTGCCCGCCTCGATCTCTTCGTCGGTGCGTTCTTCGACGTACACGTCGAAACCGGCTTGCCTGAGCTGGTTCTCGGCCTCGGCGCTCTCGAGGCCGACGACGTTCAGAACGTCGACGAGCACGGCTCCAGAGGATGCGGTCAGGACAATCGTTTCGTCCAGGTCGATGACCAGACCCGACCGCGGGTCCTGCTGGAACACCACGTTCTCGGAGACATCGTCGCGCTCCTCGAATTCGACCACGACATCCTGGAACCCGAGTTCTTCCAGCTGGGCCTGGGCGATCTCCCAATTGGACCCGGTCAGTGAAGGCACCCTGGCCCGGCCGGCCGTGACCTCTTCCGAGGTGTCTGGCGTGGTGTCGTCGGTTCCGTCGTCTGAGCCACCCAGCAAGGCCTGGGCCAGGAAGAACAGGACAACAGCGAGACCGATGAGGGTCAGCAACAGGATGGCGATCCAGACACCGGTGCGCGGGGGGTTCTCTTCGTAGCCGCCGTAGCCGGGAGGAATGGGCGTCATCTGCGATGCCGTCGGATGCGGCGAAACCGCCGGCTGCTGCGGGACCTGCATTGCCGACGCCTGCATCTGAGGAACAGCGATGGTGGCATCGGCAGGTGGTGTCGAGGTGGGAACGACGGGTGGCTGGGTCGCAACGGCACCGGTGACCCGTGGGGCCTCACCGGTGCGGTAGCGGCGAAGATCTGCCCTGAACTCCTCTGCGCTGGCGTAGCGCTCGTCGGCCTGCTTCGCAAGCCCGTGCAACACGACGGCCTCGAGAGCCGGGGGCACGTCGGCGTTGAAACGCACCGGCGAGGGAACCGGTTCCTGAACGTGTTTGTAGGCGATGGCAATCGGGGTGTCGCCGGTGAACGGGGGTCCCGCCGTGATCATCTCGTAGAGCACCACGGCCAACGAGTAGACGTCGCTGCGGGGGTCGGCAGGATGCCCCTGAGCCTGTTCGGGAGAAAGGTAGGTGGCCGTGCCCATGACATTGCCGGTCTGGGTGAGACCATCACTTGCGTCAGCGCTGAGGGCTCTGGCGATGCCGAAGTCGGTGACCTTCACCTGGCCGGAGGAATCGATGAGAACGTTTCCCGGCTTGATGTCGCGATGGACAACACCATTTCGATGGGCGAACCCGAGCGCCGCAGCTATGTCGATGGCGATGTCGGCGGCCCTGTCGGGGTGAAGCGGGCCTTCGGATCGGATGATCTCGGCCAGCGAGCGGCCTTCGACGTACTCCATCACGATGTAGTACGTGCCTAGTTCCTGTCCCCAGTCGTATACACCCACGACGTTCGGATGGTTCAGGTTGGCCGCCGCCTGAGCTTCGCGCCTGAAGCGCTCGACAAAGGCGGGATCGGTTGCGAACTCAGGGAACAACACCTTGACCGCCACTGGACGGTCGAGCAATTGGTCGCGCGCCAAGAACACCTCGGCCATGCCGCCTCGGGCAATGCGCCGATAGAGCTCGTATCTCCCGCCAAAAACGGGCCTGTCCGTGTTGCTCATCGTGTGTTTCTCTGTGCCTGGCTTGGGCCTTGCGACAGTGCGAGCGAGCCTACCGGTGGTTCGTGGCCCGCTGCTTTCAGCTCCCAAGGATGCCGCATCGAGCCGCGAATGTAGGTCACCTTGTCAATTCTGTTCGGTCGGGTCACCGATCAGGGCCTCGAGGGCGGCCCGCATCACCTCACGAGCAACAGGCCCAGCATGGGTTCCACCGGTCAAGGGACCGGTCTGAACATCCCCCTGAAGGAACACGGCAACGGCAACTCTGGGCTCGTCCGCCGGGGCAAAACCGACGATCCATGCATGGGTGTTGTCGCTTTCCCCAACCTCGGCGGTGCCCGTCTTGCCTGCTACTGCGATGTCATCGTCGAACTGGAGGCTTCGGGCCGTTCCGTTGGCGGCAACGTTCTCCAACATCGCCGACAGCTCGCGGGCGGTCTCGAACTCGATCGGAGTTGCGGCAGCATCAGCGTCTGTCGAGGACACGAGCGTTCCCTCGCTGTCGCGAACCTCGGCCACGAGGTGTGGCTTCAGCATGACACCGTCGTTCGCCACGGTTGCGGCAACCAGCGCCATCTGCAGCGGCGTTGCGGCGACGTCGAACTGCCCAATCGCCGACTGCGCCAGCAGGGGGATGTTCTCGTCGTAGAAGTCGGCGGAGGGAACCACGGACTCGACCACACCGGCGAGCTCGATGTCAGGCGTCGAGTTGAAGCCGAACGACTCGGCCATGGCCACCAACGCATCGGCCCCGATCTGAACCCCGAGCTCGGCGAAGCCGGTGTTGCACGACACCCGCAACATCTCGGTGAGGTTGCCACCACACGAGCTGTCGCCGAAGTTGGTGATCGGATGGTCGGTCTGAGGTGCCAGGTACTCGTCCGCGACTTCGTACTCGGGTTCGGCCGGTGTGACGACTTCCTCCTCGAGGCCAGCGGCAGCGGTGACGATCTTGAACGTCGATCCCGGCGGATAACGCTCCTGGAAGGCTCGAGACCGCGTCGGTTTCTCGGGATCGGAGACGAGGGCAAACCGGTCCTCGCGCGCCTGGTCGAGGTCGTGGCTCGACAACAGGTTCGGATCGAAGGTGGGCCACGCGTACATCGCGAGGATTGCCCCGGTCTGGGTGTCGATGGCCACCACGGCACCGTTGCGTTCACCGAGCGCCGCCCGCGCGATGCGCTGCACCGAATGATCGATGGTGAGGACAACATCGGCCGTACGCACACGATCCACGAAGAGGTCGGAGAGGCTCTTCAAGTCGATCTCGCGGTCGGTGCCGGCCAATTGGGCGTGAAAGGCCGATTCGAGTCCGCTAGCGCCATAGTTCAGCGACACATAGCCGGTCAGATGGGCGTAAAGCTCGCCGTGGGGATACTCGCGCAAGCGCTCCAGCTCACCTTCGACCTCCACAGTCTCGGCGACGACCACACCGTCGGCGGTCACGATTGCTCCACGGGGTTCGGAGAACTGTCTGACGATGTCGCGTGTGTTGTCGGGATGCGACCGGTAGTCGTCGGCGCGCACCAGCTGAACCAGGTTCAGCTGGATGAACAGGAGTGTGTACAACCCGAGGAGCACAGCGGTCACAGTTCGAATACGCAGGTTCATGCGGCAGCATCCACCCGCCGAACAACCCGCCGGATCCGCGTTTCGCCCGCCGACTCGTCCGACACTCGCAGCAGCAGCGCAAGAAGCACATAGTTGGCCAGCAGGGATGACCCGCCGTAGGAGATGAACGGCAACGTGATGCCGGTCAGGGGCATCACCCTGAGAACCCCGCCCATGATGATGAAGGCCTGGAAGCCCACAATGATCGTGAGGCTGGCGGCCAGCAGGGTGCCGAACTCGTCACGAGCCCGCACGGCCACACGCAGCCCGGCACCGATAAACAGCAGGAAGCCACAGATGACAGCGGTGGCGCCGACAAACCCCAGCTCCTCGCCTATCACCGCGAAGATGAAGTCGGTCTCTCGAGCGGGGATCCTCTCGGGGGATCCGAGCCCGGGACCAGTACCGGTCAATCCCCCCGAAGCGAGGGCGAATGTGGCCTGGACCAGCTGGTAGCCCTCACCGGAGGGGTCCTGCCAGGGATCCAGCCAGATGCGCACCCGCGACTGCACGTGCTCGAACATCGCCCAAGCGGCAACTGCGCCGGCGACGAACAGCCCTCCCCCGACACCGAGATACCAGGCGCGCCCGGTACCGACCCACACAACGATCACGAAGGTCGAGAACACCAACAGCGAGGATCCGAGATCGCGTTCGGCGACCATCACCAGCAACGACGCACCCCATGCGGCCAGAAGGGGCCCCAGGTGTTTGAGGTCGGGAACGACGAACCTCCACAGCCTTCTGGTTCCCACGGCGAGCAGCTCACGTTTCTCGACCAGGTAGCCGCTGACGAAGATCGCCATCGCCAGCTTGGCTGCCTCACCCGGCTGAAAGCTGAACGGGCCAAGGCGAATCCAGAGGCGAGCACCGTTGATCGTTCGGCCCAACCCCGGCAGCAGCGGCGCCAGCAACAAGACGATTCCGGCGAGTGCAAAGGTCCAGCGGTAGCGGGCCAGCACATTTGTGTCGTGAACGAAAGCGAGCGTCGCAACAAACGCAACGATGCCAAGAAGTGTCCAAGCGGCCTGGTTTGCAGCCAGCTCGGGATCGAGCCTGACGATGACCGAATAGCCGAGGCCGTTCAGCAGTGCTGCCAGGGGTAGCAACGTTCCGTCGGCTGCGGGGGCAAACCACCGAACCGCCAGATGGGCCCCGAGCAACAGCACCACGACCTGGATCAGGAAGGGTGTGACCGAAGAAGGCGTCGGAGTGTCGGTAGCGACCGCCAGGGTGTAGGTGCCGACCGTGACGACAACAGCGACGAGGACGAGGCCAAGCTCGGTAGTCCGTTGTCTGGTCACGAATCTGCTGGTCTGATGCCCTCGATGAAGGCTCTCGCCGCCTCGAGACTGGTCACTTCGACCACTTGCTCGAGCTCGGTGATGGTGGCCTCGGGTAGCTGCGAGCGATAGATGCCCGAACCCTCCTCGAGGGTCGGCTCGAACCAGAACACTCCACCTTCGCGACCTTGGAAGACGACGACCTCGTCTCCGGCGAAGCTGACGTGGTAGGAGCTGCGGGCATACCAACCCGTCAGACCGATGGCGCCTGCGGCGATCGAGAGAACCAACAAAACGCCGGCGATGTGACGCCATGTGATCGACACGGGCGACGACCATCCCGAAGGCGACGCACCGATCTTCTCGCCGATCTCGGGGTTCTCGATTCGCACAGCCGAGTCGGGTTCGGAGAACGTGACCGCCGACACCTGTTCGGTCGGGGTCGGGTCGACAGCGGGGACATCATCTTCCTCTGGCGAAGGTTCGGCGGGCGCAGCATCGGGCTCGACAGCCGGAACTTCGATCGCAGAGGGTATTACCGGAGCCGGATCATCGGGGTTCTCCTCGGAGTCGGAGGGCTCACCTTCGACCAACCAGGGAAGAGGGCCTTCACCATCGTGTTTGGGCAGTTCGAGATCGTCCAGTGCATTCGTCCTCTCCTGCAACAGCGGTACCTCGTCATCGGCGACCGGCACAGCGAACGGGTCGGCTTCGATGATCAGCTCTGCGGTGGTCTCGCCCGGCGATACCGGCGCGAAGACGCCAGTATCGACCGATGTCGATGGTGTCTCGTCGTCGACGGGTGGAGTCATCAGCGCATCTGGTGCGGCGTCCTCGGCGTCGATATTCACGACGATGACCGTGATGTTGTCGCGTCCGCCGCCCGTGTTCGCCTGCTCGATCAGCAACTTGGCCGCCTCGGAGGGATCGGGGTTGGCCGCAACGATCGATGCGATTACACGGTCCGTGACCTCGTTGACCAGCCCGTCGCTGCACAAGATGAAGCGGTCACCCGCCTCGGGGACCATCTCCCACGAGTCGACGTCGACCTGCTCTCCCACACCGATGGCCCTGGTGAGCATGTTTCGGTACGGATGGGTCTCGGCCTCGACTGGGTCGAGTTGTCCTCTCCGGACCAGTTCGGCAACGTAGGAATGATCGTCCGTGACCTGCTCGAGTTCGCCATCGCGCCACAAATAGATGCGCGAGTCGCCGACGTTCACCAGACCGAGCACCGGCTCGTCGCTGCTGCCGATGACACCGATCGCGGTGAGGGTTGTTCCCATGCCCATCAGCTCTGGGTTCTTCTGGGCGTACTCCCACACGGCGGCGTTGGCCCCCACCACGCCATCGGCCAGATCGACCAGCGACGATTGCTCGAGGCCCGACATGGCACGAACGGCCACACGTGACGCAACCTCGCCACCCTGGTGACCGCCCATACCATCCGCGACCACGAACAGACCGTGGTCGGCGAACAGGGCGTCCTGGTTGGCCGGGCGCACCCTTCCCGCGTGGGTGGCGCCTCCCCACGACAAACGAAGCCGCATGCTCACTCCTCAACTCCGCTCACTGCGCTCTTTCTCGCCTTCTGGCTCGCCAACGCTCGCTCCGTGCGGCTCACTGCGCTCTTTCTCGCCTTCTGGCTCGCCAACGCTCGCTCCGTGCGGCTCACTGCGCTCTTTCTCGCCTTCTGGCTCGCCAACGCTCGCTCCGTGCGGCTCACTTGCTCACCTCAAACACGGTGGCCCCGATCTGTAACCTGTCGCCTTCCTTCACGACGGTTGGACGGCTCACCTTCTCACGATTCAGATAGGAGCCGTTCGTCGAGCCGAGATCCTCGACGTACAACTCGCCATCTCTTCTGAAGATCCTCGCGTGTCTCTGTGACGCGTAGGTGTCATCGACGGTTACTTCGCACCCAGCCGCGCGCCCGACGTGGAGTTCGTCTCCCACGACATGCACCTTGCCGGCCTGCTCGGCGGGCGCGATGAGCACCAGACGCGTCGTGTTGCTTCTGACTCGCCGTTGACGCGCCACTCGCTGCTTGGGAGCACGAGCCGGCCGCACCTCGGTCCACACGGCATGGACGACGCGCAGAAAGAACAAGTAGATGAGGGCGAGCAGGCAGAGCGTCAGTAGCTGGACGAGTGCTGGCGACATCAGCTGGCCTCGAAACGGATTTCGCGGCCAGCGATCTCGATGATGTCGAGATCGACCAATGTGTGATCTGCCACCGGGCTCTGATTGACCCTGGTGCCGTTGGTCGACCCGAGGTCCACCAGTCGATAGCCGGCGCCTGCCACTTCGATGCCCACGTGCCGTCGGCTGACCCTGGGATCTTCGATCTGCAGGTTGCACGCGGCCTCGCGTCCGATGGTCACTCCGGTTCCGAGCGCAACCCGAGAACCGTCGGAGAACACGAGTGACCCGGGCCCGTTCTCGGCATTCGCTTCCAGCGCCGATGTCACCTCAAAACGGCCCTCGCGGTAGCCCTGTCCCGGAGCCAGACTCACAACCACATTGCCAACGAAGCGATAGCCACGTTCGCGGGCATGGGTCCTGGCCAGGTCGCCGAGCTCGCGGACCAACGCCTCCTGCATAGGGGTGAACCGATCGAGGTCCGCCTGGGACAGCCACACGGCGAACATGTTTGGAGCGGTCATCGAGCCGCGAACGTCGAGTGTGCGTTCGTCGTCGAGTACTCGCACAACACGACGACCGATCTCGACGGGCTCCACGGCCCCACGAAAGGCGCGGGCAAACCCACCTTCAACCAGTCGCTCAAGGCGCCTTTCGAATCCCCGCATAACCATTGGCCAGGAGTCTACGAGCGATGAGGTTCGGGTGGGTTGCATGGCCCATGTGGGGAATCGTCCACAAACCGTGTTCTCAAATCGGTGCGGAACCGGTACTGTTTGCCCGCACTCGCGCGAGTGGCGGAATTGGCAGACGCGCAGGCTTCAGGTGCCTGTGCCCGTAAGGGTGTGAGGGTTCAAGTCCCTCCTCGCGCACCAACGATCCTGGTCGAGCCCCGGCGCTACAGCGCCGGGGCTCGTGTGTTGTCGGGTTCCTAGTCGACTGGAACCGGATCGCCCTCGAGTCTCGAGTCGGTTCCCACCCAAACCATCACAAGGGCGGCGAGCCCGAACAGTAGGTAGGCGACCGCCATCGGTGTGACCGTGGACTCGATGCGGGCATCGACAATGGCTGCCAGCACGGAGCCGACTGCGGTTGTGATGAGCCCGACGATGCCGGACGCAGTGCCCGCGAGATCGCCCATCGGCTGCAGCGCCAGGCTGAAACACGCCGGTCCGAACGGCGCGGCAACGGTGTTGAGGGCCACGAAACCAACGATCCAGATCCACAACGCCGGAAGGCCGTCGTAGGCCACGGTGACGAACAGGTTGATCAGGCTGAGCACACAGAACAACACGGCGGAGCCCCTCAACGTGGCTGCTGCACCTCGGCGACCTATCAGCCGATCCCCGACGACAAAGGCGGCGGCCATGACCACCCCCGCTCCCGAAAACATGGCCACGAACAGGTCATCACGTCCATAGAGCCTGTCCATGATCGGTTGACTGCTGCCGAGGAAGATGAAGAAGCCCGCGTGGTTCAGGGTCAACGCCAGCGTGACAGCCATGGTCGAGCGGGTCGTGAGGACCTTGCGAAACGCCTTGGCCGTCGGCTTGAACTGCAGAGGCCTGCGGTTCTCGTCGGGCAAGGTTTCACCGAAACGTCTGACCCACAGGATCTGGCCGGCGGCCGCAACCATACAAAAGACGAACACGGCCTGCCAAGGAGCGATCAACAAGATGAGTGCCCCAACCAGGGGAGCGGCCACGGGGCCGATCATGAACACCGCCATGACGATCGACATGACCCGGGCCATCTGGTCGCCCTGGTAGAGATCGCGAGCAATCGCCATTCGAAGAAGTGCCGGCGCTGCGGCTCCGAATCCCCAGATGAACCGGGCGACGAGCATCGGAGGCAGGCTCGTCGAGGCGGCGCTGATCCCGGCTCCGACGATGTAGAGAACGAGGCCGGCGACCATGGACGGTCGTCGTCCGAACCGGTCGGAGATCGGACCCCAGATGGGCTGGCCAATCGCCATTCCGACGAAGTAGACGGTCACGATGAGACTCACACGAGTCGACTCGGGGGCGAGCCCCAGGTCGGGTCTCATCTCGTCGAAAGCCGGAATGACGATGTCGATTCCGAGCGCCAGCAGTGACCCGCTGAGCGCGAGGTAGGCGATAACGCTCGATGTGTTTCGCGACCGGACTGTTGAACTGTTCGAGGGCAAGAGCCGACAGGGTACGTGGGTGCCTTGAATTGCCCGCATTCCAGTGACACCTTGGAGATCTGTGACCACACACCGTCGTTCGCATGCTTTGCGCTCACTACGTCATGTGGCGACAGTCGTTTTGCTGCTGATCGTCACGCTTGTCGTACCGAGCGGCGATGCGATCGCGGACGAGGACGACCTCAAGGACTTGCGCGAAGAGCGCGAAGCGCTGGCCGAACAACGCGCGGCCCAAGCGGCTTCGGTCGACGCCGCAGCGGCCGAGTTCGAAGAGGTCACCGAGGCCCTCGAGATCTTGAACAACGACGTCGAGTCCGCCGAGGGGCGCCTCGCAGCATCTCAGCAAGCGGTCGAGGACAGCAAGCTCGCCCTCGAGTCGATCGAGCAACAGGAGTCCTACGTCCAGGAACAGATGGACCAGACCGCCGAGGGCCTTCAAGACCTCGCCGTCCAGTGGTACGTGGCGGGCCGCGACACCGAACAACAGAGTTCGTACGTCTCGCTCGACGCTGCCACACCCACAGAGGCGGCCGTCAAGGAGACCCTGTTCAAGGTCAGACTCGGCCAGGAGACAAACCTCGTCGACCGGATGCGCGAGCTGGCAGACGACCTCGATCTGCTCGTCGAGAATCGGGCCAGGGCCGTCGAAGAAGCCGCCGAGCGCGAGGAGGTGATGGCCTCGCGCCTCGACGACGTGGAGGCGTCGCGCGACAGGCTCGAAGAGTTCGCAATGGGGGTCGAGGAACGCCTCGATCAGCGTTTGGCCGAGGCCGCCTCGCTCGAAGCTCTCGACGCCGAACTCGCCCAACAGATCCGCAACGAGGAACGAGAGATCGCCCGCAAACTCGCCGAAGCAAGACGGCGCGAGGAATTGGCCCGGCGAGCGGCCGCTGTGCCCAACATCGTCGGCGACGGCGAGATCGTCAACGTCGGCGGAATTCGGGTTCACAGCTCGATCTCGAACAACCTTGCCCAGCTGCTCCAGGCAGCTGCAGCAGACGGTGTCCTGCTCGGCGGCGGTGGGTACCGAAACTCCTCGGCCCAGATCGCCCTGCGGAGGGCACACTGCGGATCGAGCGACTACGAGGTCTACCAGAAGCCGTCGTATCAGTGCCGCCCCCCAACAGCTCGGCCGGGTTACTCGAATCATGAGCGCGGATTGGCCGTCGATTTCACTGCTGGAGGCAGGGCGATAACCAGTCGCAGTACCGCCGCTTTCAAGTGGTTGGCCGCAAACGCAGCGAAGTACGGCTTCTACAACCTGCCCTCTGAACCGTGGCACTGGTCGGTGAACGGCCAGTAGCCGTCTACCTCAAGAGGTTCGAGGGAAGCATCCGCGCTACCGCCGACAGCACACCAAGGGTTCCTGAACCCGAACCGCCGCGACGCTCGAAGACGCCGATGGGACAAAGCTCGTCGTCGGTCTCGCCGAGGGCGAATGCTCCCCACCAGACATTGTCGGGCGCCAGAATCGCTCCCTCGACCTTCATGTGACCAACGTGGCTACCGGGTAGTGGAGCAATCGGGTGCCCGATCAGGCCCTTGGTCAGACCGAACCGCCGACGACTCTCGACCTCGGTTTGGGACCGCACCCCGGCCGCCTGAAGCACCGCGTCCAGAACAGGAGCGAGATGTTCGTCGGGGACTCCTGCGAGACCCGCACGCGACAGGCCGAGCACCACTTGTTCTCTCACGACCGAGAGCGGCATCTCCAGCCCGATCACCCGTAGTGAAACATCGACCGAGTCACCCATGCGCGTGGCGTCCGCCCAGACGTTGCTGGCCCACCAGAGCGCCTCGAGTAGTGGGCCACGTTTCCCGCGTTCCATCGCCAGGGCTCGACTCCGCGACTCGTCGATCTGGCGCCTCCGCTCGAGTCCGACATCAACAAGCCCTTGCCTCTCACAACCCGGGCACAGGTTCACGGGGCTTTCCGATCCGGATACCTCGGCAAGCCTGAACCCGGCTTGATGAACCTCACACACGAGACGGCCACAACTGTTGCATGGCACGGCATGGGCCCGGTTGCAGAAACTGCAGACCGGCCGGGGTGGCGTTCCCGGACCGGAGCCGTGATGACTGATCGACCCGAACACGCAGAATGAATCGGCGTTCGACAAAGGGCTCTTCAGTGAAGAAACGATGACATTCCTCGCCAGTTCTGGCTAGGGCTTGGCCCTCGTCCTCCTCAGTAGTGGTTCGGCCAAACCGAGGGAGCGGTCCGCTAGTCGAAGGACCCGGCCTGACGCGCCGGGGGTATCGACATCGACGAGGTTTCCCATGACCTGGAGGGTTATCTTTGCAATCGGGTCCGTGCCAACCGCGATCCGCAGGCCGCCGCGCAATATCCACGGATGGCCGATGAGCAGCGAGAACCGCCGCCCCGTCCGCAGGAAACCATCGAACCGGTTGGCAACTTCGTGGTCGTAGCGCCCGGCGCAATCAACCGGATCGTCGACGAAGAGGTCCGCGGCCAGTATTCCCGTCTCGAGTGCGTAGTCGATTCCCTCACCGTTCATCGGGTTGATGAGCCCCGCGGCATCACCCACGGCCACCCATCCGGGCCCATGGCGTTTCTGTGCACTCATCGGTAGCCGCCACGCTCGCGGTCGTTGGAGGAACTCGCTTGTTTCCCACGATTCGCGAACGAGTGACGCGTACGACTCGACCATGCGGTTCAGATTCAGCCTCTTGAAACCCTTCATGGTCGACAGGGCACCCACGCCCAGATTCACGGTTCCGTCGCCGGCCGGGAACATCCACCCATAACCGGGCACCGCTGTGCCACGTTCGTCGCTGAGGGTCAGGCATGCCTCGATATGGCGATCGGCGTGGCGCGGCGATTCCACATATGTGCGGATGGCCAGACCGAACGTCTCGTCCTCGACCCGGACTGCCCCCAGCATGCGACCAGCCTGCCCGGTTGCGCCGGCAGCCAAGACGACGAGGTCGGCCTGCCAGGTCTCGCCACCCACATCAACACCGGTGACACGACCATCGACGAGCCGAGGAAGTGCCTCCACGCCGTAGACGATCTCGGCACCCGCCTTTGCGGCCGCGTCGATGAGGGCAGCGTCGAGTCGACGCCTCGGCCAGACGGCACCGTGGGCGGGGAACAGACCGCCAGGCCAGTCGAGTTCGCGAGTGACCTTGCCGGCGATCATCCTCAACCCGTCGATGTGGTGTGCGTCGGCGTAGGAGATGTCGAGTTCATCGAGCGCTGCGATGGCCCTGGGGGTGAGGCCATCGCCGCAAACCTTGTCGCGGCCGTGAACTCCCTTTTCGAAAACGACGACGTCGAGTCCGGCGCGAGCACCCCGGACAGCAGCCGCTGCTCCTCCCGGACCACCTCCGATGACCGCGATATCGACCTTTCTCACCCCTGAAGCCTGCCGCCGTCGCGACCGTTCTGGAACCGCAACGGGTCGATCGCAGCGGGATCGAGTCCGGCTTCGAGGTGACGCCCGGGAACCACCCCGTCGATGATCAGGCCCACCGCGCAGTCCGCGGCACCGGGAGCGCTCTGGATGCCGGTGCCTCCCTGTCCGCAGAGCCAGAAGAATCCATCGTGTTCGCTCCAGCCGATCACGGGGTTCTGATCCGGGGTGAACACCCTGAGACCGGCCCACGCGGTTCGCACGGAACGCAGTTCGTTCCGGACAAATGGCTGTGCCGCTTCGATCGTCATCGCTACGTCGATCTCCTCGTGACGCACGTCGGACGGTTCGACCGGTGTCTGGTCCATGGGCGACAAGAGCAATTGCTCGCCCGCTTCGGGTTTTGCGTAGAAGTCGTCCCTGGAGGAGATGAGCATCGGGCCGTCAAACACACCCGGAGTCGGCACGGTGAAGGCGGTTCGACGCTTGGGAATCAGGCCGACTGGCGACACCCCGGCACGCCCGGCGACGACATCGCCCCAAGCTCCCGCCGCGTTCACCACCACAGGCGTCTCGTATTCCTCGGTGCTGGTCGTGACGCGCCAGGTGGTGCCGGTACGGGCCAGCTCGACCACCTCACATTCACGGACGATGTCCACCGAGTTGCGCCTGGCCTCACGAACGTACGCCTGGTGAAGCCCCGCCACTTCGAGATCTGAGACGTCTGGTTGAAAGGTGACCGACTCGACGGAGTCGAGGTCGACCCACGGCGCCATCTCGACGACGACATCAAAACCGACGCGTTCGACCTGCCCAAGGCGCGAATTCGAGATGTCTTCAGAAGGGGGTTCGACGTCGTCTCCGGCCACGTTTGCGGTTAGGAGTCCACGGGGCGACAGGAAGGACACCTCTGAAAACTCTGAGTCGGGGTTGTCCAGGGTCTCGAGACCAACATCGGTCAGGGCGGAGAAGACCCCGCCGCCGAGACCTGGCACCAGCACGGCAGCGGATCGTCCCGTCGAATGGTGCACCAGGGAACTCTCTCGCTCGACGACGACAACTCTCAGCTCGCGGGGAAGCCTGGCAGCAACACTGACACCAGCTATGCCTCCACCAACAACGACCACATCAACACTGCGCACCGATTGTTCTCCCCTCATAGACGTCGGGTAGCTTCTCGAAACGTACGCCAGTGGATAGGAATGTGCCATGACAGGGCTCAAAACGGCAGGACCAGACGATTTTGATCTTCGGATGTCCGAAGAGGTCGTACCGCTGTATGAGGCGGTGAAGGAGTTCATCGCCGAGGTGGTCATTCCAGGCTCATCGGAATTTCACCGCTTGGGAGAGAACCGACCCGATCACTGGGCCTACAGCGATGAACAGCTCGAATTCCTCGAGGGGATGAAGAACGAGGCTCGCAGCAGGGGTCTGTGGAACTTCTTCCTGCCCGATGCCGAGACCGGCGAAGGCCTGTCGAACCTCGACTACGCATATATCGCCACCGAACTGGGCAAGAACCCACTCGCCTCTCAGACGATGAACTGCTCGGCTCCCGACACGGGGAACATGGAGGTTCTCGAACGTGTAGGCACCCCCGAACAAAAGGAGAAGTGGCTCAAGCCGCTCCTCAACGGCGAGATCCGATCGGCCTACGTCATGACCGAGCCCGACGTGGCCAGCTCCGACGCCAAGAATGTCCGTTGTCAGGCCATCCTCGATGGCGACGAGTGGGTCATCAACGGCCAGAAGTACTTCGCTTCGGGCGCCGGTGAGGGTCGTTGCAAGATCTTCATCGTGATGGTGAGAACCAACGAGGACGCATCACCACACCTTCAGCAATCGCAGATCCTGGTCCCCAAGGACACCCCCGGTGTCGAGATCGTCGGTCCCATGGAGGTCTTCGGCGAGGACGAAGCGCCACACGGCCACATGCACATCAAGTTCCACGACGTGCGCGTGCCAAAGGACAACATCTTGCTCGGCGAGGGCCGAGGATTCGAGATCAGCCAACTGCGTCTTGGCCCCGGTCGCATCCACCACTGCATGCGTTCCATCGGTGCCGCCGAAAAGGCCCTCGAGCTGATGGTCGATCGCTCCACCAAACGTGTGGCATTCGGCAAGAAGCTCGCCTACCTCGGCGGCAGCATGGAGATCATCGCCAAGGCACGCCTCGAGATCGAGGCCATGCGGCTGATGGTGCTGCGAGCAGCAAAGGCCATGGACGTTCTCGGCAACGCCGAGGCTCGCGTCTGGGTCAGCGGCGTCAAGGCAATGGTGCCCAAGCGGTGCGCCGAGATCATCGACCAGGCAATCCAGATGCACGGCGGCACGGGCCTGACCCAGTGGACACCACTCGCCAGCATGTACAGGCAGCAGCGCACACTCAGACTCGCCGATGGTCCTGACGAGGTGCACTACTTCGTCGTGGGTCGTGCCGAGGTCAATTCCCACGTCCCACTCGACTGGATTCCTGGCGAAGAGATCATGCAGCGCCAGATGTTCGGCGAACCCTGATTCAACAATCGGCTGTCTGTCCGGTGCCAGCCACTTCCTGAGGTCGCCAACTGGCACCGGCAGGCCAACCACGGGGACCCTAGGATGCGGGGGCCTGCCAGCCGCGGGGCTGGCTCGACAGAGACCGCCGCGACGGTCGACAAACGGAGGAGCCACATATGGACGACATCATCGTCGGCGTCGACCGATCCGAAACCGCCCGCCGAGCTGCCGAGGACGCCGCTGAACTCGCCGCCGCGTATGGGGTGAACCTCCACCTCGTCATGTGCGTCGACCACTCAGCTCCAATGAACAAAACCATCGGCGGCGACGTCTTCCACGTCGACGCCCTCTCGGAGGCAGCGCAACACCTCGCCTCGCTCGCACTCGAGCTATCGCACACTCCTGTGACCCACACGGTCAGTTTCGACGAGCCGGCCCGAACGTTGTGCGACGAGGCCGAACGACTGAACGCTCGCATGATCGTCGTCGGCAACCGTCGTGTCCAAGGAATCGCGCGGGTCCTCGGATCTGTCGCCAGCGATGTCGCCAGACGGGCACCGTGTTCAGTCCTCATTGCCCACACAACCCGAGCCGACACCTGATGTAGCTGCCTCGGTTCGGCACGATTCAGAGAAGTCGACGGGCCGTACCTCGACACCGAGGTGTGAACCTCCCTCCACCCATCACCTGCTTGGGCGGAAGATCCGGTTTTTGAAGTTCTGGCTACCCGTAGTAGCCGGCGGGCCACTCGTTCTCGCAGCTGACACTGAGCACCCCAACCGGAATGAGATCGCGGAGACGCAGAACGACAACGATGTCAGCACCACACCGTATGCAGTCCGAGTAGCAGGCCTCTTCGGCAGCGAGCATGTCATCGTCGGGATTCACCCGACAGTGTCACCGCCATACGACGAAATCACGTGCGTCTGGCAACGCAGCGTCGCCTACAGACCGCACGCGTGACACACGGCCTCGACCTCGATCCAATTGAACGCCGCCTTGACCATCCCCTCAGATCGGCTCCACTAGCCCTTCTTGTCCGGGGGTTGAGGTTGACCAGACCGCGCCTACACCCTCCAAGCCACCATGCGCCTCGAGCAAGTCCCGCAACCGGGGCAACCTCCCTTGGGTGACGCGGAACTTCACGGATGGGGCTCCGTAGGTGAAGCCACGATCTCTGGATGGATCGTCCAACCGCTCGCCATCCGATCAGACTCAGTGATCGATGCCGTTGGGTCGAGGTGGATCTCGATGGCCCAGCGTTTCTGGCAGGACCCGACAGGGGCGGCCTCCAGCCTGGGTCCAACTGCTCGAGAGGGTAGCCGTGTCGCTGCCCGCGACGAGGCCACTGTGACATCCAACGGTACTGTCGTGGTGTGGGTTCGAGCGGTGGCGATCATCAGGTGACGCTATTGACCGGAGGCGACGAATCGGACCCGGTGGTTGCCTCTCGGTTCGGATGGCTCGGATCGGTGGTCATCGCAATTGCGTCCGTGATCGGGGTCGGGGTGGCTGTTGCCTGGGTGGAAGGCTCCGACAGCCCTCCACCAAGTTCCACCACGACCCAGCCGGGTGTGACAGAGCCCGCCTCGGTGACTGTGCCGGATCTTGATAGCGCGGACGAGGCGTTCCGGTGGGTTGGCATGTCTGTCCCGGCTGCCACCGATCTAACACCTGGTGGCTTCGGAGTTCCTGCTGCCGTGGGTGACGGGTTCGTAGCGGTGTCGACGGGGACCGGTCTGGCTGTGACGCGAGATCTGGCGGGTTTCGACCCGATTGAGCTGCCTGAAGGCGATCAGGTGTTGGCACTCGATGCTCACCATCGGACGATCGTTGTCCTCGTGGGCAATCAGGTTGCGTTGCAGGCGGAGGGGGAGCCGTGTGAGTCGTCGCCAGCGCCGACTCGTTTGCTGGTGTCCGACGACGTTGGCCGCACCTGGGCTGGCCTCGATCTTCCCGAGCCGTTCGGGCCGTCAGATGAGCGCGTTCGCCAATTTGGGTGGTACTCGGTGGCGACGGACGCCACGGTCACGATCGTGACCGGCGACGTCTGGCGTGAACTCGACTTCGGCTGCGTGGCATATGAGATGGGTATCGAACTGGTTTCTGCCGATGCTGAGGGGTTGACCTACCTCGATGGCGAAGGGGAGGTCATCACGGTGTCGTGGGATCATCTCGGCCTGTCGAACACCGAACGAGCAATCGCACCCGACAAGAATGAAGAACGAAGGGTGGCGCTCGACCGAAGCGGATTCGACTCGGTCACCCTCACACTGACCAACGACGAATGGGGCACAACTGCAGTAGATGCGGTGACGGTGGTCCACGATGGGTCGAGATTCGTGGCTAGCGGACCTGCTGACACGGCGCTATGGCGGTCGATAGACGGTGTGGTCTGGGAGGAGCAGCCTTTCCCGGCAGATACGCGGTCCGTCTTGTGGCCCTATGTGCATTCTGTGCGGGTCGACTCGGAGGGAGCGTCACAGGTCACCGTTGACGGAGGACATACCTGGGCCGAGGTTGTCCCACCCAAAGACCAGTTGGTGACCGGTGTGTTCGAGTTGGGCGGCGTTGCCTACCACACGGCCATGAGCCCGGCTGGCAGTAGGTCCTACCTGCTGCACCGTGACCGTCGGGGTGACTGGAACTGGGTGAACACAGCCGATGTCGAGGGTCTCGACTTCGTTGCCTCGGGACCGGTGAGCATCATCGGCACGTTGAGCGGAGCGCTGGTGTTGGTCGGAGAGAACCTCGACGGACCGTACCTGTTGGCGGCAACGCCTACAGACTCAGATGTTGCCGGTGAGGGCACGCCTCAACCGACCTCACCGAGAATGGTGATCACCGACGAGCCCACTGAATGGTCATTGATCAGCTCGATCGAGACCGACACAACCATCTATGGCCGCAGCACGGGAGCGGTAGTCGAGCCAGATCGAGTGATCGTCAACGACGGCGGCGTGTTGAAGGCGAGCAGCGATCTCGTCGTCTTCAACGAACTGCCACTCGGAGACTGGGTGCCGATCACCTTCGATGCTGAAGCCGACCGGGTGGCCGTCTTGGTTTCCTCACCCGGCGACGTCACCGGTGGCAAGTGTGTCCACCCGGTTCCCGTCGCTCATCTCATGATCTCCAGCGACGGCGGTCAGACCTGGACCAGGGAGGATCTTCCTTTTGCTGAGGTTGATACTCCAGGGCGTCTGCAATCGGAGCAGATCTACGGCGTGGTCACGAGCCCCGAGGCGACCTTGGTGGCTCGGCTTGGTCACTTCGAGAGGAGTTTCGCCTGTGTCGCCATGGAACTCGGATTCGAAGATGCGTGGCGCTCCGAGGGAGGCGTAGAGGCAGTCTCGGACGGAGACATGGTCGAGTATTCGTTCGAGGAATTCGGCTTCACTCCCGAAGAGATCGATGCGCTGAACTCCGATTCTGGATTCGATGCGTTCTTCCTCGATGGCGAGTGGCGAAAGATCGATCAGTTCGGCTGGCCGCTCAACTATGACAACGGTGTGTTCACAGCCGGCCCGGCAAGCTCCCCCGGGTGGGCGTGGTACTTCTCGACCAACGGCCTCGAGTGGTCGGTGGTCCCGTTCGACGCCGAGTTTGAGGTCGCGATCGCCGCCGGCGGCGCGATCGTCAGGGGAGTCAACGGTGACTTCGACCTCTCCAACGACGGAGGCACAACCTGGAGCACCGTCGAGCTACCCCGTACCGACTGGCGCGTAGCCGGTGTCATCACCTCCGAACGCCTTGTCCTCGTCCTTGCCACCGATGGAGCGGACCAGTGGTTCGTTGCCTACCAGGACGCGGACGACGTTTGGCACAAGGTCGCGTTGAGCGGCGATCCGCAACCCGCATCGGACCGCGGGGTTCATATCGCAGGGGTGTTCAGCGACCAGCTTCTCCTAACAGTCCGCTACGGCCACGATGCGTCCCTCGTAGCCATCGATCTTCCGGGCACCAGACCATGAACGCCTCCAAGACCCCAGCCCTGGAACGGACAGCCCCAGTGCCTTATGGCCGGTCGCCGAAAGCAGCGCCGGGCGCACCAGATTTGGGTAGCGGGACCGTTCGTTCCATGCGCAGCTGAGCGTTCTGGCTACGGAGCTCGACCAGCTCTGAAGTTCAGACGTGATCACGCCTTCGCGTTCGCCGGCATCGATCCGGGCCTGGCGGACCCAGTTCCCCAGACTCGACTCACCAACCCCGAGACCCTCGCCACACTTCGGATCGAACGGCCATCCTCGATGACCAAGACCACAGCATCAGCCTTGAACTCGGCGGTGAACGAACGACGCGTGCGACGCACCGGCTGTTCCTTCTCCAACGCTGGCACGGCTACCTCCTAGTCGAAGTGACCGGGTCAACGGGGGAGGCTCAGCTACGCTCAATCTGGCCGCGTTGGCAAGAAACGCAGAAACCCCAGAATCAGAAATATGTTCCGACCTGGGGTTTTGTGGTGGAGCTGATGGTGTGGAGCTGATGGGACTCGAACCCACGACTTCCTGCTTGCAAAGCTGTGCGGAGGGTGTCTTGCGTCGTCCGACAGAGTCCATCAGTGTCTCACCAAATCCGTCTGATTCGGAATGTTCTCCCAGGTCAGCAGGGGTTTCCTCGTCCGATCTGTCCCGCTGAGTCTGCCTGGGTCTCTTCGTGCGCCGTCTACGAGAAACGATCGGGTTCGTGCCCAGTTGGCTACGTTTCCGGCTACGTCGAGGCTCGGTGTCGGTGGACATTCGCTAGCAAGTTCTTTTCGTTCGGGTGCGCTAGTGCTGTGACCGGGATTGTGTGGTTGTTTGGCGCGTCCACCACTTGGGGGTTGGGGCCTGTTTTGATGGTGGGATGTCTGAACGAGTTCGGGTCCGTCGCTTGACCCATGAAGAGGGCCTACAGATCCAGCGGATCGTGCATCGTGGCGGCGTGCTCTGGTTGTGCACGCATCGGCTGGGGCAACACGGTGCCGGTGATAGCCCGGCTTGTGGTCACCTCCGAGGACCGGGTTCGCGAGATGATCCACCGGTTCAACGACCTGGGGATGCGATCGCTGGACCCTCAGTGGGCGGGTGGCCGTCCCCGCCAGACAACGACTGACGATGAAGCCTTCATCGTCGCGACTGCCCGCACACGTCCCGAGAAACTCGACCAGCCCTTCACCCGGTGGAGTATCGGCAAGCTTGTCGACTACCTCGCCGACAACAGCGATCGGGTCGTCACCGTCGGCCGTGAACAGCTCCGGCTGGTACTCAAGACCAACGGGATCACCTTTCAGCGAACCAAGACCTGGAAGGAATCCAACGACCCGGATCGTGGCGCGAAGTTGGACCGTATCGAGCACGTGCTCGAACATCACCCGGATCGCACGTTCGCGTTCGACGAGTTCGGGCCCTTATCGATCCGACCCGTTGGCGGATCGTGCTGGGCGGCCAAGAGCCATCCAAAACGTCAACCAGCGAACTACAACAAGCTCCACGGGGTCCGCCAGTTCCACGGCTGCTACTCGATCGGTGATGACGAACTATGGGGCGTCGTACGCAACCACAAGTCAGCAGCCAACACCCTCGCAGCGTTGAAATCGATCCGGGCTCGCCGCCCCGACGGTGACCAGATCTATGTGATCCTCGACAACCTGTCGGCCCACAAAGGCACCAAGATCAGGGCCTGGGCGAACAGGCACCATGTTGAGTTGTGTTTCACACCGACCTACAGCTCGTGGGCGAACCCGATCGAAGCCCACTTCGGGCCCCTACGCGATTTCGTGCTCAACAACTCGAACCACCCCAACCACGTCGTGCTGACCCGCCGACTAGATGCACACCTGCGCTGGCGCAACGCCAACGCCAGAGCACCCGAACTACTCGCCGCTCAACGACGAGAACGAGCACGAGTCCGAGCCGAGAAAGGCCACCGATGGGGACGACCAGCCACACAAGCCGCATGACCCGCCAACCGCGCGAACGTTTCCGGTCACAGCACTAGTCACCGGATCCTGTGTTCCCAGTCGAAGTCGGGCTGGAGTGTCAGGCCTCGCGAGTGGAGCAGCCCTTTCAGTTCGGGGTCGGCGACGATGGCGAAGACGTCTTGGGCGCCGGTCGTTCCTGCGAGGATCTCGCAGTCGGGGCTAACGAGGCTGTTGACCGCCTCTTGGATGGCGGCCGTCTGTACCCACTTGCTCACGTGGATCTCCAGATCCAGCGGGAGGCCATTGACAGAAGCGATCAGCGAGGCTCGCCTGGAGTCAACGGTTCGCTTCACGATCGTGTTATCAACCCGGATCATGCCGTTCGAGCTCGCCGCCCACGACTCGAGCGTGTCCAGGGCCGCGGTCATGGCCAAGGCCCCATGCTCTGCGTCCGTCACCAGCCAGGACCGTTGGTCGTCGGTGAGGAGCATCAGCAGTTCGAGCATCTCCGATGACGAGCGTTCGACGTTGTAGAAGCCGATCCCAAACCGGTGCACGACCTGGTCACTCAACTCTGCCGCAGCGTGGGCTGGTGATAGGGCGCTCAGGTTCGCGAAGAATCCGTGCGGCCGATATTGCCCGAGCACTTCGAGACTGATCTCATCGAGACGCTCCGACGCCCGCCGCCGGCTCTGTTTGAGGTAATCATCCACATCGGGATTGGACCTGAACGTCACCCAGTGGCCGCCGTCGAGGCCGCACCCGACGAGCGCTGTTCCTGCGAACAGGTTGATCGCCTCGACGACCGTGTCTACTTCGAGTCGTCCGCGCCAGAAACGCGGTCGAAAGACGGCTTCCTGCTCCCCGGTGTGGATTCTGAATGTGGCTTGCTCACTGGACTCGCAGTCCCAGTCACAACCCCTGATCATCGAGTCACCCGATATCGCCCTGACCTCTGCTTCGATACCGGCGAGTTCCAGCAGGTGACTGATCCACTTGCCCACTCTCAACTCTGTGAAAGGCTCATCCTGGAGCGCGAGATCGCTGCTCACCTCAAGCAAGCGAAGTGCTGCAACGTAGCTGCCGAGTGGACTCGAGGGTAGACCTGCGCCACCGCCGGCCTCCCCGGGCGACTTGACCCCAGACCACGAGAACTCCGCACCCAACGCGACAAGTTCCCTGTGAACCTTCTCAATGATCGCCTCCGTGCCCTCGTCAGCACCGGCGAAGTGTTCCCAGACCATCGGACACCACACTCCCAGTCAGCCAATCGGTCTAGCACGACGGCTCACCCCGATCGCCGGGACTCCGTCCCCCGCCTTGCTCAGCAGCTTCCTAGTTGGCAAGGACACCAACGCCGAAGGCACTGAGACCGCCGACGGGTTTGTCGTCTACGCCGGATCGCTGGCTCGGACGGCCCGGGTTCCCTCCATCCACGCCTATGTGACCCAACTCCGAGCGGCCTTGCTGGAGAAGGGCCTGTTCGCCGAAGCCGACAAGCATCTGCGCCTGACCGAGGACTACGTGTTCGCGTCGCCGTCGACCGCCGCGATGGTCATGCTCGGCCGGACAGCGAAAGGCAGGGTCGAGTGGAAGACTCCGAACGGCCGGACCCTCAAGGAACTACAGACGGCCGACACAACAGCCGAGACGTGGGAGAGATCCAGCGATGGATGATCGCAAAGCTCCGCTACCACAGGAGGGTCAGCAGCTCGAGTTCAAGGAAGCCCTTGACCCGACCGCTGCCAAGGATCGTCTCACCCTGGTCAAAGAGGTAGTGGCGTTCGCCAACGCGAACGGCGGGAAGATCGTCGTTGGCGTGGCCGATGACGGTGTACCTATCGGAGTCCCAGCAGCCCAAGCAACAAGATGGGATCCATCCAAGATCGGTGACCTGCTTGACTCCTTCATCGGCCCAGACCATCTCGAGGTATCGATCTCAACGTCCACTGAGAACGTGGCCGAAGGGATGATCCTGGTGACGATCGATGTCCCGCAGTACGAGGCTCCACCGCTCGTGCTTGGCAAGGATGGCAACCACAGCGGCGGCAGCCAGGCTTTCCGCCGCTACTCGGTGTTCGTGAGGCACAACACAAAGGCCGAGCCAGCCCGACGTGGTGACTACCTGAAGTGGCGAGACGACCTCCGCAATCGCATTCTTCAGCAGTTCCAGATGGCGGTCGAGGCCCCAGAGACCGCACACCTTCGGATCATTGGCGATGACGAGGTGCGCGACGAGCCGAACTTCTTCCTCTCACGAGCTGCCGACCTGTTCCGCCAGCGACCAGAGAAGCTCCTCGACGGGGATGACCTGCTCTACCTGTTCCGGAACCGCGAGGTCCTCGATTTCACCGCCGATCTAGTGCCGGGACTCCTCGTCCAGAGCGCACGGCAGCGGCGAGCGACCCTGTTCTTCTGGCTGGCGCTCTCGGGAGTCGGAGCGATGAGGGTCACTCGGATCCTTGGCGGTGCTCTGCACATGTCTGATCGTGACAAGTCCGACATGGCCAGCGCTGTGCCGTTGGTCGCAGCCCTATACCTCAGCGCAACCGACTACGCAGAGCTGGTAGGTCTCATGGCCGCATCGTCGTATGCGCACATTTTGGAAGCAGCGAAGGAGTTCCCAACGATCATCGAAGCGAGAGCGGCGGTCGACGAACGGCGGAATGGCGCTATCGACCGGGTCCAACTAGCGGATCTCGCCGACGACCAACTGCTCGATCAGGCAACAGCCTTGGCCGAAGAGCACAACTCTGGACACATCTCACGCCGCATGCCGAACCTCGGGCTGGAGTACCTCGGCCGTCGACTGCGCATACCAAAGGCAGAGTAACGGTCGTGACCACGACGTAGTGCTCACGTCATGGGTGATCGCCACGAACGACCCACCTTTGCGGCGAGTACAAGTCCAGGCTGCCACGCTGAGTGCGGTGCCTAGCGGGAACCATAGGCACCGAGACATCCCAATCGTTCAGGTTCCGGACGCTGGCTACTCTCAACTTCTGTTTAGAGCACCTTTAGAGTACGGATGAACATGCAGGTCGAAAGAAGTCCCAACTGTTTAGTGACATCAGCGTTATTCAGCGAGGATTGTCCAGTAGGCCCGCGGATCTTTGGGGCTGTTTCCAACCCAGGAGATGACTCCTGCCTCACGGAGAGCGTTCAGCTGGCGAATCACGACGGGGCGAGACCGTCCAGTCGCCTCCACCAGGTCACCAGTGCTCACCCTGCCGCCTTCACGTACGAAGCGCACCAGATCTCTTGAACCGGCGGGAAGGCGCGCCTCGAGCTCGCGATCGACAGCCGTAGAGGGAAGAGTCAATCGAACGCTTCCCGATGTCTGCTGGTACTCGGGGTCTGCTAGTCCCGCTAGGCGCATTTCCTCGAACATCCGTCTGACGCCCTCACCGAGTTCCTGGCCGAAGGCGAGGTCTGCACAGACTCGGGCTATCCGCGGGTTGCGAGCGAAGCGGGTGATGTGAAGCGGATCCGTCAAGTCGGCGATCCCGGGGAACCGCCCGGGGCTTTCCACTTCGATGCGGTCGTCGAAGATCTCGACCCTGATGTGGTCACCTCCGACGCTGTAGGAGCGGTGCACCACGCCGTTCACGATGGCCTCGAGCCATGCGTCTTGGGGCACGAGACCGATCGATTCGAATCGTCCACTGCGGCCAAGCGCCTTACGTTTCGGCGTCTGCTCGATCATCTCATTGCGAGCGGCGCGCAGCTGATGGGGAATAGGACCGTCAATGCGGGAATCGTGCAACAGCTGCTGCCGCGCGCCGGTGCCCCGCTCAGTTCCACGGTACCGAAGGACCCGAACACTCGCCTCAGGAAACCATCGTTGGGGTTCGACGCCGAAGAGCAGCACGGCCGCCGCCGTGAGTGCTCCATCAGGCTTCGCCAAGCCTCTCGCCACCAGGAGCCGCTTCGGGTCTGGGTGATTGACAGCAATCGCGTATGAGGTGAGAAGCGCGCCATCGAGATCGTCGAATGCAGCGTCGTGTATGACAGTGCTCTCGAATGTAGATTGCCCCTTGTCGTAGAGGAGTTCCTGGCGTTGGGCAAAGGTCAAACGCCTGTTCTCGTCACCGACACGCAAGAAGACCTCGTCCTTCTTGTTCGTGTGGACCTGACCGCTGGTCTCGACGTCTACGACGACGAGCTCATCGATTTGACCATCGCTGTTCACGCACTCAACGGGTCTCGTTCTGCATGGGACCGTCGGCGTTGTGAAGTCGAGCGCAGCCTGCTGCCAGCTCGCCAGTTGTCCCTTCTTCGTCTTCGTGACGCCCTCTACTTTGCCGTCCCACAGGCCGACGACAACAGTGCCCCCCTCGGCGTTCGCGAAACCGATCAGGCAGTCGGCGAGGTCCTTGGCCGCAACCCTTGGACTCTTTCGATCGAACCACTGGTCCTCGGCAAGCTCTAGGAGCGCGCTCCCTCGTTCTTCGGCTGGCAACGCCAGCGCCTGCTCGGCGGCAACGGTAGACATTCAATTACTCTAAACCATTTAGAGTAATTGCGAGCTCGCTCACGTCACTGAGCGTCGGCGACGCTCGACAGCAGTTCGTCCCATGCCTCGGCGGCGTGGGGGAGGCTCGGTCGGACGCTGTGGCGATAGCCCTCGGCAGTACGGGCATCGCCGTGCCCGGCGAGGTCGGCGACCTTGAC
>JAAETH010000261.1 GCA_024228575.1 Actinomycetes bacterium
AGCCGACCCCGGAACTCGGCCAGCACACTGAGCTGATCCTGCTCGAGCTGGGTCGGACATGGGAGGACATCGCCGCCCTTCAAGAAGCCGGTGTCATCGCCTGATCACGTGGCCCTGATCGCCTCGGCGGTGCTCTGGTTGACGGCGCCGGTTCCATTTCGACAAGCGTCTCGGACCTTCCGCTACGCTAGCCAACAGAGCCCAGCAACAGCTGGAAAACCAAGCACCTGATTCTCCAACGAACCTAGGGTGGTTCACTCGGTGAGACTGGCAGACATCAGACGGTGCCAACACGATGCAGAAGCACGTTGACCCGTACCCGACCGGCGGAACATCGTGGTCGCGATCTTGACACGGCCGGCGAGGGGAGAGAGTTCGTCACCCGTTTCTACCGCGAGATCGCCCAAGACGACCGGTTTCACTTCTACTTCGAAACCATCGCCAGAGTCGACTGGCACGCCCACGTACTCGAGCTCACGGACTTCTGGACCGGCTTATTGCTTGGAGGGCCCCACCAAGAAGCCGACGATGTCATCGAAGCGCACCGCTGGCTCCACGACACCGCCCCATTCGATCGCCAACTCTTCGAGCGCTGGGTCGAGATCCTCGACACCACCCTCGATGAAGGCTGGACCGGACCGGTGACTGAGCAAGCCCGCAGGCGAGGGCACGGCTATGTCTGGGCTATGGCCAAGCGACTCACCAACACCGACCTCCGCTCCCAGAGCAGCCGTCATGACCCATCAGCGGAGAGCTGAGAACAGCGGCGAATCCGGCGACCGCACTTCGAGCACAGCGTGGAGTCCTGAGAAGCTGACGACAGCTCCTCCCAGGGATCAGGTGCCCGACGCGGCAAGGGTCGGAACTCAGCAACTGGCCGTCCACTTCCGGTGATGGTGACCCTCTCGCCGGTGAGACAGGCACTCCGGTTGGGCGCTATGAGTCAGTTGCCTTCATCCGAAGTATTGCTGACGTGGCAGTCGATCCAGTCGTCGATGGTGCTCCATTGGTCGTAGAGCCAGTGCTCCTGCTCATCAGGTGGGGGCACATCTTCGGCGGGGACGACCCATAGGCGCGAGACCACGTGGGAGTCCATCGGGATGCCACGCCACAGGTCCTTGGTGGTGGACAGTGCTTCCAGCCCCACATGGCCGACGAACACGATGTCGGCGTTCGGTGCTGCTGCGATTGCCGCCAGCGCACCCGTCGGTTTGGGAGGGAGGAGATGGTCCATATCGCGTGCCATGGCGGCTAGACGTGGCCGGCCGATTTCCTCCAGCTTCTCGATAGCACGTTCGCGTCGGTGGGGCGTGAAGTTGCCTCCCTCGGGGAACAACACGAGGGCATCCCGGCCCCCCATCGTGGCCGACAGTTCCTGGATTGAGTCGACGACCACCTGGCCGGCCCTGCCGGTGCTCGGGATGAACCGATTCGGGAGTCGCCCGAGCATCACGTCGACACACGGGTCGAGTCGCAGCAGGTCCTTGAGGATGACCCGAGGTCTGCGGCCGCCCCCGTTGAGCACCGCCTCGACCAACAGGAACGAGTCGCCGGGGCCGGCGTGGCGACTGAAGATGAGCCGTGGTCGGTCGTTGTCGGCGGCCTCGGCGGTGTTCTCGGGCTCGATCACCAGGTTGAACGTTCGCCTGGCGCTTCCCATCACTTGTCTCAGCCACCATCCGGCAACGGTGTAGTGGATCGCCTGGAATCGGGGTGATTCCAGCTTCCATCCAAATCCGGAGCCGATCCACAGCACGAACAGAACGACGAGCAGCAACGCTTCCAGCGCTACATAGAGGAAGAGGAACCAGGCAACGCGGAGGGGGCGCCAGCGGCCAGGTATGAATCGTGAGGCGAACGCCGCGATCAGTAGCCACAGCGGAAGTGACGTCAAAGCCGCGATGGCGCCGATGATGAAGAGCGGATCGATGATGAGCCGGCGAACGAGATAGGGGGGCGGCCTCTTCATGGTTGAGCGTCCAGGGCCGCCAGGTAGGCGACCGATGCTTCGTATGCTCCCGCAACCAGCGCATCGGTCTCGGACATGTCGCTCCACTTGATCTGTCGAGGGTCGTCGAAGGCCATGTCGTTTGCGCTCGGCAGGACATGGATGTTGATCCCGTCGAGTGTTCGGTCGCGCACTCTGCCGAACCGGTGACGTCTGGCGATCTCGAATGAGACAAGCGCCGTCTCGTGCATTCTCTTCGGAGGTCGGAGGGGTTGTTCCACTCGCCCGACCTGGAGGACGAAGATTTCTGTTGCCCCCAGCTCGATCGCCCGATCGACCGGCACGGAGTTCACGAGCCCACCGTCGTAGAAGTGTTCGCCGCTGATCTCGACCGGCGGGAAGAGCGCTGGTACTGCGGCTGAGGCCAGCACGGCGTCGATGATGGGCCCCTCCTCGAACCAGTGCTCGGCCGCACGCTCGATCGAGGCCGCGACACACTGGAATGGTACGGCCAGATCCTCTATACGGTTCACCGGTAGGGCATCCTCCAGGAGGGTCCGGAGCGGTCCTGGATCCTGGACGGCGACCCGCAACTTGAGGAAGGTTCTGGCTCGGTCTAGGGGCCGGGCTCCGAGGAGGTTGTCGGCCGCCACACTGCCCCAAAGACGCTCGAGGGTAGCAATGCCGTCTGAGTCCGCCGCAGAGGCAAAGACGGCACCGTTGAAGGCGCCAATCGAGGTACCACAGATCAGGTCGGGCCGGATTCCCGCTTCGACCAACGCCCTCAGCATCCCGATCTCGACCGCGCCCCAGCGCCCGCCACCGCCGAGCACGAACGCACACCGGTTGTGTGACTGGTTCGTCGGTGCCGCCTCGTCACATTGGTCAGTTCCCGGGCGGTCAGTCTCGTTCATAGATCTGCTGAACGATTTCAGCGTGGTTGGCGATGACGATCGATCGGCGCACCTTCATTGTCGGCGTGAGCTCGCCTGAGGTAACCGTGAAGTCGCTCCTCAAGACTCGGAAGGTGCGGATGCCCTCCGCACGGGAGACCGACACGTTGGCGTTGTCCACGGCCTTCTGAAGCTCGGTGTGCAAGTCGGGATCGTTCGCCAACTCCTCGACGAGGTGGCCGGGCGCTGCCACCTGACGATCGTTGACGTTGGCCCAGACACTGAGTGTTTGCACGTCCAGCGTGATGAGGGCCGAGACGAAAGGCTGATCGTCTCCCACCACGACGGCGTGACTCACCAATGAGTGTGCGGCGACCTTCATCTCGAGCGGCGCCGGCGCGATGTTCTTGCCACCGGCGGTCACGATCAGGTCCTTCATCCGCCCCGTGATCACCACATGGCCATCCTCGTCGATCTCGCCGAAGTCGCCAGTACGGAACCATTCACCTTCGAACGCTTCGGCTGTCGCCTCGTCGTTCTCCCAATAGCCCCTGAAGACCAGGGGACCCGAAAGCAGTATCTCGCCGACGTCACTGATGCGGACGTCGACGCCCGGCAGCGCGGGCCCAACGGTCCCAGGTTTCGATTGCCCAACGCGATGGACGGTTGCGGGGCCTGTGGTCTCCGTGAGTCCATAGCCCTCGAGTACCTCGATACCGACACCTTTGAAGAAGAACCCAAGGTCGGGATCGAGTGGCGCACCGCCCGAGATCACGTACTTCAGCTCGCCGCCCATCGCGGCGCGCAGGCTACGGTAGACGGCGGCCTCAGCGACCTTGTATTCGATACGGAGGCGCCGCGACGGTGTCGTTCCGGCCACGGCGTGCGCCCCGACCTGCTTGGCGACACTGGACGCATGATCGAAGATACGCCGCTTGAACCCAGTCCCGGCCTTCTGCGCGGCACCGTCGTGCACCTTCTCCAGAACTCGTGGCACGACGGTCAACCATGTTGGTTTCAGCTCGGCCAGATCCGATAGGAGGGTCTGGATCCCCCCACCAAACGCGACCGGGACACCGGCTGTGATTGCGGTCAGCTGAACGACGCGGGCCAGCACGTGGGCGAGAGGGAGGAATGTGAGTGTCCGGTTGCCAGGGCCGACCAGATCGGGGGCGATGA
>JAAETH010000262.1 GCA_024228575.1 Actinomycetes bacterium
GGCCTCCATGTCACGGTCGAGGACGGCCCGATACTCGGCCCGTTCGGCCAATCTGGGATCTCGGGCAACCGCCTGGCTCAGCTCCAGGACCAGGAAGTCCAGTTGGGTGTAGTTCGGCTTCTCACACCACATCGTGCCGTCATTGTCGAACACGGCGACTCGCTCTGACGGTGGGATCTCGTCGACCTGATCGAGGAAGTCAACAATCGCCTCTCGGGTCGCTCCCGCCCGCCACGATGGCAGCAATCCAGTCATTCGACCCCTCCTCCACCGGTCAGCATCACAAGCTACCGACGCCCTCTTCCGCGGACAGTGCTCCAGCATCCTCTACGAGGAGGCCAGAGTTGGGAACGGCTCGGGGGTGGATCACCCGGGTGAACGTCACATCACGATAGTCGGTCGCTGCTGCTCACAAGGGCGAGCCGACCTCGTCCTACGCGGGGGCGTCGCTCGTTCCCATCTGGTCGCCCTGCTGGCGCTCCACCCATTGCCATCCTTCGGCCGAGGCCCGGGAGACGGTTGCGGACAGCCAGGCGTCGCCCCGGTAGAGGTTCTCCTGGCCGATGACGTCGGCTGCCC
>JAAETH010000263.1 GCA_024228575.1 Actinomycetes bacterium
GCGTCCGGCAACGGCTGTGCGTCACCGAGCCGGCGAACTGGGGCGGGGGGCGGTCGGGATTATGGGCAGCTGGTATGGGACACCGGAGCGCTGTTCTTGTGGGGTGCGGGTGCGGCGGGTGGTCGCGTTCGAGGGGCCTAGTCCGAGATGTCGAGAAGATCGCCGAGGTTCTCGCCGCATTGCGCTGACCGGTACATCGTGGTCTTCATGCCGCTGCCCAAAACGAGCGCAAGCGATGACTCGTCGTCAGGGTCGGCTGTCCGGAGAGCTTCGATCCACTGGCGATGAGCGTCAGGGGCATGAGCGTCCACCTCGTCGAGTGATTCCAGGTCGAACCGGGCGAGAGCCTCGCAGTAGCCGGTTGGTGGGATGGCCTGCATGAACAGCGCCTCGCCATGAGTATCCCAGAGTGCAGTAGCGACCTCGTTGGCGCCGCACTCTTCTTCGATGCGCTCAGCGAGCTGGGCCGAACTGGCAATGAGCGCGGGTGAGGTGCTGGCCTGGACCAGGCGTTCGATCCGATGCAGTCCTTCTGCAGGGGGCTCAGCGGCCGGTGGGGGCTCTCCGGATTCGGCGGCCTCAACGACGCTATCGAATCTGTCTCTGGCTGCTTGACCAATCGCGGCGGCCGCCGCGAAGTACTCCGAGCTGGGCCCGAGGTCATCGTGCGCGTGAAGCGGCACGAGCTCTTCGAGGGTTTCCCCCCTACCGAGGACATCGAAGCCAGCACATTCAGCGGTGCTGAAAGCGAGGCGTTCAGGAAGCGCGGGGACCGACGACGAGGTCTGGGCCACGGGAACGGTCGCGGCCGAGGTCTCGGTGGATTCGGGAGTAGCGGTGTCGCTGCAGCTGCGAGAATGACACATCCGGCGAGAACAGCGGGCCCCAAGGATCGATACATGACTACCTCATCGACCGTTGTGGCGAACACTGAACATTGGCCATGTGCTCTCGATAACGACGAGCCGTAGCCCGAACATCCCGGTCAAGTGAGTGAGAGACTTCGGCCCGTGCGCGGCGTCGACAATCACGGTCCCGAATAGTCCTCGAACCGGCGAACCGGCGCCCCCGGATACTTGCCGGCCCTTGAGAATGAGGATCACGATCCCGGCGTTCGGTGATGGTTCGGCGGCGGGATATCGGGATGGCCGGTAGGGGATGGTTTGGGTTAGCTGCCGGTGACGTAGGCGACGACGACGTAGGCGGCGTGGCGGTCGAAGTTCTGGCGTCGTTTGTCGTAGATGGTGGTGGTGCGGGGATCGGCGTGACGCGCTGCGGTCTGGACGTCTCGCAAGGGGACGCCGGCGTCGAGAGCGGCCATGATGAACGCGGCGCGCAGCATGTGGGGGTGGACGTGTCCAAGTCCGGCCTTGCGGCCGATTGATTGGATCCATCGGTGGGCGGTGCGCCGGTCGAGGCGGGTGCGGTCTTGGCGGCGTAGGAGCGGGCCTTGGGTGCGTTCGCCCTTGGCCAAGTCGAGGGTGCGGCCGGTGCGGGGGACGAGAGGAACGATGGCTGGCTTGTTGCCTTTGCCGATGATGCGCAGGGTGCGGTGACCGCGGTCGACCCCGAGGTTCTCGATGTTGGTCGCACATGCTTCGGACACTCGCAGGCCATTGAGACCCAACAGGACAGCGAGGGCAGCGTGGTCGGGACTGACTCGTTCGGCGGTGAACAGGAAGGTGGCGAGTTCGGTTCGATCCAAGCCGCGGCCCTCGACGGGATGAACTTTGGGGCGGCGGACGTATTGGGCGGGGTTGGCGGTGATGTGGCCGTCGATGTGGGCGAACCGGTAGAACCCGCAGACGGTGGACAGGCGCCGGTCGACTGTTGAGGGGGCGAGGCCGGTTTGTTCGAGCCAGCCTCGGAAGATCTCGAGGTGGGCGCGGGTGGCGGCCAGCGCGTCGAGGTGGTTGTCGGTGGCCCATTGGAACAGGACGCGGAGGTCGTGGCGGTAGGCGTCGAGGGTCCGGCCGGTGTAGCGGGCCAGGAATGCGGCGGCCGCTAGTTCGGCCTGATTGGTCGGGCCGGCGTTGCTCCCGTAGTCGAGGTTCGTGACGGAGATGGATTCGACATCGGACATGGTGGTTGACTCCTGGGTTGGATGTCCCGGGTCACTCGCCCGGGTGTTGTTGCCCAACGGTCAGGGTCCCTGCCGGCCTTGAGCCTCAATCCCGGTGCGGTCCTGGGGCGCACCAAACCAGCATGGAATCTGATAATCTGATGTCATGCCTGATGTGACTGCGACTGACGCCGCCCGCCGCTTCTCGGATCTGTTGGATGCGGTCGAGCACTCGGGCGAGCATTTCACCGTGATTCGCCATGGCCGAGCGGTCGCTCATATCGAGCCAGTACGAACCGGAGGGGGCGCGGACCTCAAGGCTGTACTCAAAGGGCATCGACCCGACAAAGCTTGGGCCCGACAACTCGATGAGATCAGAGACCTGCTCGAGGTGGAGCAACGCCAGTGAGCCGGCTTCTCCTGCTTGACACGACCTTTCTCATCGATACCGAGCGATCCGACGCCGGGCTCGACGAACTCATCGACGACGATGACGATGTGGCCATCGCCGCTATCACCGTGGCTGAGCTCCTTGTTGGCGTGAAGCTGGCCAGCAGCCGCTACCGGCAGCGACGAGCCGACTACGTCGAAGCCATCCGATCAACTGTCTCGGTGCTGGACTACGGCACCAACGTCGCCGCCGAGCACGCCGAACTGCTGGTCGCGGTTCGCCGAGCGGGCAGCCCCCGAGGAGCCCACGATCTCATCATCGCCGCAACCGCAGCGGCATCGGGACGCACCGTGGTAGCTGCCGATGGATCCGCGTTCGAGAACCTCCCCGGCATCGACGTCATCGATCACCGAGACCACACCTAAGCACCCGACTGCCGGCGATAGGGGCGGTCGACGCCGGGAATAGGTGGCGCGCGGTATGGGACGCTGGGTAGTGGATCTACACAGGCTTCCCCTTGACCAGTCCTTGTCTTCGGGTGGCGGGTCATCGTTGCCCCGAACCATGGCTCGGAGGTGGTCGAGTCGGGCCAGTTCGTCGGGTCGGATCAAGCCAGGAAGGCGTGATGCGACCAGGGACAGTAACTCGACTTCCTGCGATGGAGTCAGTGTCATGGACAGAACCTTCCGCCGTGAGCGCCACTCATAGTGAAGCATCTGCAGTCCATCTACAGGCTGATACCTCCCGCAAGCCGGGTCGCCACAGGCATCAGGATGCGAACTGTTGTCGCGGTCAGGGGGGCGGCGTCGGAGGGTCGCTGGGGTCCGGACGAGATGAGCCGGGCGGGTGGTTCGTGCGCCTCACGGTCGGTAGGTGCCATTCGAGCAGCAGGAACAGGGCTGCACCGCCGACCATCATGACCGAGCCCCAGCCGATCGTGAGTGAGCTGACTGCGATGAGGGCGCACACGCCGAGCCAGAACTCGGCGACTATGAGCATCCGGCGAGTCCTGTTGGACATCGCGTGCGGCCTCCCCCTGCCCGCTAGGAGAGTAGGGCCTCTGTGGTGTGCTTGGTAGTGCACCTAGCTCCGTCAATACACATCAAGGCTCGCGGCGACGGTTTGAGCACGCGGTGAGATGAAACCTCGCGAACCGGCCACATCGATGTTGGGGACAGGCTTGTGGCCGTCGTTGGCCCGGGGCCGGCCTCTATAGTGGGAGGTGAACGACGCTGGGCTTGGCCCATTTCTCGCCCTCCTGGGCTCGGCCTGGCTGTCTGGTGGTGGCTGGCTTCCGTGCCCGTTCCGCCCGGATACCGGGAGCCGGCCGCCACCTGTCTCGCCACATCGGACGGGTTGAGCGCTATCAGCGGCGACCCAAGGGCGCACCAGCCCAGGCGCCGAACCGAAGCCGTCGATGCTGGCGAGCCCGGGGAGTGAGCTCTGGGGACAGCCTGTGGACAACTTGGAGTAGGTCGGACCTGCTCGCTAGGGTTCGCGACCATGAGGTTGCAGGCCCCGCAGCGGGTGTTTCGGGTTCGGCCCAGGATTTCTCGCCTCCAGATCCCCCGCTACAGCGAAGCAATGGCCGCGCTTGGGCGTGTTGTCGCTGGAGCACGGCCTGGGAGCTCGGAAACTCGGGCTCACCGCTGACCGTCCGAGATGACC
>JAAETH010000264.1 GCA_024228575.1 Actinomycetes bacterium
CGAATTCGACGCACAGTACGCCAGGGGCCGGTCCTTCAGTATGGTCCTACATCCCCACGCCGTCGGCTGGTGCAACCGGTTCGGTCTCCTCGAGCAGTTCCTCGCATCGGTGGCCGAACACGACATCTGGAATCCGACGGCCGATCAGTGTGCCGAATACTGGCTGGCGACCTACCCAGCGTCGCAGTATCTGCGGTTGGCCCCGAGCATCTGGCAAGACCATGAAGGCAGCCTCAGTTGACGTCTACCTTCGTCGTCACCCCGGCCCCAACTGGCTGGTGCCGTATCGAGATCATGCTGACTGCGGAACAAGGATCCCACGATGAACTCCTATGCCCCTGAGAGCTTTCGAGCCCTCACCTTCCATGACCGCCCGAGCGCTTTCCGCACTGGGTCAGACACCCCACGCGACCTGCTGGAGCGGTGCCTCGACACCATCACCAGCCGTGATGACGTGGTTCGGGCTTGGGTGGTACTCAATGTAGATGGCGCCCGGGCCGCGGCCGACGCCAGCACCGCCAGGTGGCGTTCGGATTCACCCCTGTCGCCCATCGACGGCATGCCGATCGGCATCAAGGACCTGCTGGAAACGGTGGACATGCCCACCGAGCAGGGCTGTGCCGCCCTTGCCGGCAACTATCCCAAGCGCGACAACGCCGCGGTGTGGGCTCTCCGTCAGGCCGGCGCCATCATCGTTGGCAAGACCGTCACGGCGGAACTGGGTGGGTCCGAACCGGGACCGACCACCAACCCCTTCGACTCGGGCCGTACACCCGGCGGTTCATCATCGGGCTCGGCGGCTGCGGTCGGGGCAAGCATGATCCCTGCCGCCATCGGGAGTCAGGTCGGTGGCTCGATCATCCGACCGGCCGGGTACTGCGGCAATGTCGCCCTCAAGCCGAGCCAGGGCGGCATCAACCGGGGTGAGCGCCAGGCCACCAGCATGAGCACCCATGGGGTACACGCCGGATGTGTGGAG
>JAAETH010000265.1 GCA_024228575.1 Actinomycetes bacterium
AAGCCCAGCGCGGCGGCATCGGCATCGGCAAGGCGTTCGACGAAGACCTCGTAGCGGTCGTGGCCGCCCTCCAAGAGCCCGATGCCAGTGGTGAGGATCAGTTCCTTGCCAACGACGAAGGGCGTCGGGTCTGCAAGCTCGGTGGGCGCAACCCAATTGATCTCGCGTCGCAGAGCCACATCATGGGGCGGTGTGTGGAGGACCAGCCCTTCGTCGAACGTGTCGAGGAGCTCACGCAGCGTCAACGCCATAGATGCCGATTGTGCATCTGCACATCGAATCACCGCAAGTCTGTGCATCGCGGCCATTCACCGTGGCTCAGGAGCCGTTTATGTTTCCCAACAGGTCATCTCTTTCGAAGGGGGAACATGATGGAGCAAACCGTGCTGCCATTGGGCGAGAACGTGATCGTTGCCGACGCCAGCGACGATGTCCTCAACCCCTTCGACGGCTCGGTTGTGGCGTCGGTGCCATCCTGTAACTCCGGTCATGTTGACGAGGCCTGTGCTATGGCAGCCGGTGCACTCGAGCGGGGCCTGCCTCAGGCTGATCGGGCGCAGATCCTCGAACGGGCGGCATCCCTGCTGCGCAAACGAGTAGCGGAGTTCGCCTCCACAGTCGCCCTCGAAGCCGGCAAGCCGATCCGGACCGCAAACAACGAGGCCCTGCGATGCGCTGACACGCTTGCGTTCTC
>JAAETH010000266.1 GCA_024228575.1 Actinomycetes bacterium
ACGGTCTCGTCCACGCCTTCATCGAGGACGTCATGGTCGACGCCTCCCTGCGGCATCGTCGCGTCGGTGTCGGCGTGGTGCGCACCGCTTGGGACGGGGCCAAAGCAGCTGGCTGCGAGTTCTTGCACGTCGGCTTCGATCAGGACCTGAAACCGTTCTACATCGACGCCTGCGGCTTCAGCCCCACCCACGGGGGACTCATGGAACTGACGTAGACAGCGAAGACAACTGGAGCGGCCGGTATCTCATCCACCGCGGAAGCTGGACTTGGAGATGCATTTCGGCCACTTGGCACGGATCGTTTGTTGAGAGCTCGCACAGATCACTTGTGGCGATCGTAGTGAGTCAGCCTGAACACGGGAGGGTGTGGCACCGGGGTGTCGAAAGGCTCTAGATCCGCCAGCTTGTCGTTTCCGCAACGAGGCAAGCGTTGTCTGACACGGCGCTAGCGGCTCAGGACGAGCTCATCGAGCAGGTTCCAGTCGGGCTGGCCACCGCCAGCCGGGTTGAGGGGGATCACTACGAGGCGGGTCGCACCAGCCTCGCGATGGGCCGCGATCCTGGCTCGGATGTTGTCGATGGTGCCCCAGGCCAGAATCGAGTCGATCAGGCGATCGCTGCCCCCGTCGACGAAATCGGTGTCGTCGAAGCCAAGGGTCCGCCAGGCTCGGTGGTAGTAGTCGAGACCCATG
>JAAETH010000267.1 GCA_024228575.1 Actinomycetes bacterium
GCCGTGGTCTTCAACAACGTCTCGGGTGGCACCGACCGCCGGCCCGAGGCCGAGTACATCGCGTCGAACTCGCCATCCATGCCCACCAGCCACAGGACCCACATGTCACCTCGAACCCCGGACGGGAAGGCCTAGGCGGCGTCGGTGGCAGGGTCTTCGTTGGTCTCTGGCCACTCAGCGTTGGGATCGCCGCTATCTCGAGGGTTTGCCCATGGTGGTGTGGGCTTGATCCATTGATCGACGGTTTGTCCGTGGATGTCTTTGAGCAGCCAGTGGTCGGCCGTCTGGCCCATTCGGAGGTGGCGTTTGAGCTGGTGTAGTCGGTCGTGGTGATACGGGCACAAGAGCGCGAGGTTGCACAGATCTGTGGGTCCTGCGTGTTCTCGGTGTTTGAGGTGATGGGCCTCACATCGTGAACCCTCGCGGGTGCAGCGTTTCCAGCGGCATGTCTGGTCGCGTATGGCGAGGGCGATCTTCTGTTCTGTGGTGGCGAGTTCAACATCGAAGCCGAGGTCGAGGTGTTTGCGGTCTGCTGTGAGTACCCACGCGTTGATCTGGGCTGAACAGATCAGATCTGTGGCCATGGAGGCTGGGACTGGGGCACCGTCGAGGGTGTAAGCCACAGCGTCGGGATCGTCGGGGTTGTTGATGGTGTCGGGTGTAAGGACCAGGTTCAGCTGTGGGCGTGCCCGCTCGAAGGGATCAGCCTCGGGCCCTGCATCGGTGTTGTCAGGCTGGTTGGGCTGGCTCTCGACGAGGGTGAGCTGCCCTTCGGTGCCACCCTCGTTGCCTGTTGCGGGGATGACGCCGTCGAGGATCATCGATGCGATGACATCTGCTCCGCGTTGGGCGTGTGAGCGGCGTTTGGCTCGGTCGGTGATGGTGCGCATGTCGTGGTGGTAGGCGGCGCTTTCGCGTCGGTCGTATTCGGCCTTGATGACAGCACCTGTGACGGGGTCGAGTTCGGCGTTGATCCAGATCATGTTCTGATCGTTGATGCCACACGTTCCACGGCGCGCCTTGCGTTGACGCTTCAACCGTTTCTCCGCGTTGTCGACGTCGGCGTCTTTCACAGCTTGGGCGACCGCGTCGCGTGTTTCGTCCGCGTTCTGGGCGTATGCGTCGTCGAGCAGTCGGGCTTTGACGTCGGCTGACAGGTCGGCCTTGGTGATCGCGTCTGCTTGTTCGGTGTTGACACGCCCCTCGGCCAACGCCTCAGCCACCTCGGGGTGAGCTTCCAAACGTCGGGCACGTTCAGCGGCTTCGCGTTGAGCCTTTCGCGACAGAGGCGGCGCCGACTCGTCCTCATCGCCGTCACTACCCGAACCCTGATCGCCGGTCTTCTCGTCGTCGGGATCGGGTTTGCCGCGTTTGGAGCTAGCGGCACGCCTGTCAGCGCGGTCGATAGCCGACAACAACAACGCCTCATGCCCATCGATGCGGGCCCGCACGAAACGTTGACGGCCCAACAACGCGTCGAGTGTGTGGCGTTCCATGTTGTCGAGTTCTTCGGCCCCGTAGAAGGGCACAACCATTTCCCTCACCCACAGAACACTACCAGAACATACGTTCCATCACAAATGAAACGGCTGGAAATCCAGAGAAAGATCCCTGAAGGATCGATGTGGATGTCGGTAGTGGTGGGCTACATCCGTGCCGCAATTGTGCGTCGCCTGGCGAAGCTCTCCCGCGTTTCCTCACCGAGTCCGGGGATCGCCAGCGCTGCGTCGAACAGGCGGTTCGCCTCGGCCCTTTCGCCTGTCGCAAAGAGGACCTCTGCGTGGGCCACCTGGGCGGTCGGAGTGGGCGGGTCGGTCTCGTGGAGGGCCCGAAGCGAGAGGGCGTCGGCGCGGGTCAGGTCGCCTCGGCGCAAACAGATGGTCGCCATCGACGACCACAACGCAGAGCGGCTCGTCGGATCGAGATCCTCGGGATTCACCGAGTCGAGCAGGGCGAGCGCCTCGAGGTCACGTCCCTTGCCGTGGAGCACCATGCCCTTCATGAGCCCTGACAAGGGGCCAAACGTTTCAGCAGGAAGCTCGGCTGTTGCGTCTATCCGCTGGGTCTGCAGAATGTCGTTGGCGACAAGGGCGTCACGGTGTGCCGCGGCCTGACGTCGACGAAAGAGCATGGCGAACAGTTTTGATCCGTCGGAGTTTGGAAGCATCGGGACGAGGTTGATCACCAACAGCCACCAGCCGACGAAAGCGAGTTCGCTTCCGATGTGATGGGTGCGCCGGATTCCCACGTCGTATTTGAGGTCGATCGCCCCGAAGTCGTTCAACCAGAACACCGAGACAAGGGTCAAGCTCAGCGTCGCGAGCGGCCCGGCGGCGGTGACTAGGAACTCGCGAGCCCAGAAGCCGGGTTTCGACGCCAAGGCGGCGTGTCCTCGGTGACTGGTATACCCGCCGAGAGGGAACAGATGGAGCGCCACATCGACACCACCAAGGCGTCCTGAGATCAACCGGGGGCCAGCCCCGACAACTATCGCTGTCGTCTGATATCCGACAGCAAATGCGGCCACAGCGTGTCCCAACTCGTGTACCGCGATGTGGAACAGATAGGTGCCGATGAGTGCAGCGATCATCACGAGGCCGCTGACCGCTGTCAGATTCTTGTAGGCGTTGTACAGCAGCAACCCGTTCAGCAGAACGAGGAACCACATCGATCGCGGGTTGTGACCCATGTACTCCAGTATCGGCGATCGACGGACCGGGGTGAGGACACACCGGGTGAGTCCCGTCAGTTGGAGTAGCGCGGGCGGCATCGCGGCCAGTGAGATTGATGGCGGCGGACCCGGTGAATGTCGTTGGACACGCAAGAGTGAAGATCAGGCGATTTGGTCGGGGTGCGGCACTCGTGAGTCAGCACGGATCGCGAGTAGCGGGCACGGCGAGTGGCGGACTGGGAAGTGCGGAAGGGCAGCGCGGGGTTCTTGGTAGCAATGCGGAGAGTGTCCGGGGCCAGGTGTCGATCGCTCTACGTGGGCGGTCCGCGGTTGCGGAGCTTCCTCGAGCATTTGGGGTGCGGTACCGTGCCGGTCATGCCACAGCACATCAGCGCACCGTTCATCGTTGGCGGAGTCGAGCCCAAGTTGATCGAGGAGTACGTGGGTGGCGTCAGCACGTCGTCGAGCCATGTGTCGGTGGCACGTATGGTGGCCCCTGGTGGCTGGGAGGAGCCAGGTCAGCGACCGGGGTTTGAGGAGATCACAGTCGTATTGAAGGGGGTCTTGCGCGTCGAGCACGAGGACGGCGTTCTTGATGTGTCGGCGGGCGAGGCAATCGTCACGCAGGTAGGGGAATGGGTCCGCTATTCGACCCCCGGCGCGGTAGGTGCCGAATACATGGCCGTCTGCCTACCTGCGTTCACCCCCGACAGCGCAAACCGAGACGAATAGACGGCATGTCCGAGCGATAGTGCCGGACGGCTTGGACGCGATCGAGATGGTTCGTGGTCGGGCGGTAGTAGGGCGAGATTGATCTGAAGCCCGGGGATCGTCAGATTCGGAGGCCACGATAGGGGAGGCGACAAGCTCTTCGTCGGTTGCTCTCACGGCCTACGACTCGAGCACGTCCTCGGCATGGAACCGAACGGACTGGGATGAAATACCCTGAATTGCTGCACTGGGATTGGTATGTGAGGCCCGTGCGGCCGGCTGGGTTTGGCCCGTGTCGTGGCCCATCGACCTGAGTGGGTTGGTCGGAAAGCTCTGAGACATCGGTCTGGTCGTGATGGGCCGATCGATGTGAGACGAGTAGTAGTGCCAGCTTGTTGCAGGTTTGCCCCGCAGCGACGGCTTCTGCACTCCGGCGGGGCGCATTCAGATCAGCGAGATCGATGGTTGCGTCCGTGATGTGAAACCAAAGGCAAGACAGCGCATCCGCTTCGACGTTGCTTCCGTTGATGTGTGCGACCTGTGTCGGGGCCCGAGGGTGGTGAGTCGGGCTGGCTTGTGTTGTGGCGCGATGGTGGCGCTGTCGACCTGGACGACACCAGACAATCCGGCAAGGGTGCCGATGCAAGCGAGGATGAGGGCCGAGCGTCTCATCGGAGGACCTCACGTTTGGTAGCGACACCGACCATGAGAGCATGACACGAAGAGTGGCGACCCATCCGGTGCTAGCTCACTCAATGTGTTTGGTGCGCAGTTGTTGCGTCTACTCACCGATGTCCGGGCCTGTTGTTTGGTTGGCGCGGTGCCGCGTTGTTGGTTGTTGTCCGGCGCGGGCAAGCGGCTCATCGAATTCCTGGTCCTTGTGTGCCCGTTTCGGGCCGGGCAGCGCGAAGCCGCGATCCGCCGGAGAGGGGCTGAGCGGGCGCGGGATCTGTCGTGCTGGTGGGACGTGTGGAGCTTCGGATCGCCAGTTGTTGATGTTGTCGTCGTTGAGCACCCAAAGAGATGATCCACCCACTGGGTGGAGATCGCCTAGCGAGCGGGGAGCGCGGGCCCTGCAATCGTGGGTCTCCATGAGGTGCTCACGCGGTGCGCCAAGCCCGAGTGTCGGTTGGGCGCATCGAACTCTTCGGGATTCACCGAGTCGTGCAGTCGGTAGGCCTCGAGGTCTCATCCTTTTCCGTGAAGTGCCATGCTCCACATGAACGCTGACGGCGGACCGAGGGTTTGGTCGGGAAGGTCGCCCGTTGCGTCCAGCTGCTGGGTCTGCAAGATGTCGTTGGCCACTAGTGCGTCGCGGCGGGAGGCGGTTTGGCGTCGCCGGAGGAGTATGGTGAACAGCTTCGACCCGTCGGAGTTGGCAATACCGCGACGAGGTTGACCACCAGCACCCACCAGCTGACGAAACCGAGTTCGCTTTCGATTTGGTGGGTGCGCCGGGCTCCGACGTAGGTACCGATCACCACGAGACCGCTGAGCTCTGACAGGTTCTTGCAGACGCCATACTGCAGCAACCTGTTCAACAGAACGAGGAACCATATTCAGTGGGGTTGTGACCCATGACTTCCGGGGCGCACCGCAGGTGCGGGCCTGGCCGCCTCACCGCGGTCCTAGTGCCAGGGAGAGGGGCTCTCGACAGCCGGGACGAGCTGACCTTTGCTCTTCAAATGGTACCGGTACGTCTGATGAGGTATCAGATGTACCGGTATGACTCAGCGTGTCAACTCGCCATTAGCACAGATAGTGCGGTGCCATTGCGACGTCTGTCAATTGTTCGGGACTAGGGCTTGAATGGAGAAGGTGTCGCCATTGGTGAATTCGCCGGTGATCGTCGCAGCGACGTCTTGGGGTTGTGCGTTCGAGCAACCTGTATCCGATACGCTGAGCGTGAGGTATGTGGTTGTGATGACTGAGTTGTCGGTCATCGTGCCTCCCCCAAAGTTGACGATGTCGTACACGACCGAGGCTACGACGATTGTCTCACCGGCGGGAGCGTTCAGGGTGGTGAGAGTGATGTTGCTAAAGACAACGGTGTGGTCGGCCGCGAAGCAGACCTCAGGACCGATCTCGATGTTGTCCCCGTAGACGTGGGCGACCTGTGTGAGGGGTCCGAGAGTGGGGAGTTGGGCCGGTTCGTGTTGTGGTGTGGCAAGGGGGATGGTGGCACTGTCGACCGTGTTGACTGCGTTGGCGGTGAAGGAACCGGCGAACACGACGACGCAGACAAGGGTGACGATCGGACGTATCATTTCAGTTCCCCGTGTTCAAGAATAGTGCGGATAGTGCTCAACCTATACGCAGCGTGGTGAATATGCAAATATCGACCACACAGAACGTTTGCGTATTGTCGTGCATTTCCGGTGTGTATGGGTGTATGAGCGGTGTTGAGTATGGTTCGGCGTATCGGGTCGCGGTTCGTCGCCGGGCGGGTGGACGTTTCTCCGACGTCTGTGAGATCGGTCGGGGGCTGGCGGCGTGTCCCGACCTCGTGGATTGTGCTGTGGGATGGATGGGTGCCGGTGAGCACAGCGATCATCATGTGACTGTGCGAGACGACGATGGCCTCTCGCGAGAGACCGAGTCAGCAACCGCCGGCCACGAATTCGCGGCCGTTCAGCCCAGGGTTGTCTGCGTTCTCAAGCTGGGCCGGCGGGTTCCAGCGGGTGCTAGCCCGCTATGACCTGGATGGAGAAGGTGTCACCACCGGTGAACTCACCGGTCACGGTAGCGAGGACCTCCCCAGGGCTTGCGAGGTGGCAGCCGGCGTTCTTTCCGACGACTTCGATTTCGTCGACGGTTGCCCACGACAGGGCATCATCAACTCCACCTCCATCGAAGTCGACGATGTCGAAGGCGACGGAGGCCGGAACGATTTCTTCTCCGACGGGTGCGTTCAGATCGCTGAGCTCCATGAATGCGTTGGTTTCACCCTGAGTGCACTGGAACGCGGAGCAGATGACATTGTTTCCGTAGATGTGGGCTATCTGTGTGACGGGCCCGAGAGTGGAAGGTCGAGCCGGCTCGCGTTGTGGCGTGAGGCTGGGTGTGGAGGCGCTGTCGGTGTTGATGACGGCGCCAGCTCCAGCGAGGGTCGCGGCACACACGAGCGTGATCATCAGGCGTTTCAAAGGGGTCTCCCACTCGAGAAATGTCGCTATGTGCGATGATACTACGCGGAGAGAGAAGGATCATGCGATGTGAATCGTGCATCGTCGCTGATGCCTGTCCCCGGTCGGACCGGTGACGCCTATCCGGGGGGCCTTGTCATGGGGCTCGCACCTCGACTTCGAACGTGTCACCGTTGTTGAGGAACCCCAATACTGTCGCAGCCAGCTGTCCAGAGCTTGCCCGGTCGCAGCCCGTGTCTTCCCCGCGGACGTTGACCTCGGTGGGCCATGAGTTCTAGTTGTTCGTCGCTCCCCCTGAGCCGAAGTCTACGAAATCGGCCGACACGAAGGCCACCTCGATCGATACTCCGGCGGTCCCTCAGGTCGTCGAGGATGACGTCTGTGTACGTGTTGGATGAGGCGCAGGCAGTGATGTCCGCGGTGTAGTTGGTGCTGTAGGCGAGAGCGATTCGTCTGAGTGGTTCAAGGATCGGGAGATGGGTCTGTTCGTGTTGCGGCGAGGGAGGTGGGTGAGGAATCGTGAGCGCACAGTGGTGGGACGCCCAGGTGGGTTCTTGATCCTCGCAGCCGGGGTCCGGACACCGGTTCATCGTGGAGGGAATCGTTGTGCCTGCTATGGGACAACGAATTCGATGTAGAAGGTGTCACCGTTGCTCAGGTCGCCCTGTGCTGACCCCGCGTAGTCCCCAGAGCTTCCCAGGTCGCACTCCGTGAACCCAACAATACCGTCCAAAACATGTGGGGCGACAGACGAACTGTCAATTATCGACGTTGTGTCGTCCCAGTCATTCCAGTCGAAAGTAGCGGTGGCGGGAGCGAAGGTCACTCCTGCGGGTGCGCCAATATCAGCAATGGTAATCGACCCGGTCCAGGTAATCCTGTCGGTCTTGCTGCAATAGTCGGAGTCGATAGTGAAGGTTGTTGTGTAGTGGTGAGCGATTAGTGTGGTGGGTTCGAGGGTGGGGAGCTGGTCTGTTTCGTGTTGTGGCGTGGGTGGTGTTGTGGCGCTGTCGATGTTGTTGACGTTGGCGACGGCAAGGGTTTCGACAACTACGATCACGAGACTCAGGACGGTTGGGCGTATCAACGAAACTCTCAAGGCCGGAAATGGTCACTGACCATGACTGTGGCGCACGGAGAGTGGCGAATCGATTGGAATGCCATTAGAGCGGGTTCGTTGATCGACCTTGGGCGAGAAGGACTACATGTCTTGTTGGGCCGATCCGAGAGTTCGTCTGCCAACAGCCGCGGCTTCGGGGTGCTTCGAGTCGCGTAGACCAGATGAACTTGGCCACTCTCAGTCCCCCCGTGCTCGGATTTGTACCACCGGCCATCGATGCCCCGGTGGGCGACGCGGCTCCCGCCGCTGGGGTTGGTTTGCGACAACGCGAGATAGGCGACACCGTCGAGGAGGACGCGATGGCCGACTTGGTAGGAATCCAGCGGTGGAGGAACCGAATCCCACGACCCCCGCGATCAAACGACCAGTGCTTGACGCCGTGTCCTGGCGCGAGCAGCAGGTCGCCGTAGCGTCTCACACCCCAGGCGTCTTCAGGGCGAGATCGTCGACTGTCAGCTCGATGCTGTCGCTGGCGATGATGAGCCCGACCGGATTCGATCGCGAGTACACGCTGCGCATTTCGGTGGTGTCGTAGCCCAGATCGTGGAGGACACAAGCGATATTGACCCGCGGCAGTTCCTCCGACTCGGCCACGATTGCGACGCCGTTTCCGATCGCGGCCGTGGCCCAGCCCCACAACTCGAGGCGCCCTCGGGTTGCTCGGACTGGCCAATCGGTACGTCGCTCGTCACCCAGGTAGTGCCTCCATCGTGTGACATCGCAAGCGTGGGCGGTGGCTGGTAGCGGGTCGCACACGGGTTGTCGGCGACCGATGCCGGGTCGGACACAGGGCAGCAAGGCTAGACCCGTGGTCGTGCCCGGCGTTGTGTTGCCCGGAGCCAACGAACTCGACGGTGGAACCCCCGCCTCAGAAGAACTCGACGCAACGATGGTTCCCGCAGCGATGGCTGCAACCGTCGCTGCAAGTAGAAGCGCCCCCTGCCGGGCAGCGCCGATGGACCATCTGTGTCCGGCCCCTCGTCAGGGGAACTGAGGACCGTGACCTGACCCTCGCTGTTCTCCGCACCACTGCCCATTGCGCTGACGGCAGCCGTTGCCGGCCGGGTGGGCTGGGCCAGACGCCTAGAGATCCTGCTGCGACACGATGCCGTCTTGTGTCGACTCCTCGACGTCGAAGGCGGAGATCCGACCTGGTGCGGCGACTCTGACTGGCACCGACGTGGCCGCGGGGAACGAAGCTGGTGGGGGAGCGTCGCCCGTCGACGACGTCACAACTACGATTGCACCCACACCGACATCGGCCACGTCGCCGACCTTTGCCGGGCGATGTCTCGAACTCAGTCTGCGATGGTTCCCAACCACAGGTCTCGTCGAACAGAACTGGAATTGTCGTCTGTCGCCGCACGAGTTTCGGTGATGACCAGGACCCTGTCGCCGAACGCCTCGACTTGAACAACCTCGGTGAACTCTCCGAACAGCTCGTCGGCGTTCTTGCCCAGCCACGTGCCGTCGTCGAGCTGAACGAACAACATGTCTGCTCTCGGCCCGCCCTCCATGGCGGCTTCTGCGATGGCTGTGTCGAGCAACTCGTTTGGCACCGACACGATGAGGGTGCCGTCGTCGGTGAGGAACTCGGTGGTGTCGGCCGTCGTGGCGATGTTGGGAGGTGCCGTCGCCGCCGCGAGCTGGTCGATGCCGATCGTGGTGTCGAACACGGTCGCGCCGGCCGCGTCGATGATCGAGTACGACACCCCCTCGCCGTCGAGGTGATATTCAACGGTGAATCCGGCGTGTTCGAACCGGGCATCGACCCCAGCCTCTGGAGCGACCTGATGGGCTGTTGTGTCTGCCGCCACGACCTGGGTTCCATCGACCACGGCAAGCTCGACCGGTTGAGCCGCGAATGGGAGCTCGACGGCAAGGTCTTCGCCCGTAGCGGCCGCCGGGTCCTCCGATGGAGTGGCGCTGTGGATTTCGACTGTCTCGACCACATTGGGTTCTGTTCGCAACACGGGGGAGGTGAAGTTGTCGGCCAACGAATGCCTGGCGCATTGGCTGGTGGGGACGCTGATGTCGGGAACACCCCAGGTGAGCCCTCCGTCCCACGATGCCCAAACGGTCGCTCCGCTCGAAGCACATTCGGCCTTCTCGGAGGCCACCACAACAGAGGCTCCGTCGCTGTCGGATACGACCAGATTTGTCGCCTGGATTGCACGTTCGGGCCCGTCGGGTAGCTCGACGCGGGTGAAGGTGAACGGCAATGTTTCTGCGCTCTCGTGGGTACCCGTCTCGGCGTCTTGCGGAGACTCGGCCACGGCTGAAGGAGGGAAGCCAGCCGTGGCCGTCATCTCCGCGCCCGCCACATCGGTGGAATCGGGCTTCTCCGAGGAGATCATGTTGGCGACACCGAGAAGTGCAGCAGCGCCAATAGCTAGTGCAGCGCCACCGCCGGCCAGGCGGGTTCGCTTCGAACGACGAGCGGCAACGGTTTCGACCTCTCCAACCGACCGATCGACGGGGATTGCCAACAGTTCGCCTGTGTCGTGCAGCCGCCGATGCAGCGCGTCGTCGAGGGTGCTGTTGTCGGGGTCATTCGGGTTGTCGGGGAGTGTTGTCATGTCATCCCTCCGGTGTTTCTGTAGGGATGGTGAGGCGCGTGTGGAGCTGGTCGAGTGCCCTGGACAGGCGGCTCTTGACCGTTCCGGGGGCGATGTCGAGTGCCGCTGCGGTGTGCTCGACCGTCCAGTCGAGAAAGAACCGGGCAACCACCACGTCGCGGTGATCGTCGGACAGGTCGGCCAATGCTCTGGCCAGGTCGATGTCGGGCCAGGTGTCCTCGCTGATGTCGTCGCGTGCGAGCAGGGCGGTTTTTGCCTTCTCGCGGCGTCGGCGCCGCAGGACCGACCGGCCCCAATTCAGTCCGACCCTGTAGACCCATCCGGCCGGCCGGTCGAGGGTGCCCACCGTCGCCCACCGCTGACAGGCTTTGATGAACGCTTCCGAGGCTGCATCGGCTCCCAGCTCGGGGTCACCAAGGCCGAAGGTGAGCGCCCTGGTCAGTTCACTGTGATGGGCTGCGTAGAACACACGAAACGACGGAACCGACGCGGTCGTATCGCCGCTCTCGGTCAGATCCAGAACTGCTTGTGCGTTGCCCACCATGACGCCAGTCACTTGCCGCTCACGCCATCATGACGCACCGGCGCAGCGATTGGTTCCAAGAAATCGCTAGATATCTTCGCCGGGAGGTGGTTCGGGCCCTTTTGGCACCGGATCGGTCCAGTCCCGAGTCGTGCCGGCAGCCGGCCTCGGTTGAATCGAACCCGGAGGGTTGACCCATGGTGGTGTGGGTTTGGTCCATTGGTCGACGGTTTGTCCGTGGATGTCTTTGAGTTGCCAGTGGTTGGCTGTTTTGCCCATTTTGAGGTGGAGTTTGAGTTGGTGTAGTCGGTCGTGGTGGTAGGGGCATAGCAGGGCGAGGTTGTTGAGGTTTGTTGGTCCTGCGTGTTCGCGGTGTTTGAGGTGGTGGGCTTCGCAGCGTGAGCCTTCGCGGGTGCAGTGTTTCCAGCGGCATGTTTGGTCTCGGATTGCGAGGGCGATCTTCTGGTCTGGGGTGGCGAGTTCTGCGTCGAA
>JAAETH010000268.1 GCA_024228575.1 Actinomycetes bacterium
CGCCATGATGATGATCACCAGCTCGTCGGCGTCGTCGTAGGTGACAACCTCGAGGATCGGGTCTCCGCCGGTCACCGAACGGAGGTTGAGGTTCGTGACCGCGTCGGGCCACTTCTTCTTCGCTTCGGAAGCGGGGACGGTGCGCCCGTAGATGACGTTGTCGGGCAACGGATTGTGGATGTCGACGGTCGGGTTGGGGAAAACCTCGCGGGGGTCGTTGAGCATCCACTTCGGTCCCCGCCCGAACTTCAAACCGAGATCTCCCCAGCCGATGCGTACGGGGGCTTGGGCGAAAGCGACGAGGTGGCGGGCGCGGGGACGGCGGATCCTGGTCTTCAAAGTGTTCTGGGTGAACAGGGCGGTCATGGCGTGTTTCCGGTTCAGTTGCCGGTCACGCGATTCTTTGGAGCCGATCTGGCCGTCGAGGGCGTAATCGAGTTCCGGGTCGGCGGACGCTATCCGCATCCCCCACTGGTCGATCCCTGTTTCGGTGAGGTTCGCCGCGGCCGACGACGCCGACATGTCGAGGTCGGGGAGGTCGACGATGAGACGGTCGTTGTAGACCCGCGACACCTCGTCCTGCTGGGTCCGACGTTCGCGTGCGAGGTCTTGCCGATGGCGGTAGCGGTCAACTATCTCGTCTTCGGAGATGGGCACTGGCGCCTCCTGTCCACACTCAGCGTAGCTTGACCTGACGGGCCGACCGTAGTATCACTATCAGCGGGCGGTTCTCACAAGTTCCCGCCCAACCGTTGGACCATCTCTCCTCCAGGAAGTCGTCCAACACCGAAGAACCCTCCGCTCGCCCGGGGGGTTCTTCAGTTTTCAGCGTCTCCCAGCGAGCGCGGCGTGCGCCCTCCGCATCGAACCGCCAGCCGACGCCCACCCCGGCCGCTGAAGCTTCGGCATCTCATCAGTGTTCGGGATCTGCTCCAACTCCCCCAGCCGGTACTCGAAAAACCAGTGGGCCATCACCTGATCATCCGAACCGCCCCCCGGGTAACGGGTCACCTCGTCCACCAGTTTCAACGACGTCAACCGCGAATTGTCCGACGACAAGCCGGGGAGCCGCACCTGCCCGTGCCGGTACTTCGACGCGATCGTTTGCACACCAAACTCGATCGAGTTCTTGTTCTCCCCCGATGTGTTGTGCCCAATGATCGACGTCCCCCACTTCTGGATCCAGTTGTGCGTGTGGTTGTACTGCAACATGAACGTCTGGGCGGCGTTACGTTCCACCACCCAGAACTGGATAGGGCAGTCCTGCTCCACCGAACGGGTCTGCCATTCCTCCATGATCCCCGTGAACATGTGCGTATCGGCGTTGTAGTCCAAGAAGTCGTTGGCGCCCATCTTGTCTCGGACGAGGTCGATCAGGAACCGCCGATTCGTTTCCGGCTGATACACCCACCACTGGATCGCCCACCACTTCACCGGCGACGGATCCACGGTCGCTATCGACACCAGCGGCCGTTCCCAGTTCTTCGGCACCAAACCCGACGGGCGGTCTTCATCCCAGCATCCCGGATGGTGTTCCCCGGTGTCCGGATCGGTGCCACCGGAGATCCACACTTTCTTGACCAGCACCGACGCCGACGCGACATCTTCCTGCTGGTACATCGTCTCCCACATGTCGGGCTTGTTGTGCATGTGGTCGC
>JAAETH010000269.1 GCA_024228575.1 Actinomycetes bacterium
AGCTCCATACGGTCCAAGCCGCTACGGTTCGACTCATCCGGCACCCGAGGCCGACGCACATGCTCAGCCGGGTTCGTCTCGATGAGCCCATCAAGATGAGCGAACCGGAACATGCCCGACACCGTCGACAACCGACGAGCCACCGTGGCCGGAGCGAGATGCTGGCGTTCTTCCATGTGCCCCACCCACACCTCAAGCTGAGCGCGGGTCAACTCCAGCGGCCCGATGTCGACCTGATCGCACCACCCCAGATAGCAGCGCAGATCGGACTGATAGTCGATGCGGGTCGCGCCCCGGTAGCGGGCCAAGAACCCGGCCACCGCCAACCGGGTGCGATCCACCCCGGCATCGCCAGCCCGGAGCAATTCGGTCGTGTGCATGATGATCTCCCTTCACAACCCCGGACCACCACGGTCCGGGTAGGGAGCCATCGGCCACCCACCACCCACGGCTCGAAACACCCCGATCGCCCCGCCAAGGAGCCCGCGCGCCAACGGCACATACAGCTCGCCGGATTTGGTGTGCCATAGCGCAGCCCGAGACCGCGATCGACCTCGCCGACGGTTCCGCGGAACCGCCCGTTGGCTCCCCCATTCGAGACGCTGGACGCGACCGAGGCGGCCCTCCCAACTAGTGCTGTGACCGGCAACGTTGGGGGTGGCGCGTCCACCACTTGAGGGCCGGGGTCTGTTTTGATGCGGGCATGCAACGTGTGCGTGTTCGGGATATCACCAATGATGAGGGCAATCGGCTGTTGCGGATCGTGCGGCGCGGTTCGGGGTCTGTGGTGACCTGGCGGCGAGCCCAGATTGTGTTGTGGTCAGCCCAACACATGAGCGTCCCCCAGATCGCGCCGTTGGCGTTTACCAGCGAAGACCGGGTCCGCGAAGTGATCCACAACTTCAACGACGACGGCTTCGACTCGCTGTACCCGAAGTACTCCGGCGGTCGGCCACCGAAGTTCACCCTGCCCCAACGCCAAGCGATCAAGAAGATCGCCCTGTCCCGGCCGACCGACTTGGGTCGCCCGTTCTCGACCTGGTCGTTGACCAAGCTGGCGGACCATCTGGTCCGTGAGGGGGTGGTCGACGACATCAGCCATGAAGGCCTACGGGCTCTGCTCCGGGAGGAGGGCGTGTCGTTTCAAGCGGTGAAGACCTGGAAAGAATCCAACGACCCCGACTTCGAAGCGAAGAAGAACCGGATCCTCGAGCTCTACGCCATCGCCGACCGCACCCAGCCCGCCGGCCCCGGCGACCCGACAGTCCATCATCTGTATGGACGAGTTCGGGCCACTGAATCTGCAACCCCACCCCGGCAAACACTGGGCCGCCCTCGGAGGCAAACACTGAGATCCTGATCGGCCGCCCAGACCCAGACGGCGGGCCACCTACACCCGACCCCACGGTGTCCGTCACCTCATGGCCGGCTACGACCTCAACCGCGACCGGCTCTACGGACACATCGTGACCCGCAAGGACCGGACCGCGTTCTTGGCGTTCTGCCGCTACCTACGGTCGCTCTACCCTCCCGAAGTTCGCATCGGGATCGTGCTCGACAACTTCTCACCCCACAAGACCACCAAGACCGACCCGCGGGTCGGTGAATGGGCCACCGCCAACAATGTCGAGTTGGCCTACACCCCCAACTACTCGTCATGGCTCAACCGGATCGAAGCCCAGTTCACCGCCCTGAGACGCTTCGCCCTGGACAACACCGACCACCCAACCCACCGGGCCCAAGCCAAACTCATCCGCCGCTACATCGCCTGGCGCAACCACCACGCCAACGACGAACACCTCACTGTTCCCCCGTGTCTACCGATATCCCGGTAGATGACTGGTAGATCGTCGGGGAAGCCCAAGCTCGACGCACCCCACCACGGAGCGTGAGATCCACCAGCGACTCGGCGCGCCGTGCGCCCATTGAACCGTCCCGTCTCGTTGTGTGCAGACGCTGGTCACAGCGCATCGTCGCTTGCGAGGTGGACCGGGAACCGGCGGCCGTCGTCGAAGACGGCGATGATCTCGAGCCGGGCGCCAATGGAATCCAGGTACTCCTCAACATCGAGAAGTGACGGATCGACACCTGCCACGACGAGATGACCGTCGCGGCCAGCCTGCTCCAGTGCTGCTTTGTGGCGCGCCTCGTATTGAGCGATCTCTTCGTTCAACTCGGCACGGAGCGCTGCTTGACGTTCGACGGCACCGGGACGCGCCATCACCTCGGCCCGCAACTCGCTCCAGCTCCGATGACCAGTCACAACCAAACCCCTACCTTCGAATCTGAACGTGCAGCGTAAGCACCAATGTGGAGAGGCACGTTCACCGATCACCCTCAACGAACGGCCTTGACGCCTCTCGGCTCCACGGGTGGGCCGATCCGCTTCGTGACCGAATAGTCAGCCAGCCGAAGCGAGGCGAACGTCGTAGTGGACGGTGACCTCGAGTGCTTCGGCGATCTCGACGAGACGGCCGAAACTGACACCGGCGTAGTCGCCGGCCTCGTACCGCTGGATCGACTGCTCGGCGATCCCGAGACGGTCAGCCAACTCACGTTGGGTCAATCCGCGGGCGATCCGGGCCCGGATCAACGCGGTCGGGAACTCCCCGATCCCGGTGGCCTCGATCAACGTGGCATCGTGCAACGCATCGAAATCAGCCAGCTCGGATTCGAAGTCGCCCAGCGTCCCCTTGAGGGCTTCGGCCTGCATCTCACGCATCTCGGGCGACAGCCCGTCGGGCACTGGTGCGGTTTCGAGTTCGCTGAGCGCGACGCGGATTTCGTCGGCTTTGGCTCGGGTGATCTTGTATTGGCGTTCGTTCTTGATCATTGGTTGAACTCCTCTTGGTCGAGGTCGATGACGACGATGCCTTTGGGACGGCCGTCTCGGTCTTGTTGGAAGAACTCCACGAAGTAGTGACCCGATCCGGCCTCGACGATGTTCGGGAAGAACTCACACCCGAACTCGGCCTTCTGCGCCGGCCGACCCGGCGACAGGTCCAGCAGTACCGCGTGGAGCAAGGCCCGATCGACACCGGTCGGGTCATAGCAACCATCTATGTCGCCAGGATGGGCCTTGGCGGTCACGAAACTCCCGTCGATCCACGCCCGGCGACACCCCGCAGCCTTCAACGACAACAGAGCTCGCCGGCACCCAGCGAGCAGGTGGATACGCCACTCAGTGGACCCGAACGCGACTTCGACCTCGGCCCACGACGCCGACCACTCACCTGGCGGCAAGACACCATCGACCAAACCCGGAACCATCAACACAACATATCAGTTGGGTTGAGTTTCGACCAGACTCGACGGGCGGATCCCCCGCCCCGCCTCTCCATTCACTCAG
>JAAETH010000270.1 GCA_024228575.1 Actinomycetes bacterium
GGGACCGCCGCCGATTCACCGGCTGCCACCCTCGGGCTCGCCCACAGTATTGCCGACTCGGGCACCGTTGGCGAGACGGTCGCCACTTCGATGGAGCTGGCCCGCTCCGAGGTGGACGGTGGCACCGAGGCCGACTCGGCCGCCACTTCGATGGAGCTGGCCCGCTCCGAGGCAGACGGTGGAACCGAAGCAGATACGGACACCCCCGAGCTATTCGCTGGTCTCGATGCCGTTGTAGACGATGGGGGCACCGCTGCCGATTCTGTGACAACAGCGGTCGATCTTTCCCGGACGGTTGCCGACTCGGGCGCTGTCGGCGAAGATGTCACCCGCTCGGTTGACGGGATCCGCTCCGTTGCCGACAGCGGGACAGCTGGCGACTCAGTCGCCGTCAGCCTCGGAAAGATAGTCGCTGCCTCCGATGGGGGCTCCGGGGTTGACGCTGTCTCGATCGTGCTCGACTACGGCCGCACGCCGGCCGACACCGGTACGGCCACCGATTTAGCCACTCACATCCTCCAGTGGGTGCGAGGCCAAGCGGACACCGGCAGCGCCACCGATGCAATCACCATCTCGCTCGACTACATCCGGTCAGAGGCCGACGGGGGCACCGCCATCGACTCGGTTGCTACGGTCATAGCCGAAGAGGTTGGAGCCCCCGACTTCGTCAGTCGAGCCAGGCCGGCTGTCGGGATCCAATCATCAGGTTCGGAGCTGAATATGCAATCATCAGGACGGGAGGCCGTGGACTATGGCTGATATCGGTGACGACTACACAATCAGCACGACCATCACCGTTGACGACGTCAACATCAACCCGGCTGCCATCACACTCACTGTCACCGACCCGGCCGACGTTCCCACCACTCCATCGGTCAACAACCCGGCTGTCGGTGAGTACAACGGCAAGGTCTCGCTCGACCAGGCCGGCCGCTGGTTGTGGAAGTGGGAGACCGTCACCCCGACCGGAGTCGACTGGGGCTATGTCGACGTCGACGTGGATCCCCCTGCTCGACGTCAACCGTTGGCCACCGTCGCCGACCTCGAAGGTCGGGTTGGCGCTCTCACCGCTGCCCAGCTGGCACGAGCCCCCGCCCTGCTCTCCGATGCCTCGGATCTGATTCGAGCGGAGACCAAGCTCGACTTCACCTTGGTCGAAGACGAGGTGGCCACTCTCCGCTCGAATGGCAACAAGATCACCCTGCCCAAGCGCCCCGTCTCCGCCGTGTCCAGCGTGACCGCCGTGGGGGTGCCGCCGACATCGAACTTCTTGATGCCGGTGGGCACCTGGGCTTGGGACCAGATCGACAAGATCGAGATCCATTCCAGTATCGGCTGGGTGATCAACCTCCCCGAAGTGTGGGCCGCCAACGATTGGGCTGGCTCGGGGACCTACATCATCGTCTACAGCCACGGCGAAGCGATCGTGCCCGGCGAGATTGTGGGGCTCGTTTGCGGAATGGTCAACCGCACCCTGACCGCTCCCGCTATCAGCGAGCTGGTGAGCGAGTCGATCGGTTCCGGTGACTACTCATGGCAGGCCCAGCAGGGCACCGGAGCAATGGGTGTCGGCGTGCGACTCACGGCCGGCGATCGAAATATGTTGAAGCGCTGGGGCTACCTCCAGGTAGCAGGGACTTCGGAGATGGTGATCCGGTGATTCCGATCAGCCTGCTCCCCCACTCGGTGGTGAAGGTGCGACCGGTGGCCGGCAGCGACACCTACAACGACGTCACTCTCGATTACGACGGGGGCACGAGAACGACGATGGTTGGCCGGGTGATTGGACGGACCACGACAGAGCTACGTCGAGCCTCCGATGAGGGGCGAGACGCTGACGAGCAGGGCTGGACGTTGCTGACCAACGAGACCGACATTGTGGCTACCGATCGAATTGAGTGGGCCGAGCATCCGGCTGGGATGGTTACCTTCGAGGTGGACGGGCCACCTCTCCCGAAGTATGAGGGGTCCGACTACCACCACACGAGAGTCATCCTTCGGGTGCTCAACGGATAGGAGATGACATGGGATTTGAACGCTTCGAGCACAGCTCGACCGGCTACCAGAAGATCATGAAGTCGGCCGGGGTCCAGGGGATCTTGCTGAGTAAGGCCCAACGGGTGGCGGCCGCTGTCGGGACCGACATCGACTTCCTGAGCGATTGGGAGATGGTCACCGATGTGCGGTCTGGCCGCAACCGTGGTCGGGCCATGGTCTCAGGGGTGCCTCTTCAAATCGAGCAGTCACGGGGAATCCTGGCCCGAGCTATCGATGCAGCGAGAGGATGAGCGATGCCTTTCGCAGACGTCGTCGCAGACGTGATCGCTCATCTCGATCCGGTCGACGGGGTCTCGGTGTCGTCGAAAGTTCCGAGCCCGAGACCGGACGAGTTCATCCAGATTCGACGGATCGGAGGACCGGGGGTGCCACCGGTGACTGAGGTGGTTCGCCTCGATGTGTTCACTTGGGCGGACACTGGACCACGGGCCATGGAGCTACTCGGACTGGTCCGGGAGTCGATTTGGGCATTGGCTGGGGGAGTCGCTCTCGGTTACGTCGTCTACGGTGTGGTTGAGTTCATGGGACCCACTCAGTCAGATGACACCGAGACCAGCACCCCCCGGGGGTGGTACCGTCCAGAGCTAACGGTCCGAGCTGATGCCGTGATTCATTCATGAAGGAGAGCTAATGTCTGTACCCGACACGTCGGACCTGAATGCCACACAGGTTCGGATCTCGATCACCGGTGGCATCTGGAAGGCCCCGACGGGAACCGCTGTCCCATCGGATGCTGACCCATTCGCCGCCCTCAATGCCGCTTTCACCAACCTCGGTTACATCTCCGACGATGGGGTCACCGAGAGCTTCGACGACTCATCTGATGATGTGATCGCCTGGCAGAATGCGGTAACGGTGCGGTCGAGCACAACCCAGTCGACGGTGAGCCTGGAGTTCATGGCCATCGAGACGAAGGGATTTGTCTTGGCCACCTTCCACCGTGGCTCAACGATCACCAACGTGGCTGACGGCATCTGGAAGCTCCCGGTCGTCCCGGTCGTTTCGGACCGTGCCATCTGGGTGCTCGATGCAATTGATGGCACCGTCTACGAGCGCTCTGTGATCGGGGCCGGCGAGGTTGTCGAACGTGGCGAGGTCGAGAACCTCTCCGGTGGGGCCAAGGGCTACCCGATGACGCTTCGCTGCTACCCGGATGCAAACGGGGTGCTGATGAACAAATACAGCAACGATCCAGCTTGGGGCTACAGCTGACCATGGTCTTCGATGCGGATGCGAAACTCAAGGAAGCCCAGCTCGACTACCCCCCGTTCCCATTCAAATGGAAACGAAAGACCTACAAGCTGCCGCATATGGGGCTGCTCTCGGCCAACGAAGCCGTAGCCCTCATGGAGTCGATGAACGAGGCCACGTTGGCAGCCAAGATGGCAGCCGACAACCCCGACGACATCGATCAGAGTGGCGAGTCATTCGTGCGGATGCTCGGAGTCATCGACGATGTGGTCGGCGAGGATCATGCTGACACGGCCGTCGTGCTTCGAGAGATGCCGGGAGCCATTCTCGGGGAGCTGCTCTTGGCCTGGGAAGCGGACTCGATGGAGAGCATGGGTGACCAGGGAAAAGAGCCCTCGGAGCCCTCATCTCCAAATCGGGCCGCCAGGCGCTCGAAGCCGACCTCGAAGCCCAGGGGCGCCACCTCGAAGACCAAGACGTCCGCCACATCGGCGGCCTAGTCACTCACCTGGTCGGGGATCCCACCAGCTCCCTGGCTCGACA
>JAAETH010000271.1 GCA_024228575.1 Actinomycetes bacterium
GATGGGGGCTTGGGGGTCGGTCATGTCAGGTGCCTTACTCGTCGTCATCTCGAACTATGAGGACAAGGTGCCAGCCCAATCTCAGGGTCGACTCGTCCCAAGCTGAGGGATTCCTGAGGATCGCGGCAAAGCCAAGAAGACACCTGCCGCGGAGGACCCCATGAGCGCGCGGTCTGCGCCTTTCAGGCGCTGAAGGTGAGGGTTGCTGAATCGATGATGGTCACCGATTCGAGCGATTCGACGAGCACCGCCCAGTCGATTGCGATGCTGTTCTGCTGGGGGAGTGATGGGGGCGTCTCGCTCAGGGTGTACAGGGTGATGGTGTACTCGTGTGTCCTGTCGGGGTCTGGTGAACACGGCGACGTGTAGGAGATCGCGGTCCCGTCCTTGTTGGAGCCCTGGAACCAACCACCCTCGCCTGCTTCACCGTGGGCGATCTCACCCACCGAAGGGTCGATATCCCACAGCGTCAAGTACGAGTTGGCCTGGGTTGTGTCGTCTGGATTGGGGAAGTGATGCATCGTGATGGCGAGCGAGCCGGCATCGGTCGAGACGCCACTCCAAGCGAGTGGGATGGAAGCTTTTACACCATCGTCCTTGCGCTCGCAGGCAAACGCCGCGAGCAGGGCACCGTCGACCACGGCTGGGCTCGTGATCGCCATCTGTTCACCTCCGGTGCCTTCCTCGACGAGATCGTCCGGCTCATCGTCGGCTTCGAGCGCTTCGGCTTCCTGGTCCGATCCGTCCGTGGCGCCGGCAACCGACAAGCGTAGGAGGATGGTGTTGTCGACCTCCAGGTCCGAGCCCCAGATCAGTTCAGCGGACGGGTCCCAGCTGATCTGGTCGTATCCGTCCTTGGGGGAGACCTCGGCCTCGGTCCATTGGGTGGCCGTGTCCCACCCGCTGTCGTCGTAGCCGACCTCAGTCCAGCCGGAAGGAGTGTCGAGGATCTCCGATTCGCAGGTGGAGACGGGGTCGGCGGCTCTTTCACAATCTGGGTTGAGCGGAGCCCGGTGGATCACCAACGCCGACCAGGTGTCGTCGGTGACCGCGATGGCCTCCCCGGTGCCCTTGTCGATGATCTGGGCGATGATGCCGCCGTCGCCCATCTGCTGGTTGGCCTCGCCGATGTACTCCAGGCCGCTGTCGTTCTCCTTGAAGTCCTTGGCTTCGATGGCGATCGTGAGCGGATAGGAGGCTTCGAAAGTGAATGTCTCCTGGTTGAAGGACCGTTCGGTAGTGATCGGCACCGAGTCTTCGCCGACCACTTCACCATTGACATGGAGAGCGAACCAGTTGTCGGCCCACACATCGATCTCGAAGGTCGAGGTCTCGGTCGGGGATACATCCCCACCCTCTTCGGACAAGGAGGTTGTTGCTACCTCCGCTGAAGTTCTTTGGCTGTCTTCGCTCTCCGATTCGGTGGAGGCCGTCGATCCACATGCCGCGGCCGTGAACATCAACAGGCCGAGTACGAGGCTTCGTTTCATGGGTGGGGCTCCTTGCCGGGGGGACGGCCGCTCGTCATCCAAATGACACTATGCCCCGACCCTGGGTAGGAGCCGCCGCTACCTCAGCGAATTCTCGGCGTTGCTTGGAACCGGCTGATCGTCGGGGCATGGGTATCAGCGTTACTGATGAGATTCTCGATGGCCTACCGCACCGGCAACTGAGGAGCGTTACCTTGAATGGTGCTTCCAGAAGCCGATTGTCAGTTGACACCGCGTGATCAACTCACCGGAGAGGACCTGTGAGCAATGTCAATTGTCAGCGTCGAAGTGAAGAGAGCAATCAGGTTGGTCGGGGCACTGATCATCGCTGGCGCATCGATCGTTGCGTGCTCGCAGGATGACACGAGTGGTGCTCAGCCCAACCAGGCCAGCCAAACCACCGATCCCGCTGATCAGAGCACCACCATTCCGGACACCGCCGTCCAGAGCCCATCTACCACCCAGGCTGACCAGAGCTCCACATCGGTGGAGCCATCGGTAGGTAGCTCATCGATCCATGAGCATTTCTCACACTTCGATGGAGTGAGTACACGCGAGGAGGGTGAGTACCTGCGGGTCTCTTCCGATGGGCTGGCGAACCACACCATGATGGAAGGCATAGTCAGCTGGCAGCAGCAAGTCCCTCTCCCGCAGGACTACACCGGCAGCAACAGCTGGAGCATTCCGCTAGAACCGGTGTTGGCCGACGACCCGATCTCAACCTCGGGCCATTTCCACAGGGGAGCAGTCGCGATCGCGGTCAACGGCATCCCGATGTTCAATGCTCTGAACAATCGAGGCGAGTTCGCGGCTGATGTTGGAGAGTTGGACGAGTGGGGCGGCCACAGTGGGAGAGCGGATGACTATCACTACCATCTCGCCCCAGAACACCTCGAGGACACAGTGGGCGAAGGTAATCCGATCGCCTATGCACTCGATGGTTTCCCTCTGTTTGCGCAAACCTCCGAGACGCTGGACGAGTATCTGGGCAGATTCGACGAAGACGGCGCCTACCGGTATCACGCCGTCGACTATCAGCCCTACTACATAGCGGGCTTCCGAGGAGAGGTTCAGATCGATCCGAGCTCCGAAGCGCCTGAAGACCAAGTATTTCCCCAGGCAAGGACCACTCCGGTACGGGGTAGCTACGGTCCTTTGGCTGGGGCGGAGATCACCGGCTTCGAGCAAACGGGAACCAACGCATATTCACTAGAATATACAATCGACGGCGACGTGAGCAGCGTGAACTACAGCTGGGATGCCGACGGTCTCTACACATTCGAGTTCATCGATGCGAGTGGCAACTCGAGTATCGAGACCTACCCGAGCTAGAAACCGGGGCGCAGTAGGCAGGGGGAGGCCAGGAGATTCTGGGGTTCGTGCTAGAAGCCGCCCCGCAGCCACCAATGCTCCGGGTCACTCGGCATGCTGTCGAGCTGTTGCTGTCCTAATAGGGCTTAGCTAAGCTAGGACTATGACTACGCACGTAGTGAATACCCATGAGGCGAAGTCGCGGCTGTCTGAACTGATTCGCGAAGCCGAGCAGGGAACGGAAGTCATCGTGGCGCGCAACGGTCGGCCTGTCGCGAAGATTGTCGCCTGGACGGCCGCCAAGTCTTCACGCGTGCCGGGATCGTGGTCGGGCCAGATCGTCTACGGCGAGGACATCGTTGGCTCTGATGAGGACATCGTAGAAATGTTCGATGAGTCCTCGGGCGCCAACTCGTTGTGAGAATCCTTCTGGACAGTCACGCAGTTCTGTGGTGGCTCGAAGACAACAACTCGCTTGGCTCGCAATGCCGTGACCTGATCGAGCATGCCGACGAGGCGTTCGTTTCGGCTGTGACGCCCTGGGAGCTCGGGATCAAACGTTCGCTTGGGAAGCTGTCGATGCCCGAGGGGCTGAGCGACGTTCTCGAGTCTGACGGTTTCAAGCCATTGTCGATCACGGCGGCACACGCAGAGTTGGCGCCATCGCTACCGCCCTTTCATCGCGACCCCTTCGACAGAATGTTGGTCGCCCAGGCTCAACTCGAGGCCCTGGTCCTCGTGACCGCGGACAAGGCACTCGCCAGCTATGAAATCGAGCAGTTCGATGCACGGAGTTGAACGGTAAGGGTGTCGCGTCGCTAGTGACTTGCTGTTGGCACCTGGCACTCTGGAGCGGCATCGAGCGGTAGCGAGCGGATTGGCCGGTCGCCAGTTGCCACCCTGATGGACAGGGGCCTGGCGGTGCTGGTTGCCGCAGGACGACGCCAGATGCCGGATGGGGGAGCCCCGTCAGACGAAGCGGATGGTGACTCCTCCGGCTACCGAAGAAGTGCCGCGGCGGCCCTCGTCGGGGCTGCGCACGTCCATCGTGGAGATCCCTTCGGGACGGTCGTCGGTGATGTCCACGAACTCGATGTGCTGATCGGCGTTGACTTCGATGCGTCGGCCCGACGGTTCGAGCCCGAGCATGTTGGACCAGATCGGCGCCAGCTCGTCAGGTCGGTGGCTCTGGATCGACACCCCGGCGATCAGGTCTGCAGCCGTAGAGGTCTCGGCCGACCAGTCCGATCCGGCCCAACGCCAGCTCTCGGGTGGGATCGACTGATCGAGCGACACGATGGCGCCGGGCACGTCGGCGGGATGGATGTGGGTGCCGCTGATGTCGTCGAAGTCCGCCTGCCACACGACACGTAGCCCCTGCTCGGCAATCCTGGCTCTGGCCTCGGCCTGGTCGGGTACCTGGAACAGAACCATGTAGCCGCCGTCGCCGCCCCTGCGCTCCAGATACCGACCGGCGGTGGTGTTCTCGGCAATCGGTGACACGACCTCCAAGAAGGTGTCCCCGACCGACATCAGTGCGTTGTGGAGGCCGAATTCGGCGATCCCAGGATCGCGCAAGCACACATTGGTACCGAGGATCTGACACAGTTCATCGACAACGGGCTCGAGGTCAGCAGCGACGAAGGCAATCTGGCGAATTCGAAGGGTCATGGCAAGATTCTGGCCCGTCAGTTCCATTCCTGCGAGTGGCGCGCCCGTTCTCGCGTTGGTCGACGGCCTCCCTCGCCACCGGGGCATCGGGATCGCCTCCCGACACAGGTCAGACTGGTGGCGGGGTGGTTCCGGCGCTCGGACCCGGCAAGTCGTCGTTGAACGCCACCATCGTGAGGCCCGTGGTCCACCAGGCCTTGTAGATCAACCGTCGCGAGAGTCCCTCTTCGAACTTGTCGAAAGAGGTCGGGACGAAGGCGAGCTCTTCGCCCTTGTATTCATTGATGTCCTGATAGGCCGCCACGAAGGCTGCGACCCGATCGAGTGCCTCCTGATCCTTGCGTCGCTTCAGCGGTTCCTCGACGTCGTCCCGTGAGGTGTTGAGCTTGAAGACAGAGCCGCGACGATTCGAATTCGGGTCTTTGAACCGCTGCACCATGTCGCGGGTACGCAGGGCACGGCTCTGTCGGTACAGTACCGAGTTCGCCTGTTTCAGGTCTCGGATGACCGGCGCCTTCATGTATCCGCCGACTTTGAAGATGCCTCCGGCGGCCAGGCAGATCGTGCGCACGTCATCGAGTTCTCGGCTGTTGAGGACCTCGATGCCGGTGTTGTCGTAGGCGCCGCCGTCGAGCAGGCTCACGGTGTCGACGCCCCGGCACGGTAGTGACACGTCCTTCAGTTCGATCGGCGCGAAGGCGCCGGGTACCGCGGCCGATGTTGCGGCGGCGAGGGCGACCTTGACCTTGGCGTCGGCCATCGGAGCGAAGCCGTTGACGTAGTCGCCGATCATGTGGGGTTCGAAGCTGAATCGGGTTGCGGTTGCCATGTTGGC
>JAAETH010000272.1 GCA_024228575.1 Actinomycetes bacterium
GCAGAGATGCTCGAAGCCCATCCCGACTTCCTTCTGGTCATCTCGTACAACCCCGGCTACCAGAGCATCGTCAAGGACCTGAAGCCCTCGACCCGCCAACGGTTCGTCAGCCTCGAGTTCGACTACCCCTCTCCCGGGGCCGAGGCTCAGATCATCGTCGCCGAGTCGGGCACCGACGCCGACACCGCCGCACGCCTGGCCGACATCGGGGCCAAGACCCGCAATCTTCGCGAACACGGATTCGAGGAAGGAGTCAGCACACGGCTCCTCGTCTACGCGGGCAAGTTGATCGCTGGCGGCATCGAACCGCGCCGGGCGTGCGAACCGGCGATCGTTCACGCAATCAGCGACGATGGCGATGTTCAGCAAGCCGTCGCCGACATCGTCGACGTCGTGTTTCCGTGAATGCCTCAGAGGAGCCAGACAGCGGCATCGCTGCAAACACGCAGCCCGGTCGATGACGCTACGGCTGACCGACGTTCAGCGTTCGCTCGGCTTGTTCGCTGAAGGTCTGGCCGGCCACGTTGTTCGTGTCGAGGCGCTGAGCGATGACCGGTTCGGCTGGCCGTGGAGCCTTGGCCTCCCCGATCCGAGCGTGGTCGAGCTGGCTGCGGTATCGCCCCTACCCGAGCCCGAGGCCGCCCAACGCAGGCTGTATCGGGTCCAGGTCCTGCACCAGCTTGCCTTGGTCGAGTTCGGAACCTTCGGGCCGAACCCGACCACGCCCGAACCCACAGCACTCGAGCGTCATCCGGTAATCGCCGGTTCGGCACGACCCGATCTTGCCTTCGGGCTGGTCGTGCTGCTCGAGCACCTCCGTATCGCATCGGCCACACGACGCCGATACCCGGGCGCGCGAGACGACCTCGATCATGCCCTCGAAATCGCGCGCTCGGCTCGGAACGCGGACGAGCACTACAACCCCTCACGCGCCGGTCTCGTCGAGGCGCTCCACCTTCGTTCCATTGGCGGGACCCGTTCCGAACTGGCCGGCCATTGCCCATATGTCGACGGTCCGTCGATCGACTGGCTCTGCGACCTCACGGACGATCTCGAGCTGGTCGGAGCGACTCTCGACGACAGTGCACGGGTTGCAGTTGCCATTGCCGAACGACTCGCCCCACCGAGCCTGGCTCGAACCGGCGACACATCTCGAGAGCACACCGACGAGCCCGACGAGGACGATGGCCAGGACCTCGAACAGTCCAGCATCGAGGGATTCAGCACAACTCCTCCCCTCGACGCCGACGTGGAAGCCGACCGGATCGACAGCGACCTCGACGGTTCGACCCAAGCCGGACCAATTCCACTGGCCCAGGAAGTCGAGCAGCTGGAGACCCCGAGCAGCCCTCAGTCACAAGCTCGGACCAGGTCCGACCTTCGCGGCATCGGGGCCGATACGCGGACGTTCATGTATGACGAGTGGAACTACCTCGACCGAACCTACGAACGGTCGTGGTGTCGGGTGGTCGAGCGCCGCCTGGAAGGAGACCGCCACGACTTCATCGGCGATGTCAGACGCCGATACGCCGAATTGGGAAGTCGCATCCGTCGTCAGTTCGCGATGCTGCGGCCCGAGGACCGAATGCGGGTCTACCGCCGCGACGACGGCGACGAACTCGATCTTGATGCAGTCATCGAGGCCATCGTCGATCGCCGGTCAGGGGTGATGATCGACGACCGTCTGAACATCCGCCGAGACCGCACGGCCAGAGAGGTCGCAACCGCATTCCTGGTCGACCTCAGCGCCTCGACCAGCTCACCGGCCGAAGAACCCGAACCGATACCCGCCGCGGTCTGGGACGATGACGACGACCCGTGGGAGCAACTGCTTGCCCAGGATCCGGTCGATCGAGACCAGCCACCCGTTCGCCGGGTAATCGACGTCGCCAAGGATTCCGTCGCGCTGATGTGTGATGCCCTCGAGCAGCTGGGAGATCGGCACGCCGTCTACGGCTTCTCGGGCCAGAGCCGCCACGATGTCGAGTTCCACATCAGCAAGGAGCTCGATGACAGGCCTTCTCCCACAACCTGGGCTTCTCTCGCGGCGATGGAACCGATCAGCTATACGCGTATGGGGCCGGCCATCCGCCACGCTGCGAGGAAGCTGGCGGCATGTGAAGCGCGGACGAAGCTCCTGATCGTGATCTCCGACGGCTACCCCCAGGACTCGGACTACGGCCCGGACCGTCGCGACCGGTCGTACGGAGTGCACGACACAGCCAGAGCGATAGGTGAGGCCACCGAATCGGGGGTCGACACGTTCTGTGTCACGATCGACCCTGCCGGCCACGACTACCTACGGCTCATGTTTCCAGACAACCGCTACCTCGTGATCGATGAGGTCGAGTCGCTTCCCGCCGAACTGGCGAAGCTGTACCTGAACCTCGCCGGCGCGACGAAGGACCCCGACCCGGCGAGGTAGCGGACCAGACCCACAGATGAGCCAGGGCTACAGCCGCGGATCGACCGGTTCGCTCTCGAGGGCGAGCACTCCGAACACACACTCGTGTGTGCGGAACAGATGCTCTCTTGCCACGAAACGATCGAGGGCTTCGATCCCGAGAGCGAACTCGCGCCTGGCGAGCGATGCCTTGCGGCCAAGTGACCGTTCCCTGAGGCGATCGAGGTTTGCAGGCTCGAGGTACTCGGGCCCGTAGATGATGCGAAGGTACTCGCGCCCTCGGCACTTGACGCCTGGAAGCACCAAGCCCTTGGCGCCCTCGACGATCGTTTCCGCGGGCTTGACCACCATTCCCTCAGCCCCGGCCGCGGTCGATGCCTCCCACCATTCGATCGCCTCGGCTACCTGTGTCTCGTCGGTGAGGCACACGTGGCGTCTCTCGGTCCGGCGCAGGAGTGCGGAATCGTGTTCGATCAGAGAGTCGACGGTGTCCAGGTGCCAGCGATGGGCTCTTCGGGCCAGCACCTCACCCTCGGCGGCAAGGATCTGGAAGGGCGCTATCTCGATTCCTTCTGCACCATCGGTCGCCCAGCAGTATCGACGGTAGGCATCGACGTACGAGGCGACGTGACCGGTCCTTGCCTCCGTTCGAGCACGAATGTCGCCCACATCGACGCCTCGTTGTGCCGCGTTGGCCAGAGTGATGCCCGCGGCATCGAGCATAGAGCCGGCCGCCGCACCGGTCGCGGCGTACTGACGCTGCAGTAGCGCGGCAGCCTTGGCCGACCAGGGCAGAAGCTCTGCATCGACGACGAGCCAGTCTGTCGACAGGTTTCCCCACAGCCCGGCCACGTCGACGGCCCGCCGAAAGCGGTCGAGCAGCTTGGCCGTGATGGTGTCGTCTGCGAAGAACGGCCGCCCGGTGCGGGTCACGATGACACCGGCGGCATCGTTGGAGATTCCGAAGCGTTCGTGCGCTGCGTCCGGTGTTCTGGCGAATATCAACACCGCGCGCGAGCCCATGTGCTTCTCCTCGCACACAACGTCGACAACCCCCGCCTTGGCGAAGTAGCCGAAGGCCTCGTCTGGATGTTCGAGGTAGTCCGGCCGCTTACTCGTCGCGACCGGAGCCATCGTCGGAGGAAGGTGGACGAGCCAGCGCGGATCGGTGGCGAATCGGCTCATGACCTCGAGCGCCGCGGAAGATCGTTCGGCCTCGATCGTCAGGCGGCCGGCCAGGCCGGTCTCGACATAGTGCTTCCCCAACACGTCGGCCACGTCGAGCAACAGCGGCGGTCGGGACGCTGCCGTCTCCTCGACCAGGGGGCGCAACGGCTCGTAGTACTCCCGCTCGGCGGGCACGGAGACGAGTTCTCGCTCTGGCCAACGCAATGCGGTCATCTCGCCGCCGAAGACGGCACCGGTGTCGAGGCAGATCGTGTTGTTGAGCCAACCCGCGGTCGGAACCGGGGTGTGTCCGTAGACCACCGCCGCCTTGCCTCGATAGTCGTCCGCCCACGGATACCGCACCGGAAGCCCGTACTCGTCGGTCTCGCCATCGGTGTCGCCGTACAGGGCGATGCTTCGCACCCGACCCGAGGCCCGCCCGTGGTAGCGCTCGGGCAGGCCCGCGTGTGCAACGACGAGACGCCCCCCGTCGAGCAAGTAGTGACTGACGAGCCCGTCGATGAAGCCGGCCACCTGGTCGCGATACTCGGGTGTACGCACCTCGAGCTGGGCGAGCGACTCGCCAAGGCCGTGGCTCACCTGAACGTTTCGGCCGGCCAGAGCGCGGCCGAGCTTGTTCTCGTGGTTGCCGAGAATGCACAACGCCGTCCCCGCCTGGACCATGGACATGGCGACGTCGAGAACCTCGGCGACCCCAGGTCCTCGATCGACGAGGTCGCCGAGGAAGACCACCCGACGCCCGTCCGGATGGGCAATTGGTGTCGTTGTCGTGTCGTAGCCGAGCTCGCCCAAGAGCCTGACGAGCTCGGCACTACACCCATGCACGTCGCCGATGATGTCGAAGGGGCCGACATCGTCACGGCGATCGGTCCACAGCCGGGTGCGCACGACCTCGGCCGCCTCGACCTCGGCAACCGAAGCGAAGGTATGGACTCTGCTGAATCGCTCCTTGCGAAGCCGCCTTGCCGTGCGGCGCAGCACCTTGTGCTGACGGCGAATCGCGTGCTCGGGAGTCGTGCGGTCCTCGCGCTGAGAGTTCCGCTGCATACACACGTCGACCGGGAGATCGAGGACGACCACCGAGGCCAACACGTCCCACTTCCGCGCCAGCTCGACGAGCGGCCTGCGGTCCTCGGCCTTCACGTTGGTTGCGTCGACCACAGTCATCCGGCCGAGTTCCAGTCGCTTGTCGACGATGTCGTGCAACAGCGAGAATGCCTGAGCCGTGACCGACTGGTCGTTCTCATCGTCTCCGACAAGGGCGCGGCACCGATCGCTCGAGACCACCTCAGTCTCGGCGAAGTGGGCGCGCGCAAATGTCGACTTCCCAGAACCGGAAGCCCCGCAGAGCACGATCAAGCCGACCTCCGGCACCTCGATGGTGCGCCTTGACCCGCTCACAATGCCATCTCCGCTCGTCGGAAGACGACCATCTGGGTCGGGGGCCCAGTCTCGGGATCGTCGGGGCCGATGGCCAGGAAGTCGGCCGAATAGCCGTACTGCTCAGAAACCTCGACGGCCCAGTTCTGAAACTCGCTTCGCGTCCATTCGAACCGATGGTCTCCGTGCCGCAGGCGCGACGGGGTCAGCCGTTCGAAGTGAACGTTGTACTCACTGTTCGGCGTAGTGACGATGACGGTTGCCGGTGCTGACCGGCCGAACAGGACACGTGCGAACACGTCGAGACGCTCTGGGTCGATGTGCTCGATCACCTCGACCACCGTCGCAACATCCACTCCGACCAAGCGATCGTCGGCGTACGTGAGGGCGCCTTGGGCGAGCTCGAGCTTGTCGCGCCGACGCTCGGACATCTGGCCCAGACGAAGGCGCCGCTCTGCTCGCTCGAGCGCGCCGATCGAGACATCGATGCCGAGCAGTGCAGAGACGAAGCTCTGGTCCAGCAAGCGCTGAAGAAGCCTGCCTTCCCCACATCCCAGGTCGGCGACCCTGCCTCCACCCGCACGTTCTACGGCAGCCAGAACAGCGAGAGTTCGCTGCTCGTTGAGGCTCAATGGCCTTTCGACCTCGGCCTCTGCCACATCCTGGGCTTCATCGACCCTGTCGGAGTCGTCGATGCCGTCGGACAATCGGGCGAGCGCCTCGCGAGCGAGACCGCCGAAGCGCAGGTAGCGCCGCGTAATGAACTCGTGGTCGGGATGGGATCGGAGCCAGTCACCGCCTCGACGGAGCAGCTTGTCAATCTCGTCGGGCCCGACCCAATAGTGCTTGCGGCCGTCGAGAACCGGAAGAAGGACGAAGAGATGCTGCAGTGCCGACTGGATGGGAACACTTCCGGACAAGTGAACCGCCAGATACCGGCTGTCGCCCCAATCGGGGAACTGGTCATCGAGGACGAGAGCCGAACAGCCGACCTCGTAGCCGAGCGGCTCGAAGAGCCGACGCAGGACTTCCTCTCCTCCCGTCGCAGCGACGACGGGCACCTCGATCTCGAGGTCGAGAGCGGTGTCGACCAGTTCGGGTCGCGCCTCGCAGCTCCCGGCCATCGCAGACCCGAACAGGCGACCGAGGGCAACGCTCAGCATCGACGATGCCGCGTAGGGCCGATCGTTCACGTAGGGCTCGAGGCTCTGTGTTTGAGATCCCTTCCTCCTGCGGCTCAACGAGATCGGGTCGACCTCGACCAGGAGTGTTGCCGTGCATCGATCTGGAGTGGCTTCGGGATAGAAGACGTGGGCCTTGCCGAACCCGACGTCGACGGAACGCACCCGGTCAGGGTGCTTGTGCAACAGATAGCCGAGGTCGGTGGCGTCGGGTGTGGTCGAGGTGATCGAGATGAGCATGATCCACCCATTCAATCCGATGAGGCCGTGCGAGTTCTCAGAATTGCGACCTCGGCCGGATTCGAGAAGCGCGTGGCCCTACGGCCAGGGCCATAGCCAGGAACCCTCGGCCACGCCGGCCAATGATGCGAACACGGCGTGGCCGAGGGTTCGGTCCACATCCATCGCCGCCGGCACAACGATCCAGAACCCGAGCAACACAGCGGGACCGATGAGGCGACCAGCCGGGCGGTCGAGGACCTTGCTGATCCTGCCATTCAAGAGAAGGCCGATCCCCACTGTCACAGCCACGGTCGCTGCGACCAGCGCAGCCACGGTCGATCCACCAATCTGCGAATCGAGCGTGCCGTTCATCACGACAAGGCCCGCCGGGAGCACCAACCCGAGCATGCCCATGATCAGGGTGAACAAGCGACGGGTTCGGGTGCGTTTGCGGAGACTTGCGTCGGCAAGGGCGGGGTCGATCGGACCGATTTCAGCCAGCAGCATTTGGCCGACCGTCGGATACCTCGTGGCACCCAGGGCATGAAGCGCCTCGACCAGGCCTTCGGGGTTGCCAACCGAGACAGCGACTACGTCGACCGAGACGCCGTTCCTTCGTTCCTTGGAACTGACACCGAGCGGACCACCATTCCCGGTCTTGACCCCGACAAGCCACACGGGCGGTGAGAACAGGATCTCGACATTCGGTCTGCCGAGAGCGAGGTTCAACCGTTTCGGAGTCCTCTGCAACAGCGGATCGTCGCTCTCGTTCGAGTCGACGAGCACCACCCCCGAGACCTGCAAGCACTCCGCAACGAGAGGTTCACCGAGGAACGGGTGGTTGGCCCTGAACCGATCGGAGATGGCAACATGCCCGTCGGCCCGGCGCCCGTGCTTTGCGAAGGAGAAGTAGGAACCCACCACCGGCAACGGTACCGCCACACCGGGTTGACCACCTCGATCCCGCGCTCAGCCCTCAGCCCAGTCGAATGATCCCCAGGCACTTCCCGCCTCGAGCACCGACCGGAGCCGTCGTCTGCTGGCGTCGAACTCGGCGGCCAGCCCTGTGCTGATGTCGTCGGGGCGCAGAAGTGGATCCGTCGGGAACACGGTGAGCGTGGCCCAGTCGACGTACAGGGGAACCAGCTCGAGCGACGAATCGAAACCCCCTCCCTCCACCTCGGTCACGGTGAGGCGAACCAGCAACTCGTCGCGCGTGTTGGTCCACGGCTGATTGGAAAGCAGGTTCCCGATCCCGTACACCAGCCACTCGCCTTCGATCAGGTCGATGCGTTGAACAACGTGGGCGTGATGGCCGACGATCGCATCGATGTCCGGCGATGCGATCAGGGCCGGGCCCAGCTGACTCTGCTGCGAGGTCAACGGCTGGTAGTCCTCGGATCCCCAGTGAAGCGAGACGACCACATACTCGGCACCCGCTGCCTTCGACCCAGCGGCGTCGGCCAGGATGGTCTCCTCGTCGATGGTGTTGGATGTCCACGGTGCGTCGGGCGGGATGCGCCACCCGTTGAACCCGTAGGCATACGCGTGGTGCGCCACCTTGACCCCGCCCAGATCGAGCCAGACCCGCTCCACCTTCTCGGCCTCGGACCGTGCTGAGCCCGTGGCATGAAGCCCGCTGGCTTCGAGCACGTCGAGGGTCTCGACAACCCCATCAACTCCGAAGTCGAGTGTGTGGTTGTTCGCCGTTGTACAAGCGTCGTAGCCGACATCTGCAAGATCGTCGGCAATCTGGCCCGGCCCCCTGAATCTTGGGAAGCCCGAGAGACGGGTGCCGTCGGCCGACAACGTGGTCTCCAGCTGGCAAACCGCCCAATCGGCGTTGGACACAAGATGGCGAATTGGCTCGAGCATCGGTCGGAAGTCCCACGACCGGGTCTCATCATCGATCGCCAGCTCGGCGCCCAATCGGTTCACCCTGTTGTGGAGAATGACATCACCCGTGAAGACCATCTCGAACGACCGCAGAACGTTTGGATCTGGCGTGGGAGAGGTTGGCGGCTGAAGCGCTGTCGACGAGGATGCCCCGGTCGCCGAGGGCAGCGAGGTCGTCGACGGAGCTGTCGTGGACATCGCTGCCGATTCTGACGAAACCGGAACGACGACGACCTCACTGGAGGCGTTCGACGAACACGCCACGGCGATCGTCATGATCGCGGCAGTGTGCCAAGTTGTTCGCACCTACACCTCCAGCCCCACATCCACATTGAATCATCGTCGCCTCGTTCCTCCCGCGCGAGTACGCCACCTTGGCTACGGTGCGACTGTGCACCGGACAGACCAGATCATCGACTTCGTCCATGACACGAAGGCGGCCGATATCCCAGCTTCGGCAATGGCGTGGGGTCGACGCTGCTTGCTGGACCTGATCGGTGTTGCCGCGGCGGGTCGCGCAACCGAGTTGTCGAGGATCATCAACGACCACGCCGCCGCCCACTTCGGACCGGGTGCGGTAGAGGCACCACTCCTGTTCGATGGCCGCGTCGCAAGCCCAGCCGGGGCGGCTCTGGCAGCGGGTATGACCATCGATGCCATCGACGCTCACGACGGCCATCGCCTCACCAAGGGTCACACCGGTGCCCACCAGCTGCCCGCCCTCCTGGCCTTCACCAACGCAGAGGGACTGACCGATTCGCGTGGGTTCCTGACCTCGCTGGTTGTCGGCTACGAGTTCGCGACACGTGCAGGCATCGCCCTCCATACATCGGTGCCGGACTATCACACCTCGGGAGCGTGGGGAGCGGTAGGAGCGGCGGCGCTGGGTGCCCGCTTGCTCGGCCTCGACCGCCAGACGACCTTCGAGGCGATGGGAATCGGCGAATACCACGGTCCACGCAGCCAGATGATGCGCGTCATCGACCACCCGACGATGCTCAAGGACGGATCGGGATGGGGGGCGATGGCCGGGGTGAGCGCGGCCTATCTGGCGGCCGACGGCTTCACCGGAGCCCCGGCCGTGACGATCAGCAGCCCAGAAGTAGCCAACGTCTGGGACGACCTCGGCAGCCGATGGATCATCGAGGATCAGTACTTCAAGCCGTACCCGGTCTGTCGCTGGGCACAACCTGCCGTCGAGGCTGCCCTGGCCATTGTCGCGGAACACGACGTCAGAGCCGACTCGGTGCTCCGCATCGAAGTTCACACCTTCCACGAGGCCTGTCGTCTCGCGACAGCATTGCCGACGACCACCGAACAGGCCCAGTACAGCCTCCCGTTCCCAGTGGCTGCCGCAGTTGTCCGCGGCCGGTTGGGAGGCGCCGAGGTCGGCGACTCCGCCTTGGCCGATCCGGCAATTCGTCGTCTCGCCGCGGCTATCGAGATGATCGAGGACGACGAGCACAATCGCGCGTTCCCCGCCAGACGGTATGCGCGGGTCGTCGTCGAACTGGCCGGTGGGGAACGGTTGGCATCGAGCGATCACGAACCACAAGGTGAGCCCGAGTCGTCATTGTCAGACGCCAAGATGCGCAGGAAGTTCGCCACCTATTCGACCCCAGCACTGGGAAGTCAGCGAGCCGCCAAAATCGAGACCCTCGTCGATGATGTGGCCGAGGGAACCTCACTCGAGCTTCTGCTCTCGGAACTGTCGACGGCCGTCAACTTGTGATCTGGTCGTAGGCCAGAGCGGCAACGATGTGCACCCGCTCGGTCTCTCCCCCATTCAGCGCCGTGTGATACCAGCGAGTGTCGGTGAAGTACACCGACCCATCGGCGGGCAGGTGGGTGACGTAGCGGTCCACCACAAATAGGGCGCCCGGGTTCGTCATGATCGGAATGTGCAGCCTCGGCTCGGGATCGCGGTGCCACGAGTTGGTGTTGAACACCGCCTTGGACAGGACTCGCATTCGACCGACCGGAAACCGTCTGCACAGCTCGCGATGCACCTCTTCGAAGTAGGTGCCCGCGAACGCAGGGTTGAACTCGCTGAACGAGGCTTCGGAGACGAGATCCTCACGCGGCTCCTCGATGTAGCGTTCGTCGCCACGAATCCAGTAGCGACCGGACAGATCGTTCTCGGTCCACTCGGTCTGTCCCGGACGTCGGGTCAACGCAAGGGCGCCGAACCCAAGTGACTGCATCGAGCCCGCGTAGCTCTCGCGGTCGAGGCACTCGGCGAGCGCATCGCGGAGCCGATCGATGTCGAACCGAAGCTCGAGCCGGCTGATTCCGGGACCGGGAGTGAACTCGGCCACCGACTCGGTGTCCGGCGAATCGGACAGAGCCGCCAGCACCATGCTCGCGTCGCTATCGATGACCTCGGGAGTAAACGACATGACTCACCTCCGTTGTCGAGACGCTACCGCGCCCTTGGGGTCGCCGCGTGACGGGCCGTCTTCGCTTCTTGGGGGCGCCATTCACCACCAGATAGTTTTCTTGATTTTCCTTTGGTTTCGTTTGTATCGGAACGTATGTTCGGGTAGTGTTCTGTGTGTGAGGGAAATGGTGGTGCCCTTCTACGGGGCAGAAGAACTCGACAATATGGAGCGACACAGGCTCGACGTGTTGGTGCGTCGCCAGCGTTTCGTGCGGGCTCGTATGGACGGCCACGAAGCCCTGTTGTTGTCGGCGATCGACAGGGCCGAACGGCGGGCCGCCAAGCGTGGCAAGCCCGATCCCGACGGGAACGACGCCGAGGACTCCGACGGCACCGGCCAGCAGGATGAGAGGGCCGATGACGAGGACTCGGCGCCGCCTCTGTCGCGCAAGGCTCAACGCGAAGCCGCCGAACGCGCCAAACGCCTCGAGTTGCACCCCGAGGTAGCCGAGGCTTTGGCCGAGGGGCGTATCAACACCGAGCAGGCAGACGCGATCACCAAGGCCGACCTACCCGCCGACGTGAAAGCCCTACTGCTCCAAGACGCCTACGCCCAGAACGCTGACGAAACGAAGGACGCTGTCACCCAGGCCATCAAGGACGCAGATCAAGACTCCGCCGACAAGCGGCTGAAACGCCAGCGCAAGGCGCGGCGGGGTTCGTGTGGCATCAACGACCAGAACATGATCTGGATAAACGCCCAGTTCGACCCCGTCACCGGTGCCGTCATCAAGGCCGAATACGACCGACGCGAAAGCGCCGCCTATCACCACGACATACGCACCATCACCGACCCCACCAAACGCCGCACACACGCCCAACGCGGAGCCGACGTTCTTGCTTCGATGATTCTCGACGGCATCATCCCCGCCACCGCCGCCCCAGACAACAACACCAGCGAGCACGGCGGTACCCAAGAGCAGCTCACCCTCGTCGAAGACCAGCCCGACGAC
>JAAETH010000273.1 GCA_024228575.1 Actinomycetes bacterium
CTACACCGACGAGACCGAGGAAACCGCATTCCTCGACCCGTTCGTCGGCCACAGCTACGATCGGGCCGGCACCTACACGGTCATCGTCCTTGCGCAGAACGGCGACGAGTTCGACATCAACGCTCACACCGTCACCGTCGTTGCACCTCCCACGAGCGGTGACGTCACGATCTTCAGGGTGGAGCAACTGCAATGGCTGGGCGACGGTGCTACATGTGCCGGTCTGCCGGATCCTTACCCGTATACGGCCGAGCACACGATCGAGTACATCATGGACACCGACGGCTGGTACACCAAGGCGCTGGATCACTCGGCCACCATGAACGCTCAGCTCAACAAGTGGGCCAGCGCCTGGTGCGCCTGGGGCTATTCGACCGTGAAATTCCACTCGGTCAGCCTGATCGCCAGGAACGTGGAACGGGACTGGGCCGAGACCGAGTTCACCGAGCTGAGGAATCAACTCGAGCCACAGGGCTACGCCTTCTGGGTGGGCCGCTTCAACGGTTGGTTCCTGACCAACGAGTTGGCTGACCAGAGAGGCAGCGTGTCGCCCAACACCGTGCTCAACAACCTGGCGTAGTCGGAGTTCACATGGCCTTTGCGCCGATGCTCGCTCCCGAGGGTCAGCGCTCGAGTTGGCTGAGATCGCGAACCGCTCCCCTGGCGGCCGATGTGGTCATGGCGGCATAGGCCCGCAGCGCCTGTGACACGGGGCGGTCGCGGTCGGTCGGGGTCCATGCCGCAGCACCTCGGTCGGCCTGAGCGGCGCGACGGCGCTCGATCTCGGCGTCGTCGACGGCCAGGTTGATCGTGCGGTTGGGTATGTCGATCTCGATAATGTCGCCATCCTCGACCAGGCCGATCAGTCCACCTTCGGCAGCCTCGGGTGACACGTGCCCGATCGACAGCCCGGCGGTGCCGCCCGAGAAACGCCCGTCGGTTAGGAGCGCACACTCGGCACCCAGGCCACGCGACTTGATGTAGGTGGTCGGGTACAACATCTCCTGCATGCCGGGCCCACCCTTCGGGCCCTCGTAGCGCACGATGACCACGTCACCAGAGTGAACGAGCGACTCGTCGAGCACACCTTCCATCGCTGCTTCCTGACTCTCGAACACCTTGGCCGGCCCGCTGAACGTCAGGATCGAGTCGTCGACACCTGCGGTCTTCACGATGCACCCGGCCTCGGCGAGGTCTCCGTACAAGACGGCGAGGCCGCCATCCTGGGAGTAGGCGTTCTCGACCGACCTGATGCACCCATCCTCACGGTCTGTATCGAGCGACGGCCACCGCGTCAACTGGCTGAATGCCGTCTGGGTCGCGATGCCCGCGGGTCCGGCCAGGAAGAAGTCCTTGGCCTCATCGGTGCACGTCGACCGCATGATGTCCCACCGTTCGAGAGCCGAGGCCAGCGACTCGGAGTGGATGGTCGGGAGCGAGGTGTCGATGAGCCCGCCCCGATCTAGTTCGCCGAGAATGCCGAGAATGCCGCCGGCTCGGTGCACGTCCTCGACGTGGTACTGGTCGGTCGACGGAGCAACCTTGCAGATGTTCGGTGCCTTCCGAGACAGAGCATCGATGTCGTTCATCGTGAAGCCGACTTCGGCCTCCTCGGCGGCAGCGAGGATGTGCAGCACCGTATTGGTGCTGCCTCCCATGGCGATGTCGAGAGCCATGGCGTTGTTGAACGCGGCCTTGGTAGCGATGTTGCGGGGCAGTACCGACTCGTCGTCCTCGAAGTAGTACCGGTTGGCGATGTCGACGATGGTGCGTCCCGCCTCGAGGAACAACCGCTCGCGATCGGCGTGGGTGGCGACGATGGTGCCGTTGCCGGGAAGAGACAGGCCGAGCGCCTCGGTGAGGCAGTTCATCGAGTTGGCCGTGAACATGCCCGAGCACGAACCACACGTCGGACAGGCAGAGCGCTCTATGGCGTCGACGTCGTCCTCGGACACCCGACGATCGCCGGCGGCCTGCATGGCCGAGATGAGGTCGACCTTCACCTCGTTGCCGGCCAGGCGGGTCTTGCCCGCCTCCATGGGCCCACCCGACACGAACACCGTGGGGATGTTCAGGCGCATTGCCGCCATCAGCATTCCCGGCGTGATCTTGTCGCAGTTCGACAGGCACACCAGGGCGTCGGCCTTGTGGGCCTCGACCATGTACTCGACAGAGTCGGCGATGAGATCGCGGCTGGGCAGGCTGTAGAGCATGCCGCTGTGCCCCATGGCGATGCCGTCGTCGACGGCGATGGTGTTGAACTCCTTGGCCACCGATCCCGCTGCCACGACCTCGCGGGCGATCAGCTGGCCCAGGTCCTTCAAGTGCACATGGCCCGGAACGAACTGGGTGAACGAGTTGGCGATGGCGACGATCGGCTTGCCAAAGTCCTCCTCGCCCATTCCGGTGGCCCTCCACAGCGCCCTGGCGCCAGCCATGTTTCGACCCTGGGTGCTGGTGTTCGAACGGAGCTCTGCCATGGGGCGATGCTACCCGTGCCGTCAGGCCCTCTCCCCGATTTGGGTGCTCCAAGTTCTCACGCGTGAGAAGGAGGGGCACCCAGATCGCCGTCGAGACACTGCGGCGGTTGGGCGAGTCTCGGGCTGAGCCGCTCGTCAGCAGCCATTCTCATCATGGCCGCCCACCCCCTCAGTAGGTTGAGTCTCGCTTCCCCTCGGCATGGACACACACCCGAGGAATATGATGATCAGCGACGCACAACGCCGCCAGCTGCACGATGCTCTCGCAGCGGCCATCGGCGACCAACCCAGCGAGCTCCTCATGGAACTGCTACCACCGACGGGCTGGGCCGACCTGGCCACCCGCACAGACCTCGAGATAGCCAGGACCGATCTGCGCATGGAGTTGCACGACTTCCGATCCGAGTTGAAGGTCGACATCCAGGATCTGAAGGCCGAACTCAAATCCGACATCCAACAAGTCCGCACCGAACTGAGCTCCGACCTCGATGAGGTGCGCGGCGAGCTTCAGGAACAGCGCATCGAATTCACCGAGCGGTTCCACGACCTGGAGGGACGGGTCGACGCAATCTATCCCCGCCTCGTGAATGCGAACATCGCTTCCATGGCGGGAATCGCTGGTCTTGTGATTGCGGCGGGTGCCCTGTTCTGAAGCTCAGCCCAGCTCGGTCAGCGAGGTTCGCAACGACGAAATCGCCTGACCGATGCGGTGTTCGTTCTCGATGAGGGCGAAACGAACGTTGCCCTCGCCGCCGGGGCCGAAGCCAACACCGGGCGACACTGCGACCTTGGCTTCGCGAACGAGCTTCTTGGCGAACTCGACCGAACCCATCTCGCGATACGGCTCGGGAATGGGGGCCCAGGTGAACATGGTGCCCCTCGGAGGTTCGACCTCCCAGCCGATCCGATGTAGTCCACTGCACAGCGCGTCGCGCCGCGATTGGTAGATCTCGCGCATCTCCGACGGATATTGCGGCGCCTCGTTCATGGCGATGATCGACGCGATCTGGATTGGTTGGAACGTCCCATAGTCGAGGTAGCTCTTCAGCTTGGCAAGCGCAGCCACCACCTCGGGATTACCGGCCATGAATGCCACCCGCCAACCGGCCATCGAGAACGATTTGGTGAGCGAATAGAACTCGACCGCAACTTCTTTTGCCCCCTCGGCCTGCAGGATCGATGGTGGCCGATAGCCGTCGTAGCCGAGGTCGGCGTATGCGAAGTCGTGTACGAGCAGAACCTCGTGCTCGCGGGCGAAGTCGACAATGCGCTGCATGAAGTCGAGATCGACGCAGGTGGTCGTCGGGTTGTGCGGAAACGACAACACGATGACCCTCGGGCGCGGCCACGAGTACTCGAATCGATCGACCAGTGCGTCGAAGAACTCCTCGCCGGTCGTCAGCGGCACCTCGCGCACGTTCGCACCGGTGAACAACGGACCGAAGATATGGATCGGGTACGACGGTGCAGGTACCAACACGGCGTCGCCGGCGCCCAACAGGGCCCACATCAGGTGTGAGAAACCCTCCTTGGCCCCAATGGTGTTGATGACCTCGGTGTCAGGGTCGAGGTCGACGTCCCATGTGCGCTTGTAGAGGTCGGCCAGCGCCTTGCGCAGCTTGGGGATGCCCCGACTGGCCGAGTAGCGGTGGTTCCTCGAGTTGTGAGCCGCCTCGGCCAGCTTCTCGACCGCCAACTCGGGTGAGGGAAGGTCGGGATTGCCGAAACCCAGGTCGATGACGTCGTCTCCCTCACGTCGCATCTCGACCTTGAGGGAGTCGATGATGGTGAACACGTAGGGCGGAAGATTGTTGATGCGGCGAAACTCCACCGCTGGGAGAGTAGCGGGACCGAGCCCCGGTGAGGCCTCAGTTGGCGAAGCCCTTGTGTACTCGCGCCGAGAGAGCGGCCCCCAGGGCGCCGGCACGCTCGCCCAGGGCGACGGGTTCGATACGCAACGGGGGGCGATATGGGCCGGCGAGCACCATCTTGTCGTAGTGCGAACGGACCCGGCCTTCAAACAGATCCCAGTCCGTGACCAAGCCGCCGCCGAGGATCACCATCTCGGGATCGAGAATGGCTACCGCGTTCGCGAGGCCCAGCGCAAGCCACCAGCTGAAACGATCGATGACACCTATCGCCGCCTTGTCGCCGTCGCGTGCGGCACGGGTGACGTGTTCACCCCTGACGTTCTCGATGTCGCCGCCGGCCAGGGCCAGCAGTCGAGTCGTCTCACCCCGCTCGACGGCCTCGCGAGCCATCCACTGAAGACCCGACCCGCTGGCGTAACACTCGAGACAACCCCGGTTGCCGCAGCCACACTCTGGCCCTGATGGGTTGACGACGGTGTGTCCGAGCTCGCCCGCCATTCCGAACGCGCCCCGGCTGACATCGCCGTTGACGATGATGGCATTGCCGAAGCCGGTTCCGAGGGTGATCAGCACAGCATCGGAAACACCCCTGGCCACCCCCAACTGAAGTTCGGCGGCAGCCGCGCAGTTGGCCTCGTTGTCGATGACGATTTCGACCTCGAGCCGATCCTCGAGGAGTTGCTGAATGGGCAGGTCGCCGAGATCGAGGTTTGGCGCAAACGCCATCCGTCCACTCAGGTCCATCTGGCCCGGCACGCCCACTCCGATGCCATCGAGCCCGCCGGACAGCTCTATCAGCTCGACGGCGACGGCCTCTACCATGTCGATGAGGGCGGTGGCACCACGCGGCGTAGGCACCCGGCTCTCGGCCACGATGTTGTTGTCGGGATCGATGATGACGGCGAGGCACTTCGTGCCCCCGACATCGATTCCGGCTGTGAACCCGGTGTTGGTCACTCGATCATCAAATCCGCGAACTCGAAGGGCGAGTTCAGTCGGCTTCGGCTCGCCGTTGAAGATCGTCGAGGGCCGTGTGGAAGATGCGGCCCTCGGCGCGACGTTTGACGAAGCCGGGCAACGGCACCGCCAATTCGACGGTGAGGTTGTAGGTGACCTCACAACGGTCTGGCTCGCCGTCGATGGCAACAAAGGTGTACGAACCGTCGAGCCGTCGGGTGATGTCGCCCATCTCTTGCACCCACGAGAAACAGCCAGGTGCCTGTGAGTGGTCATACCGCAGGGTGTACGTCGCCGAGCGACCCATCGCCGCGGCCCGGTATGCAACCAGTGAACCCCTGCCCTGGGCGTCGGTCTCGACAACCTCGGCGTCCTTCAGATCGGTCGTCCACTCAGAATATGACCCGAAGTCGGTCGCTATCTCGTAGCAGCGGGTGGGCGATGCATTGATGATGCGTGTTTCTGTTGCCTCGTCAAGCACCTGCACTACCTCCTCGACTTCGTCGTCTTGATTCTGCCACCGTTGCGACGTGTTTCCCATCACCACACATCGAACCCATCATTTGGGGCCAGTGGATCGTCGCGTCAGACACCGATCTCGCCTCTCATGCCCGCTTCGAGCCCGTCGTACAGTCGGGCCGCGAGAAGGTCGTACGAGAACCCGTCGACCGCGCGACGTCGAGCCTCAACTCCCATCTGTCGACACTGTTGCGGATCGCCGAGCATCCGGTCGAGTGCCCCCGCCACATCGTCGACCGACTTGGGTCGGTCGATCACGAGGCCGGTGACTCCGTCGATCACCGCCTCGGCAGCTCCCCCACTGTTGCCGGCGATCTGTGGAACACCAGCCGCGGCAGCCTCGAGAAACACGATGCCAAATCCCTCCTGTTCGAGACCACGCCACCTGACGCGACACAACATCGCCGACAGATCGGCCATGCCGTAGATGAGGGGTTTGTCATCCTCGTCGAAACGGCCCAAGAAGCGCACGGGGGCACCGATGGCCTCGGCCCTCTTCTCGAGACGTGCCCGGTCGCGCCCACCGCCGCCGATCAGCACCTGCAGCTCGGGGTGGGTCTTCGCGACCCTGGCCGCGGCGTCGATCAGCACGTCAAATCCCTTTCGGGGCACAAGCCTGCTGATGCCGACGACCAGCTTTGCGTCGACGGCAACCCCGAACCGCCGACGGGCCTCCGCTCGTCGATCGTCATCGAGCGGAACAAATCGTTGCGTATCAACCCCTGGGGGAATCTGTATCGAGGGCAGTACCGTGCCCGCAGCCCGTTCCGCCTCGTCGATCGAATACTGACCTGCACCGACGACGAACCGAGCACCGTTCAAGACTCGCCGAAGGGCATGGCGGCTGACCGGGAGACGGCCGGGCACGGTGACCTCCGCTCCGTGCAACACGACGGCATAGGGGTGCCTCAGGTACGGGCCGACCCATCCGAGCGGAAGAGCCGGGTCGATGAGGACCAATTCGGCACCGACCTCGTCCGCCAGCGCATCGATCTTGCGTGCCAGACCGGGGCGAGGCAACAACACGGGCTCGCGGACCCGGTCGATGCGATACGCCTGTTCGGCGTCGAAGTCGGCAGAACCCTTGTAGGGCGTCGTCAGTACCGTCACCTCTTCGGCGGGAAGACGCCGCCAGAGCTCCCAGAGATAGGCCTGAATTCCGCCGACCTTTGGCGGATAGTCGTTGGTGACCAGCAGATGGCGAACCACTCGTCGACCCTACCTTGCGGGTAGGAGGGCCAGCGGATACGCGAAGCCGAGGAGCTATCGTCGAAGAGGAACCGCCCGCTCCAGCTCGCCGGCGACAACCACCTCGTTTGCCATCGTTGGGTCGAGATTGTCGACGAGATCGTCGCGTCCGAAGCGACGAGCGCACCACACAGCATGGGCCACCACCACCGGGTGTTCGGAAGACAGCGCCAAGACGACTGCCGCCACCACCCGCTCGTCGCCGGGCTCGCCGACGTTACCCAAGACGACCAGCGCATTACGTCGTAGGTACTCGGGGCGCCTTCGGGGGATGTACCAACGGCCGTAGCGGTCCATCAGCTCATCATCGGATGCCGCGAGAATCGAAATGGCGTCGACCCATGCCGCCTCGGCTGGTCCGCCCTCGGGGTTGGGGCGCGATCGGGTGAACCTGACGTTGGGTGGGCACACCACCTGGCAATCGTCACAGCCGTAGATGTGGTTCCCCAAGGCTTCGCGATGTTCGGCCGGAAACACACCATCGGACTGCAGGAGCCAGGCGAGACAGCGCCGCCCGTCGAGCTCGCCTGCCGTTTGGAGCGCTCCGGTGGGGCATGCGATCTGACACCTCACGCAGGTACCACATCCATCCTCGACCTGGTCGTCTTCGGGCTCGAGCTCGGCATCTGTGACGACCGAACCGAGCACGAACCAGCTTCCTGCGCCATCGATGAGCAACATCGTGTTCTTGCCGAACCAGCCCAGGCCCGCACGGTAGGCCGCGGCCCTGTCGACCAGGCGATTGTCGTCGAACACCACCACTGCCCGAGCTCCCCCACTCCTGAGTCGGTCGGCGATCATCTCGAGTTTTTCGGCGAGTTGGTCGTAGTACGGCTCCCAGACGAACCGACCGACCGCTGCCACCGTTGTCGCGTCGGGCGGCTCTGGTGTCGTTCGGTCGTATGCCATCGCGGCGACGATGATGCTGCGAGCTTCTGGCAAGATCCTGGACGGATCGGTCGAACGGTCGGGGCGCCCGTAGGTGAACCACATCCCACCATCGAGTCCCCGGTGTTTGCGCTCCTCGATGACCCTGCGCGCCGTCGAGAACTCGGACGCGTCGGTGAGACCGATCGCATCGAGTCCGATCGAGGCTGCCAACTCGGCCAGCTCTGAGGTTGTGGGCGGGTTCACTCCCCCATTGTGGAGGGTCGCTGTTCGACTCGATGCCTCAACCGGGGCACAAGACCACCGGCTCCGAGGGTCCTGAGAGCCCTCGCCTCGGCGAGATCGATGACGACGGCCTCGTCCTCTCGTCGTTTGACCAGATAGCTGACCATGCAGTCGTTGCAGGCATCGGTTCGCCTGGCGATGCAGATGTCGCAGTCGATGACAAGAGAGAGATGCCGGCGCGGGGCAGAATCGCTGCTCGAACCAGTTGACATTTTGCGGCCTCCGGGCTGCGGGGGAAGTTCGAGTCTGAAGGTACGCGAGGGGTAGGACAGTCAAGCCGGCGGCTGGGTTCGTGCCGGGGTGCTCGGGCTCGCCACCATCATCGGGTGGCGAACACCTCACCGCAACCAGAGGTAGAACGCCGGACTGCCGGCGATGTTTGCCCCGAGGCTGCGAGCCCTGTCCTGGACGTCGTGGTCGCTGGACACCACGAGTACGGGCACCGAAGCTGCGATGGCCTCGACCATGTCGATGATCACGTCGTCTGCGATGCGACTCTTTGGCGACCAGCTGACGCGCACCTGGGGCGACGTCGTCGCCGGCGGGGCGACGACGTCGGATCCATCGAAGACAACATCCACGATCGTCTTCGAGGCGACGAGGCGAGCAGCGAGGCTGGACAAGAACCGCTCGCGCTGGAACTCGAGCCCAAGGTCCGGCCAGCCGGTCTTGGCGACGTTGTATCCATCGACAACAACACGAATGCCCGGGACACCGATCAGGTCAGCGACACCGTCCATCGAGTCATCGGGCACACCTCGCGCTCGTCGCAGCGGGGTGCGACGTGGTTTGACGGACCTGGCGACGATCGACATCACACATGGCTCGGACTCAGCTTCTGTGTCGTCGGCCGCGCCCGAAGACGCCCGGGGATCGGGGCGCAGCCGCTCGGCGGCATCGCGCAGCGCGATCGCCAGCGAAGCGGTCAGTTCGGCAGCGGCAGAGATAGCGTCAGCTGCACCTCCGGGGTCCGAACCCACGTGCGGGTTGCCGGCTCCTTTGACCGGTGCGTCGTCGCTGGGTTCCTCGTCATCTTCGAGCACCGAGCCGACGGCCTCGACGGCTTGTCCTGCGGCGACGATGGCTGCGTCGAGTTCCAGCTGGAGCTTCTTGACCTTGAACCGCTCCTTGCCAAGCCCTTGTTCGGCCCGAGTTGCCCGCCTGTCCAGATCCGCGACTCGCGATCTGAGTTGATCCCGCTCGTCGACCGTTTCGGCGAGGTGGGATCCGGCTCGATCGAGGTCCTGTCTCGTTTCGTCAAGGGCATTCTCGATTTCGGCCCGCAACAAATCGGCGCTCTCGAGGGCGTCCCTGAGCCGGTCGTGGTCGGCTTCCAGGCGCTGCAGCTGCCGTTGCAGTTCGCGTTCACGAACCTCGGCCACTGCACTTCGCCGACGCTTGAAGGCAGCAGCCTCAGCTGACATCAGTGTGTCGACCCAGCCCTCCGGGCGGGCGAGCCAAGCCCAGCCCAACTCACCCACCTCGTGCGCCTCGGTCACCTCAACTACACGTTTGCGGAAGGGGTCGTCGCTGTCGACGGCCTCGCGAACCAGGTCGAGCGCCTTGGGAGGAAGCCGCGAGAACGACAGGAACTTGCGCAGTGCGGTCGGCGGCTCGACCTGTGGTGTGCCGCTGCGGACGTCGCTGCGCGCAACGTGGAAAGCCGTCTCGATCGCCGGGCGCAGTTCATCGATCAGTCCGCGCCCCAATTCGGCGGTGAACGATTGTACGCCTGACCCTTCGCCACCCTCTGTCGGGAGATCGTCGCGATTCACACACCGAGTGTCTCAGCCCAAACCCGATCCTCCAAACACTGCGCGTCCCACCCCCTCCCTACGGTCCCGAGTGTGGATTCCCCCGCCTTGTTCGATCAACCAGTACTCGACCGCCTTGTCACTCACCGGGTCGACCGTTCGCGCCCCTCACAGGCCCAGCAGCGATCGTTCGACGACCTCGGGCGTCCGCTGCACGAGGTCACGTTCTGTGTGCTCGACCTCGAAACGACGGGCAGCAACCGGGTCGACGATCGCATCACCGAGATCGGTGCGGTGAAGATCCGCGGCGGCGAACCACTCGGAACATTCCAAACGATGGTGAACCCTGGCATCCGTATCCCTGCAGAGATCACGGTTCTCACGGGTATCACCCAGGCGATGGTGGTCCGGGCTCCGCGGGTGGACGAGATATTGCCGAGCCTTCTCGAGTTCATCGGAGATTCAGTTGTGGTCGGCCACAATGTCGGATTCGACACCGCATTCTTGAACAACGCCATCGAGCGGACCGGTCGCGACCGGCTGAGCAACCATGTCGTCGATACTCTCGGCATCGCCAGGCGCCTTCTGGTCGACGAGGTACCGAATATGAAGCTCGGCACCCTGGCCAACCGTCTCAGGCTCGACCATCAGCCGACTCACCGAGCCCTCGACGATGCACTGGCGACAGCAGATCTGCTGCACTTCCTCATCGAACGTGCATCGTTCTACGGGGTGTTGGGGCTGGACGACCTGCTCAACCTGCCTGGCATCGGCTCCCATCCGCAGGCTCACAAGCTCGTTCTCACCGACGACCTGCCCAGGCGTCAGGGTGTCTACCTATTCCACGATCGCGACGGCCGCATCCTCTACGTGGGCAAGGCCACCAACCTGCGGACGCGGGTCCGGTCGTACTTCTCGAGCGATCGCCGTCGCAAGGTTGCCCAGCTGCTTCGCGAAACCGATCACATCTCTCATGTCGAATGCCCCGGGCCGCTCGAGCCCGAGATCACAGAAATCCGGCTGATCCAGGAGCACCGCCCCAGATTCAACCGGGTCGCAAAAGCCCCGAAGAAGTACGTCTACGTCAAGCTGACCCTCAACGAGCGCTTCCCCCGGTTGTCGATAGTGACGACGCCGAAGAACGACGGAGCCATGTATCTCGGTCCCATCAAGTCACGACGCACAGCAGCCGACGCTGTCGACGCGATCCACGCGGTGACCCTTCTTCGACGTTGCACGAGCCGGCCGAGCACACGTGCCGATTGTGGTCCGTGTGCTGCCGCCCAGGTCGGAGCCAGCGCTTGTCCTTGCACGGGCTACACACCCGAGATCGAGTACACGAACATCACGACCCAGGTCGTCGCCGACCTCACCGAACGCCCCGAGCGAATGCTGCAACGTCTGGCCGACAAGTTGCAGGCCCTGGCACTGCGCGAGCGCTTCGAAGAGGCCGCCGATGTCAGAGATCGTGCGGCTGCACTGGCCTCTGTGCTGCGGAATCGCCAGATCTTCGAACGTTTGGAACGCGCTGGGCACATGGTCATCGAGGTCCCGGGACGCGGAGGTCTCGAGATCGACCGGGGACGCCTGACCCGTTCCTGGTCCAATAGCGGTACCGCTCAACTGTTCACCACCACGATCTCGGCGGCGGTCGACGCGCCCCGACAAGACAACACGACCTGTCGTGTGGTCGATGCCGTCGCTGCAGACGAGATGCAGTGCATCTCGTCCTGGCTCGACTCTCACGCCGCATCCCTGCGCATCGTCTCGCTCGAGGGCGAGTGGTCGTCGACCGCTGTCCTGCTCCCCCGCTTCGCTCCGGCCAAGGGGGTCGAGGGCAAACGCGAACGATGACATCTCGCCCCGATGGGCACGAAGCCTAGGGCGCAGCGGCTGCCGAGACTTCGGCGACGGCCGCGAGTTTGTCGGCTACCGCTCCCGAGGCGATGGTCTCGACCGCCATCTCAACCCCGTCGACAAGTGAGTCGACGACACCTGCAACGAGCAGGGCGGCCCCGCTGTTCAGCGCCACGATGTCGCGACGCGGGCCGGCTTCGTGGCCCGAGAAGATGTCCCTTGCGATGTGTGCGTTGTCCTCGGGCCCACCACCGGCCAGGTCGGCTTCTCCCACCGTGGCCAGGCCGACCGATTCTGGGTCGATCGTGAAGTCACCCGCGACGACACCTTCACGAACCTCGACCACGCGGGTCGGTCCTGCGAGAGTCAGCTCGTCGAGACCACTGCCGTGCACGACCCACGAACGTCGTGCCCCTCTGGTGGCAAACGTCGCCGCAACACGGTCTTGGACAGCCGGGTCGCCCACTCCGACCAGCTGCTTGTCGACCCGGCCAGGGTGCGACAGCGGGCCGAGCAAGTTGAACACCGTCGGAATGCCGAGCTGAGAGCGCACCGGACCGGCGAATCGCATGGCCGGGTGGAAGCTCTTTGCATGAATGAACGCCAGGCCCGTCGAGTCGATACACCGGCGAACTCCGGCGGCGTCGAGGCCCGTCGTGACGCCGAGAGCATTGAGGGTGTCGAACGATCCACTCGTCGACGAAGCGCCCACATTTCCGTGTTTTGCCACGATCGCTCCGGCCGTCGCCGTCACAAAACACGACATCGTCGAGACGCTCAGCGCCGCACGCCTTCGCATGGCCGTCCCACCGGTTCCAACAATGTCGATGGCTCCATCGGGCAACTCGAGGGGTGCCGCATTGTCGAGCATGGCGTCGACCAGGCCCGAGATCTCCTCGACGCTCTCGCCTTTCATCCTCAGCGCCACGATGAACGCAGCGATCTGTGCATCGGTTGCGTCTCCGGTGAGGATGTTCCCGAGGGCGGCCCTGGCCGATTGTGATGACAGGTCCGATCCTTGTGCGAGCACCGAGAGGATGGTGGGCCAACCGCCGTGTTCAGCGATCGACGTCATGGCTGTCCGTTGACATGCCCGCAGCCTAAGCCGGTGCCGCGGCCAGTGCCCGCTGCTTTGCGGCAGCACGCCGCCGCTGGCGAATGATCCGCCTTCGCTCTCGCTCGGTAGCACCACCCCAGACTCCGTCCTTTTCGCGAACCAGCAGGGCGTGTTCGAGACAGGCGAGCTGCGCGGGGCAGTCGCCGCACACGGATTTTGCCTCCAGCGATTCCTCGTCGGAGGTGGGGTAGAAGATGTCGGCCGCGAGCCCTTGGCACGCGGCGTGGCTCTGCCACTGTGAATTCACGTTGGTAGCGCTCCCGGGGGATGAGGGTGCCAGCAGCGATGGAGTCTTCCGCGCCTTGAGCCCGATGTCCAGCCTTGAATTCGCGAACTGTCCTCGCGAGCGCGTGAACCTATGCTCGTCAACATGCTGACCGACGCCTTCGACCGTGGCCGTTCGCTGGATCGACTGCCATCGGCGACCTTCGACGTACTCGTCATCGGTGGCGGGCTCTGTGGCGCGTGGGTGGCGCTCGACGCCGCCTCTCGCGGGCTCGCAACCGCCCTGGTCGACGCGGGCGACTTCGGGGCGGGCTTCTCGTCGTTCACGTCGAAGGTCGTGTGGGGCGCCATCGAGCTCGGGTCGGGCCACCGCCGTGCCACGGAACGGATGTCCGAGCTCTCCGTGTTGAATCACACCGCACGCCATCTGCTCTGGGACCTGCCGATCATCGAAACGTCTCGACCTCACGCCAGAGCCAGGCGCGAGATAACGGAACTCATCGGCTCTTTCTGTTCGGGAGGAGCCGGCCACATCCTCGAGCGGAACCTCGACAGAGCCAGAGCACTCGACCGCATCCCTGCGCTTACCGATGCCGCCTCCGCACCAACTTCTATGTATTCGGGCGCCGTCGTCGACGACGCCAGGCTGACCCTTGCGCTCGCCCGCACAGCGGCGCTTCGCTTCGGAGCCCAATGCTCCAATCGAGTCGGCGTCAACGAGACCCGGCGCGATTCGAACGGCCGAGCGGTCGGCGCCGTGTTGACCGCCGAACCCGAGGGATCGGGCGAACACGAGACCATCTCGATTGCGGCGCGCACCACGATCGACACCACCGGCCGGCCAACACAAGGCACCGGGCAAGAAGCCACCCGCCTGTATCTGGCATTTCCCGCCGATCTGCTCGTCGTCGACGCAGCGTTCGTATCGGCCTCAACCTCGATCCTGCCCTGGCTCGATCACGTCGTGCTCGGCGTCGACCTCGGCGACACCTCGAGCAAGAACACGACACCTCGGTCCATCGTCGACGGTCCGACGGCCCAAGCCGCGCTCGAGCGGGCTCGCGCCTCACTCGACCACGGTCTGACACTCAACGATCTGACCGGCGCCTGGTTCGGCCTTTCGCCCGATCGCGGATCACTTGTCAGACCACTGGGTCGCAGCGGAGCCACGATCGGGGACGACGGCTGCATCAGAGCCCACACCGACAACCTCACCCAAGCGCGCCGGCTCGCAGCCGAGGCGGTCGATATCGCCATCACCCAACTGGGCTACCAGACAACAATCCGGCCCAGCAGGACCCGCCGCATGAGATTGATCGGGAGCGGCGACCGCAACGAGGTCAGAGGTCTGACCGCACCACAACTCTGGCATCGCTACGGGACCGAGTCCCGAGTCATCCAGGCGATGATTCGCTCAAACCCCGAGTTGGCGGTCCCGGCTCTCGCCGATGCCCCGTTTCTTCTGGGCGAGATCGTCTACGCCGCGCGCTACGAGATGGCACGAACCATCGACGACGTTGTGTCGCGCCGCTGGCGGATTGGCCTCGTCGACGCAAAGAAAGCGATATCGGTCGCTCCCACCGTTGCGGATCTGCTCGCTGCCGAACTCGGGTGGGACGAAACGACGAGGCGATCGCAGCTCGATGAGTTCTACCGGACCGGCCCCGCCGGTATGTTGTCCTCATGAGCATCGGAGCCCATCACCGCATCCGCGGCTACGACATCGACACCGAGGCGATCTACCGGGGCGCATTCGTCGTCACCGTGCTCGCGGTGCCACTTGCGGCGGTCGCGGGTCGGGCTCTCTCCGATGGGTCCGGTTGGCAGGTGGTCGTCACGATTGCCATCTTTGCCGCCTTCGCAGCCGGCGGCGCAGTCTCAGGCCACATGCGGCCAGAGACGCCGGCCCTACACGGGGCGCTGGCTTCGCTGCCGTGCCTCATCGTGTTGGCCGCCGTTCGAGCCGTGCTGGCGTTCGCCGGCGATGCCGACTTCGATCCGATAGTCGTGCTGGCGATGTTCGCCTCCGGGACCACTCTCGGGTTGATCGGTGGCGTCGCGGCTTCGCGCCTAGGCGATCGAACGCGGTCCGTTCTGCACTAGACAACTCCACCTCTTCGACCACTCTATGTGTGTCCTTGAGTAATTTCTTTGACAGATGCCACGCAGCGTGATTATTGTCGCCCTCGCGCAGGCCGGAGAACGCCTCCGAGTCCGCTTACTGGAGAGTCAATGTTCACGAAGCGATTCGTACCGTCGATGCTCTCGACAGCACTGATGTTCGCTATAGCCGCGGCCGCCCTGGTAGGCCTTGCAGGACCCGCGTCCGCAGCCGAGTCGGTGACCATCGCTACCGACGTACCCGCCGACGATCTTCCGGTCATCCTCCACGAGGGCGAGTTCCAGGTGTTCGCGGCCCAGATCATCGATGACTTCCTGGTTGGCGGAGGCGACTTTCAGAACGTCGAACTGCCAGATGGAACCCGCGTCGAGCAGCCCTACTTCGCCGCCATCAATCTGAACACAAGGCAGCTCGCCTGCCGCAACATCCAGTTCAACGGCGGGGTGTTGAGGATCATCCGCGGCCAGTCCCCCAATACCGTCTTTGCCGCCGGGCGATTCACACGCGTATTCGATGGCGGCGTCGAACACGTCCAGAGCAAGGTCGCGAAGATCGACCTCGCCACCTGCACCGTCGACACCAACTTCAGGGTCAGCGCCGTCTGGGGCAGGGCGACCGACCTGGCCCTCGTCGACGACGCCCTCTACGTGGGTGGCGACTTCACCTCCATCAACGGAGCCTCCATATCGAACCTCGTTCGCATGAACGCGAACACGGGAACCGTTGTCGAGAGTTTCGACCTCAACGTCACCGCCGGCCTCCCTGGGGCAATCAGGGCGATGGCGACAAATCCTGCCGGCGACAGGCTGATCCTCGGCGGCAAGTGGACCACAATCGATGGGGTCGTGACCGGACCGAGCGCTGTGATCGACATCTCGAATCCGGATGCACCCAAGCTGACCAATCATCGCTCTGTGCTGCCCTTCCCAGTCGATGGGCTGACCGACGCAGCGGTCAGCCTCGACGGATCGAAGATCGGGTTTGTGTTCGGCAAGACCACGGTCACCGACTATGCCGTCCTGATCTCGACTGGCGAGGCCCGAATGACGCCGCTGTGGACCCACTTCCTGGGTGACTCATCATTTGGTGTCGCCGTCGGGGACACCGCTGTGTATGTCGGAGGCCACTTCTGCAAGATCGAGGGTGGCCCGCGGCCCTTCGAGGTGATGAGCCCCAAGAATGGCTGGGACACCTGCACGGGTTCGGAAAACCGAGGTGAGGCCTGGCGCACCAAGCTCGCCGCCCTCAGCATCGACGACGGAACTCCACTGACGTGGAATCCGGGATCGACGGCGTTCACAGGCGCGCGAGAACTGACCATCGTCGATGGCGGGCTGCTCGTGGGCCAGGACGGCATGGATGCCGGTGGTGTTCGCACCGGTGGACTTGTGTACTTCGAGGGCTTCACGACCGTGGAAATTCCCGACGTCGCGCCGGACCCAGACCCCACGCCCGATCCAGACCCAACACCCGATCCAGACCCAACACCCGA
>JAAETH010000274.1 GCA_024228575.1 Actinomycetes bacterium
ACGAGCTGATCGCTCAGGCAGCCGACCGATCCGCGGCGCGGCACAGACCCTGAACCGGCGCCTCCGAGGCACCGTCACATCCAGTCGATCCGCCCGAGTCGATCCAGGCTCATCTCCGAGTCGGCCGGCAACTGAAGCAAACCGAAGAGGTTCCCATCGGGATCCTCGGCGTAGATCTCGCGGCTCCCGTCTACCTCGACCGGTTCGGTCACGAACTCCACGCCGTGGCCCGAGAGGCGCCCGACCTCACGGTCGAAGTCGGCGACTTCGAACACGAACCTGTTGTAGCCCGGTGCCACAAACGCTCTCGGTTCGGTTGGCTCGGGCGTTGCCGGGACGATGTACTCCCAGAGCTCGAGCACCATGTTGCCGGCATTGAACCAGGCGGCTCTGATTCGGGCGCCGTCGAGACCGGTCACCTGATCCACCCGCGGTCCGGTCACCTTGTTCGCGCGCCCATATGGAGCGACGCCCAGCACATCCTCGTAGAACTCGACGAGTCGGTCGATGTCTGGGCTGACGAGGGCCACGTGCGCGATCCAGATCGGGTCGCCGAACCGTGGTTCGTCGAGCTGCTCGACCTCGAACATGATGCCGTCGATATCGCGGGCGTAGCCGTAGCGGACGCCGGCACGATTGAGATCGATCGGCGCGTCGTCGCTGCTCACGGGCGTTGCGCCGTGCTCGATGAACCTCGAGTAGAGCTGAGCGTGCTGCGGCGACTGGAAACAGACGTGTGTCAGCCCGGGCCCCTCGACAGCGAGCGGCGTCGTCTCGCCGGGCCGAGCCGGCCCGACCTCGAGCAGTTCGAGATAGGCGTTGGGCCCCTTCAGTAGCGCGACATCGTGGGGCTCGATCGGCAGCCTGTCGACGCCAACAGTCCCAGGACCACCGCCGATGGTGCACCGGTCGGCGAGTTCGAGCGGCATCACCGATGTGTAGAAGCTCACGGCTCGGTCCAGGTCGTGTACGGAGAGCCCGACATGATTGATGCCCTTCACCGTCGTGACATCCTCAGCCATCGCACACCTCCAACCTCATGTAGGCCTCTCCCAGCACGATGACCGCCACCGCCACCGTCGCCTGAGCACGAGCCCGCAGATCCGCTCATCGCCACAACCTACTGCTGCAAGCGTGGCTGCCCGAAACCCTGCCATAGCCGCTGACCTGGGGCGAGAGCAAACCACACTCGGCCCCGCGCTGGTGATCCGGACCCGACGCTGCGACGGTCTCATCCACGAGCGCAGAAACGCCGCTTGACCAGCCGCTGGTCAATATCGGGATCTTCGCGGGGCAGCTCGCATCAAAGACTTCCCAACCGCCCCGGCACCATCAACACACAACCCGCCAAGTCAATCCTCTGAGGGGCAGCAGTCGTCTGACGTGTCGGCTGCAGTCGGTTGGTGTTCGATGATTCCACCCCTGCGGTCGAGTTCGATGCGACAGCAACTGGTGAGTTCTGCTCGCAGCCCGCGGCGACCGCGCTGGACCCGCGACTTCATACCCGACACCGACACTCCGACCGCCTCAGCTGCCTCACGTTGGGTCAAGTCACCAAGATCGGTCAGCTCGAGCGCCACACGCTGATCCTCGGGCAGGGCAGCCAACATCGGGCGAAGGCACGAAGCGAGTTCGCGGCGCGACCCAGACTCGTCATCGATACTCAACGAACGAGGACCCGCGGGATCCTGATCGGGTGGGGCGTCGGAGACGACTTCGTTTCTGGACCACGCCAGACGGCTGCGATCGATCAACACGTTGCGAGCAATGCTGTAGAGCCACGCATCCACCTGGTCGATTTCATCGAGGCGGTCACGGGCCCGGTACATCTTGATGAAGATCTCTTGCAACAAGTCATCGACATCGACCGATACCGGCACCCTACGAGCCAAGAACGCTCGGAGCCGATCCTGGACCTGGCTCCAGATGTCGGCAATCTCCGTTTCAGGAGCAATCTGGTCCACAGCCACAGTCTGACTCGTCGTTGACCGCAGATGTACTTCCATCAAAGAAACGTTCCAGGTTCTCGGGCAGCCCCGGGTAGGGCTCAGCCTCAGGGGTGACACCGACGGCGGCGGCCATCACGGCTTCGACGACAAGTCCCGTCGGAGCTGCCGAGTACTCGGCGCCTCGGTATTGCCAGACCCGACAATCGGTGCTGTCGCCACACGCACTGAGCGCACCACAGTCACCACAGTTGCTCTCCACCAACTCGCCGGCAATATCGACGCCACCGATCCGAATGGTCGGTGAACTCATCAGCTGATACTCGGCTGCCTGAGCAGAGGTCTCTATCAACGTCTTCGTCAACGTGAGACCAATGCCGGCTGCGGCCAGCGTCGGACGCGCCAGCGCGATGGCCTCATCGAGGCTCTTGTCGGTGCCACCACAGCGACGACAAGTGTCGAGGTCGATGTAGAGGAACTCGATATCCACTGTCCTCGTCGATGCAGCCGTCGTACCTGCATTGCCTGGGATTGTGTCGGTCATGGCCATGATGATGCTTCTCCCTATTGGATGTTCACTCCATATGACGGGGCCCATCACCCAAGGACGCAAATTCCCTCCACACTCCATCCGAGGAAGTCGAAATCATCGTGAGACGCCACCAGCGGGTGAGTCCCATCAGTTGGTGTAGAGCGGGGCGATGCAGGAACACCAAGACGCCGCTCGTCATCGTCTTGGAGGTTGTGTCGAGCGAGCAGATCGGCATTCGCGAGGGCGATGATCCGTTCCGATCATCGGTTGATCGCGGCGGCTACGGGAGAGCCCGTCCGACAGAGCCTGGTGCTGAACGTCGAGCGCCCAGCTCCGTGCACAACGCCGGTCAATAGGGGTGGGTGTCCGTGGTCATGAGCGGTGTTTGGAGTTCCTGCTCGCGACATGGGAGGACCTTGGGCACTGGCGGGGTCTCGGGTCTTGATGGTTTGGTGTCACCTATGCGAGCTGAGACACGGCCGGTAGTGATCGACTGGTTGTCATCACCGGCATGCCCGCCCGTTCGATACCTCACGGCTCGGGACCTCCTCGCCAAACCTGGGTCATCTGGGACCCTCCGGAATCTGCGGTTGGACATCTCGAACTGGGAGCCCCTACAGAAGGTTCTTCGACTCCAGCTCGACGATGGAAGCTTTCCCTTTCACCAGCGCACGCCGACCGCACAACCGACGTTCTCGGCGCTGGCACTGATGGAGCGCTGCGGGTTGGACGTCGACGACGAACCGGTGCAACGCGCCATCGCCTACTTGACCGCCCGCCACATGGGCAAGGGAGCCCTGTCGTACAGCAGCGGCGGTTCGGGAGTGCTCCCGTGTTACATCGGCGTCGTCACCACCGCCCTCATCAAGATGGGAGCGCTCCAGACCGATCTCGTGCAGTCGTCGATCCGATGGCTGATCGACCATCAGCACTTTGATACCAAGAGCACCCGAGCGGGCGGCACCAAGACATGGCCCTACAGAGCACCCGCCAACTACGGCTGCTGGGAAACCGTCTCGTGTTATCACGGCGTGGCCGGAGCATTTCGGACCCTCGCCGCCATCCCCCCAGATCATCGAACCCCCGAGGCCGACCGTTGCCTCGAACAAGCCATCGACTATCTGCGACCCCGCCGGCTCTACAAGAAGACCAGCCTCGACAAACCGGTTGTACGACACCTGACTCAGCCCTTCCTCGTCGGCGACTATCGGTCAAATCTCCTCGACATGCTCACAGGGGTTGCCGACGCCGATCCTGCCCTCGTCCACCAAGACTGGGTAGCCGAGGCCATCAAGGACATGGAAGCCCTCACGATCGACGGCCGCGTCACCCTGGTCAAGAACTACGGGCGGCGGCTCATCGACCCCATCCCGCTCGAAGCAACCGGCCAGCCATCGAGGTTCCTCACCTACCAATGGGTCCTCACCCAAAGCAAACTCGGAATCGTCTGAGCGACGCGCCGAAACAAGAGGCGCCAAGAAATGCAGATGCTGCCACTGCCCTCCAGGACAGTTGAACGACATCACCTGCTCGAGTGCTCGAAAACAACGGAGGCTCGCCTCACAATCGAAGACTCGCTGCGGGCGCGAGATCCGGCATGTGATCGAAAGATCTTGGCGCTTCGTCGCCGTGGCGGCCGAATGTCCGGCCATCGGTGCTGATCAGGGGAAGCGCGGCTGATGTTGACAAGCCGTGTCTCGCAGTCTCAACCGCCTCATCGCTGGCCTGGCCCGCCTCTCCGTGCGCTCCGGCCGACCCAAGGACCTCCACCGCCACATCGACCGGACCGTGCTCGGAGCGATCGCGGCGGCGCTCTCCCGCCGACAACGAACCGGCTGGATCGTCACCCCCGAACACCTTGCTGCGTTGGCACCGACGACGCGTGAGCAACCACTGGGCGCGACCCTCTCGCCGACCGGAATGCCCATCGGCCGCTACATCGCACCCTCGACTGTGTGGCAGATTCTCAAGACCAGCGGCATCGATCCGCACCGATCAGACGTCACCTGGTTCCTGTTCCTCCACTCCCAGGCCACCGTGGACTGCGACCTCTCCACCGTTGACACTGCGCTGCCCCGCCGCTGCTACATGCTGTTCTTCATCCACGGGCCCACGCGACAAGTGTTCCACGACAGCGTCACCGCCACACCGGCCAGGTCGTTGACACCCGAGTCCTGATCGGGGGCCGGGGCAGCCACTTCATCGAACGATGGATCGGATCGATCCGACGCGAACTGCTGGACCCCACGATCATCTGAAACCAGCCCCAGCTCGAAAACCAGGTCACCGAAGTGAATGGTCGAGGGGGTCTCACCCCTCGGTTTTCCCGCAGAACTGTGCGTGGCGGCCTTTCGGTGAGACCGTTTGGACTTGCGCATCGCCCACCAGAGGCGATGCTCGTCGATGAGGCGCGCCACGAAGTAGGTCGCGGAGCGCTGAAACGCCCCGTAGCACGCGACCGATCACCGCACCCAAGGATTGATCCTCGACGCCACACCAGCGAGGTCTGTTTCGCTGCGATGGTTGAGATGCCAACCTCGAATAGTGGCCGGCAGCAACTTGCGGGCCTTGGCCGCCATTGCCGGATTGAAACCCCAGAACGGGCCGCGAGGCCGGCGCTTCTCAAGGCCGGTGACCCATAGTGAAACCCGGGCAAGACCGGCTCTCAGGGCCGGCTCTCAGATGGAGACCACCCGGTCGATCGACGACATCGACGACCGTGACCTCGCCAAACGGTTCGCTGCCCAACTCGCGATCGATCTCCAAGACGATTCATGCCCGCCCGAAGACCAGTCGCTCGGCCGCCCCCTGCACCGCTGGCACGACAAGATCACAGCCTGGCACCGGACCCGCGTCACCAACGGGCTAACCGAAGCCACAAACAACCTGATCGAGAGAATCAAGTGAATATCGGTTCTCCGGCCCTTCACCAACTACCGGATCCGAGCCCTGCTCTACGCTGGAGGCGTCAACTGGAACCTCCTCGACACCATCACACCCCGGTGAGTTCTGAAGACCCTGACAATTCAACAGATCCGTGGATCATTGCGTTCATCATCGGCGCGGCGTCTCGCCCAAGACATCCAGGTCGCCGGCAAGCCATCCAGGCAGGCAGCGAAGTGAGTCGCCATCGGCGACCGTGACGGCTAGATCTATGCGCTGACCCTGCTGTTCGGGAGACACAAGAACCAAATCGGCATCGAACGCGTCATCCCGGTCCCGCTCAAATCGATACAAGCCGTTTCGCTCGAAGGACAGGTCAGTGAGCGCAACTTCCAATCGATCAAGAACTTCGAGGCGCGACTCGCCTGCACTGCCGATCAGCGCAAGTGAGTAGCCATCACAAGTCCACTCGACACGATCCACAGAGATGGCCTCGACACCGGCGATCGCCTCTGCAACGGCGCCCGTATCGTCCTGGAGTTTCCACATCTGCCTGACGTAGGCCCCGCCAGCAACCAGACCTACGAGTAGACCAACAGCAACGACCCCAAGGAGCCAAAGCCGACGATCAGCCTTGGCTCGCAAGGTTGCGCCTTTCTAGCTCTCGTGCCAGTTCCTGATCACACAGATCAACCAGCAGGACCGGGACCCCAAGTGACTCCACGCAGACCTCGTTTGCATTGTGCGTTGCGAACTCTACTGACTCAAGCGAATCTAGACCGACCAACTGGTCCTGCGAGTTGCCCAGCTCTTGTGGAACCGGCGTAGTCGCGCTCTCCTCGGGCGAGGGAACCGGTGAACCGGTCAAACACCGCCTCGACCTCGGAGGCAACCGCCGCACCAACAACGTCCTCTGCATCGCGTCGCTCACCCAAACCCGAGACCGTCCCGATGCCAGCGACTACTTCACCAGGAAGGTCACCAAAGGCAGACCAAACGCGAAGCCCGACGAGGCCACAAACGACACCTCGCCAACGGGCCATGATTCCAGCCCACCGACGAGCTTGCGACACCTTTGCCGTCGTCGTTGAGTGTTGTCCTGCCTAGAGAACCGATACGCGTGCCCGAACGGGATCGAGGGTGATCGTCGCTCCATCGGGAATCGCCTTCAGCGCATCCTGCATTCCAACGATCGCCGGCAGATCGAGTTCCCTGGCCACGATCGCCGCGTGGCAGCTCGGGCCTCCCTCGCTGACGACGAGCCCCGCGACAATCGGCAGCACCGCGTTGTAGGACGGTGTCGTCGCGGTCGTGATGAGGATGTCGCCCGGCTCGAGGCGGTCG
>JAAETH010000275.1 GCA_024228575.1 Actinomycetes bacterium
GCTCCCACGTCGGCCCCGGTTGTGGTCCCGGCGCCGTCGGTTCCGACATCGACCGCCGTCGGCCCGCGAAGCGAGTACGTGCCTTTCAACAACGTCCGACGCCGCACGGGCGAACACATGGTGCACTCGAAGGCCATAGCGCCTCATGCGCTGACGGTCACGGAGGTCGACTATGAAGCAGTCAACCAGGTCCGGTCGGTGAACAAGGCCGCTTTTAGGGCCTCCGAGGGGTTCAGCCTCACGTTTCTCCCGTTCATCGTCAGGGCGGTTGTCGACGCCCTCGCCGACTGGCCGTATATGAACGCGTCGGTCGAGGGTGACGGGCTTCGTGTACACCACGACATCAATGTCGGCATCGCCGTCGATCTCGAGGGTGAGGGTCTCATCGTCCCGGTCATCGGCAATGCCGACGGCATACGTCTGAAGGCTATCGCTCGGTCGATAAACGATCTCGCCGCCAAGGCACGATCCAAATCACTCGGAGTCGACGACATCACCGGAGGCACGTTCACCCTCTCGAACAACGGATCGTTCGGCACCTACACCACATCGGCGATCATCAATCAGCCGCAGGTGGCCGTGTTGTCGACCGACGGTATCTCTCGTCGTCCGGTGGTCGTCAGCGACCGGTTCGGATCGGAATCGATCGCCATCCATTCCGTCGGCCACCTGGCGATGTCGTGGGACCACCGCGCATTCGACGGCAGCTACGCCGCCGGATTCTTGCGTCAGGTGAAGCAGATCATCGAGACTCGTGACTGGTCCACCGAGCTCTAGGGTCCGCGCGATCAGGTCACCAGCCGTCGCGTCGAGACCGTCTCCCGCTCTTGTTGACCAACGGCCGACGGGTCTCTCGGGCCACGCGAATGTTTCCCGGCTTCGTCTATTCGACTGCCCTCTCGGCAATCTGTCCTCGGAGCCGACTGCGATGTCCAAGTGATGCTGCGCCAGCGCTGGCTGGGCCGGGTCCCATATGTCGAAGCCCTCGACCTCCAGATGGGTCTGTATCGGGGCAACCTCGACCATCTGTTGCTGCTCGAGCACCCTCACGTCTACACCCTCGGAGCGTCTGCCAACGCCGACCACGTTCTTGTCGATCCCGCCGAGGTCGGGGCCGAACTGCACCGGGCGAGCCGAGGTGGTGACGTCACGTACCACGGTCCGGGCCAGTTGGTCGGCTATCCGATTCTTAGTGTTGCGGGACGGCGGGGTGGAGGTATGGCCGACACGGTGAAGTACGTGAGAGGAGTCGAGCAACTCCTCATCGATGTGCTCACAGACCTCGGCATTGCCGGGACGGGTCGCCTAGCCGGGTACCCAGGGGTCTGGGTTGACCCCGAGGGCCCTAGGCCCAGAAAGATCGCGGCGATCGGTGTGAGATTGTCGCGCGGCCGGTCCATGCACGGTTTCGCCTTGAACGTCGCTCCGGACATGACGATGTTCGACCACATCGTTCCCTGTGGAATCGAGGGTCTGGGTGTCACATCACTCGAGGCAGAGGGTCTATCGGTCGAGATGGCAGCCGCGGTCGACGCCGTGTTCGAACGAGCAGCCGTCGTCTGGGGTGCCGACGGTGTCGAACGCCTCGATGTGACCGAGCGGGTCGCGACAGGCGATCTTGCCCCGTTCACCCGGGGTTTGGGTGCAGGCGCAGTCGTCGCCCCCGACGATCACATGTCCGTCGAGACGCGAGTCGAGCCCGATGGTGGCACGGTGGTCGAGGGGTTGACCATCAAGAAGCGGGTCCCAGGCAGCCGCATGGCGAAGCGGCTCTCGGAGGCGGGAGTCGATGGTGGCCTGGAGATCGCGACGCGCAAGCCCGAGTGGTTGAAGGCCCGAGTCGACATGGGCCATCGGTTCCGTCACCTGAAACGGACCGTCAGATCATTCGATCTGTCCACGGTTTGTGAGGAAGCCTCGTGTCCGAACATCTTCGAGTGTTGGGGAGAAGGAACGGCGACGTTCCTGATCAACGGCGAACGCTGCACCAGGGCTTGTGGATACTGCCACGTGGACACCAGCCGGCCAGAACCCCTCGACGCTGGTGAACCCGAGCGGGTGGCCGCCGCCGTCGATCAGATGGGCCTCACACATGTGGTGATCACCGCCGTCGCGCGCGACGACTTGAGCGACGGGGGAGCAGCAGCCTTCGCTGCAACGGTCGATGCCATCCGCGGTCGTGCCCCGACAGCCTCGGTCGAGGTGCTCATCTCCGACTGCCGGGGCGACCGGGCGGCCCTGGATGTTGTCTTCGACGCGAAGCCTGACGTGATGAATCACAACCTCGAAACCGTCGCTCGACTTCAACGTGCCGTGCGGCCTTCGGCGGGGTACGCCCGGAGCCTCGCCGTCCTGGCGAGAGCGAAGGCGGCCGGGCTCATCACCAAGTCTGGACTCATCGTCGGGATGGGCGAAACCGCAGCGGAGGTCGGCGCCTCGCTGGCCGATCTCGCCGGCGTGGGCTGCGACATCGTGACGATCGGCCAGTACCTTCGTCCGACCACAAATCACCTACCGGTACATCGCTGGGTCGAGCCGTCGGAGTTTGCCGGCTACGTCGAGATCGGCGAGAGCCTGGGAATCGGTCACGTCGAGTCGAGCCCGCTGACACGTTCGAGCTACAGGGCCGGAGCTGCTGCGAACAAGCTCTGATCCGACGGCGGGTGGCGGTGGTCGGTCGAGGGGCATCCATCACGTGTGGTTATTCATCAACCACTTGCCCGGAACCGTGTGTAATCGGTCACAACGGATGGGAGTTGTTGGGTCTAGTGAACCCACGCGGGACTGCGCGCGTACTAGCGTACATAATCCGTCGCGTACCGAAAGCGCACAGAGTGGTCGACACATGGCACTTGACCGACGTACAGTGACTGGTTGCAGAAGCGTTTGGCAACGGTGATGGTGGAAAGGAACTGATGATGCTGACCAAGAGGCGGAGTTTGAATCTCGCGGTCGCGGCGGTGTTGGCGCTGGTCGCCGTGCTCGTGGCCCCGGTTGCACCGGCGGGCGCCGTGGGTGGCACCGTCGAGTTCGCCGAGGCCTCGACTGCGGTTTCTGAAGATGCCGGTGCTGTCGCCGTGAGCGTCACGAGATCCGATACCACAGACGAGATGACGGTCGACTACGTCGTCAGCGGGTCCAATTCGGGCGACTTCACCGTTAGCGAAGGAACCGCTAGCGGAACGATCACTTTCCCAGCGGGCATCGGAGATGCCTCTCTGACGGTCACAATCGTCGACGACCTCGATGGCGAAGGTGGGACAGAATCGTTCTCCTTCACCCTGCAGAACCCGGTGAATGTCACCAACCCGGGCGATCTCTTCACGGTCGGCACCCAGGACACACACGATCTCGACATCACCGACGACGGCGACGCGGGCACGATCGTGTTCTCCTCATCGACCAGTTCGGTCAGCGAAGCCGATGTCGACGTAGTCGAAGAGGTGTCCGTCACCCGAACCGGCGGGACCGAAGGTGCTGTCTCTGGCACCATCGAATCGACGGGTGGAACGGCGACAAGTTCGGACTTCACAGACGTCGCCACAACCCTGAGCTGGGCCGATGGTGAGGGCTCGGCCCAGACGGTTTCGGTCAGTATCACCGGCGACAATGTCGTCGAGGACTCTGTCAACGTCGAGCTCTCGGTCACCGCGACCACGGGCGGAGCGGGTGGTGTTCTGGGGTCGCACCTGATGACCATCGACGACGACGACGCCGCGGGCACCATCGAGATGGCCAGCGCTACGAAGTCGGTGAGCGAGGATGTCGACACCGTAACCGTCACGTTCAATCGGGTTGGTGGTGTTGACGGAACCGTTGTCGCCAAATACTCGACCAGCGGTGTCAGCGCCACCGAAGGCGAGGACTACACAGCTTCTGAGGGTGACGTCACCTTCCTCCAGGGCGAGACGAGCCAGTCGGTCGACATCACGATCCTCGACGACCTCGACGACGAAACCGCCGAGACCTTCCAGGTCGCAATCACCGGCGACACCACCGGCGACACCACCGTCGTCACGATCACCGACAACGACGACCCGCTCGTGGCAAACCTCGATGTCTACACGGTGGCCGAGGACACCGATCTCGTGACCTCGTTCAGTGCTCTCGACAACGACACCGGCCCCGGCGGCGTTGACCTCGCGGTGGTCTCATTTGATACTCCAACTCCCGGTGGAACGCTGAGCTCGATCGATCTCGATGCCGGGACGTTCACCTTCACGCCGACCTTGAACTATTCGGGTCGGGTGTCACTCATCTATGAGATCACCGACGGGACGAACACAGCGCTCGGCGTGATCCGAATCAACGTCACCGACGACAACACAGGACCCGAGGCCGTGGCGGACGAGTTCGGCTTGTTGTCGCGGATCGATCCAACCAATCTTGCGGTCCTCGACAACGACATCGACCAGGACGACGACGAGCTCACCGTCCAGACGACAACGCTGACCACCGCCGAAGGCAACGCTGTCGATTGCACCGGAGGGTCGCTCTGTACCTTCACGCCCGCAACAGGGTTCGTCGGCGAGGATTCCTTCGACTACACCGCGGCCGACCCGAGCGGAGTCACCTCCACGGCGACGGTCACGGTGTTTGTGGCAATCCCCCGCGGATGCGACGCATTTGCGACGGCGGGAGTGACACTCGAGGGCACATCGGGTAGCGACGTGCTCTGTGGCTCAAGTGGCGACGACATCATCGACGGCATGGGTGGTGACGACTTCATCCTGGCGGGTGCCGGAAACGACATCCTCCGTGGAGGGGACGGCAAGGATCTTCTCGTGGGTGAGGCCGGCAACGACCTGCTCGCGCCGGGCGCCGGCCTGAACGACGACGTCATCGGCGGCGACGGCAACGACACCGTCGAGTATTCGGGAACCGAGGCCAAAAATGCCGTGGCGACGGGCGCCGACACGGTATTTGTCACCGAAACATCGATCTCGATCGACACCATCAACGATGAGGCTTCGCCACCTGTCGGCGTCGACGACGGCGACACCCACGAGTCTGTCGAGACGGTCGTATTCGATGGACGTGGCGGCGACGACATCGTCACGGTCCAGGCCGGCGAACACGCTGCCATCGACTTGCGCGGTGGTCTGGGCACCGATCGGCTCAAGTACGACACCGCTGGACTCGAGGGTGTCGTGGACGGCGACACGGCCATCACGGCCACCGGCCGCCAGCCGGTCTACCACACCGGCTTCGAGATTCGCCAGGTCGACTCGTTCGTTCGTATCGGCACAGAGGCTTCCGACTTCTGGCGGATTTCCTCACAGCCGCTCGCCGAAGGGCTCGTCCTCGACCAGATCGGTTCGGGCGACACCCTCGAGGTCTTCTTCGGTGCTCTGTTGGGTCGGCTCGAGGTGCACGACTCCGGCGAGGACGTCGACGGTGACGACCTCTTGAAGGTGTTCGGCACCGATTCCGCCGACGGCATCGAGCTTCGGGCGACTTCGGTCCGTTCCGACGATGAAACCGTTTCGTTCCGCAACATCGAAGAGCTGAGGGTCGACGGCCAGGAGGGCGACGATGTCTTCGAGATCGATGTGGTCGCCGGCTTTCGTCCCAGGGTTCTGTCGCCCGCCCTGCTGGTGCTCGGAGGTGAGGGGGCCGACACACTTGTGCTGACCACCGAGTTCGACTGCACATTCACCGACTCGGCCATCGTCGTCGACGGCACGCAGCTCGACAGCGTCAACATCTACATACACCCACTCGGCGACTTCGACGTCGCCGAGGTCGAGGTGATCGAATACGAGTGCGGAAACGGATCTGGCACAAAGGCGGTTCAACGCGGCTACTGGATCGCGGACGAGGACGGGACCGTCACCGGCTTCGGAGTCACCGATTTCGGCGACCGCACCAATCCGACAAGTTCGGTCACGGGCATCGACAGTCTCTACGACAAGCAGGGATACTGGACTGTCGAGGCCAACGGCGATGTCACGGCGTTTGGCCAGGCGGCCGACCACGGCGACTTGTTGGCCCTCGACATCGACCCTGCCTCGCCGGTCGTCGGAATCTCCAGCCTCGGGTCGGGCGACGGCTACTACCTGCTCGGAGAGGATGGCGGCGTCTTCGCCTTCGACGCCCCGTTCTACGGCTCGACCGGCGACATCGCTCTCGATCTTCCGGTAAAGGCCATGGACGTTGCACCCGGAGAGAACGGCTACTGGTTCGTCGCTGCCGACGGTGGCGTGTTTGCGTACGGCCCGGGTGCAGGTTTCCACGGCTCTCTTCCCGAATACGTTCCATACTCGATGCTGGCCGCCGACATCGTGGGAATGGCAACGACGGCTTCGGGGAACGGATATTGGCTGGTTGCCGCCGACGGTGGTGTGTTTGCCTTTGGCGATGCTGCATTCCTCGGATCTGTTCCCGCCGTTCTCCCCGGTGTGACATTGGCCCAGCCGATCGTGGGAATAGTCGCCACCGCGTCGGGCGATGGTTACTGGATTGTCGCCGCCGATGGTGGTGTTTTCACATTTGGTGATGCCCCCTTCCTGGGGGCGTTCAGCGATCCCACCGGTGCCAAAATCGTAGCCCTGGCTGGTTGACCACTTTCAGTGGCGAATCGCATGCATTGCGTGATATTCTCGGGTTCGTGAAATCGAATGCTGAGCATGACGTTGTACCCGCAGAGGGCGGTGAACTGCCGCGGATCAAACTATTCGGGAGCACGGCCAGTGGTGACGGGCAACAAGATCGTGTCAATTTCGTGAAATCGATGACGTCGTGTGTCATCACAAGTTGTCGTCGATTAACATCTGGCGCGGTCGTGACGCCGCGCAGCGAAGTCGAATGGACCTCTGCACCCTCGGTGGTATATTGTTCGCCACAGGCACGTTGGGTGAGGATTGGTGAGGAAGTAATGACACAGAGACGAGGTGGAGGTTTCACACGGGCTATTGCTGCGATCGTCCTCATCTTGTCGTCACTCGTGTTCCTCGGTGTGTCCCCGTCCGCTGCTCAAGAGATGTGTCAGGACCCTGACGACCCGTTGGTGTTCATCCCGTGTCCGACCACGACGACCCAGGCCACGACGACCACGACCACTACCACTACGACTACTCAGCCGACGACGACGTCCACGACGACCGAGCCGACCACGACGACGTCCACGACGACCGAGCCGACGACCACCACCACCCGCGCCCGAGTGACGACCACCAGGCAGACCACGACCACCACCGAAGAGGTCCTTACAACCACCAGCACGGTTGTCCAGGCCACGGTGCCCGTCGAGGACACCACCTCGACTACGGCCGAATCGACGACGGCTGGGGCGACGACCGAAGCGACCACCTCCACGACACTGGCGACCACCACTTCGGCGGTGCCAACCACCGATGTCGACAGTGACACCTCCGACGACGATGACTCAGCGGCAGGCACGTCGGGAAGCGACGAACAATCGGTCGGGCCGATCCTGACGCCCATCGATGCTGGTGGTTCTGCCACCGGCCTCGTCTGGATCATCCTGATCTCCCTGAATGTCCTGATGATCGGAGCCGTTCTTGTGCGTCGCCGACTTCGTCGCAACGCCATGGTTGGGGTCGGACCGATTTGATCCTGCCCTCGCAGCAGGCAAGATGAAGCGGTGCAACCCGACGACTCCTTCTTCGCAGACCGCATCGCCCGTCTGCGAGCCCAGCTCACCTCGACCGGCACCGACGCGATCTGTGTCTCGGTAGGAGCCGACCTGCCGTACCTCGTGGGCTACGAGGCCATGCCCCTCGAGCGGCTCACGATGCTCATCGTCGACGCCTCCGCGCCGCCCTTGCTCGTGATACCCGAACTCGAGCTTGCGAGGGTAGTCGTTCGTCCCGACGTGTTCGAGGTGGCCGCGTGGGGCGAGACCGCCGAGCCGATGGATCTCGTCGCAGAACGGCTCGGATCTGCACACCGGGTCGCAATAGGAGACACCACGTGGGCACGTTTTGTGGTCGACCTGTTGGCACTACGGCCCGACCTGGAGCTGACCCGTTCGGCCTCTGTCATGTCTGCGCTGAGGTCGGTGAAAGACGGGGCCGAGATCGAAGCGCTGCGCACGGCGGCAGCCGCCGCTGATCGCGTCATCTCACAGGTTCAGTCTGGTGAGGTCGGCCTGGTCGGACACACGGAGGCAGAGGTTTCGGCCGAGGTGTCGCGACGCCTGATCGCCGAAGGCCACGACTCGGTCAATTTCGCGATCGTCGCTGCTGGTGCAAACGCCGCGTCACCACACCATCATCGGGGATCGACCGTGATCTCGCCGGGAGACTCGGTGTTGTTCGACATCGGCGGGACCTACGACGGCTACTGTTCCGACATCACTCGTTGTGTCTCGATCGGTGAGCCATCGCCGGAGATGGCCGATCTGTACTCGGTCTTGTTCGAGGCCCAGCGGGCGGCGGTCGCCATCGCCTGCGAGGGCTCGACGTGCCAAGATGTCGACCGTGAAGCCCGCCGTATCATCACCGAGGGCGGATTCGGCGAGTTCTTCATCCATCGGACCGGTCACGGCATCGGCATGGAGGAGCACGAGGATCCCTACATCGTTGAGGGCAACGACGAACCACTGGTAGCCGGCCACGCCTTCTCGATCGAGCCTGGCATCTATGTTCCAGGCAAACACGGGGCGAGGCTCGAAGACATCGTTGTCGCCACCACGGATGGACCAGATCAGCTCAATCAGGCCGACCACTCGCTCGTTGTGGTCGAGGGCTGAGCCCCAGATGCCCGCCCGGCGCGAGCGTTGCTACTCGGTGGTCCTCGCCGGGTGAATGTGCCCCCGGCCCCGATGTTCGCTGTGGCGGGCGAATTGCCAGCCGACGATCGCGGTTGGGCCTACGAGTTCAAGTGGGACGGAATGCGATGTATTGCTCATCGCAAGGCCGACTCCTTGGTGCTGCACAACCGTACGGCTCGCGACGTCACGGCTCTGTACCCCGAGCTGGGTCCGATGATCGAAGCGCTTCCACCCGACACTGTCGTCGATGGCGAGATCGTCGCACTCGACCACAACAGCAGGCCCGACCTCGGCCTGATGCAGAAGCGCATGAATCTGAACGAGCCCTCGGTGACGGCCGATCTCGTCGGCCATGTACCGGTCAATTTCTTCGGCTTCGATCTGTTGCGTTTCGACGGTCGCGACCTGACGGGGCTTGCGTGGCACAAGCGGAGGGGCTTCCTCGAAGAGATCGACTTCAACGGGCCGAGCTGGCGTGTTCCGCCTGTTTTTGAGGGTGATGGTGCAGCGATACTCGAAGCGGCCAGCCGCCTGGGGCTCGAGGGCATCATGGCAAAACGGGCCGAAGCCATCTATCTGCCCGGTAAACGCGCCAGCGCATGGCGCAAGATCAAGCTGGTCGATGGCGACGAGTTTGTCGTCGCTGGGCATACCTAGGGAAACGCAGCACGCCGGCAGTCTTTCGGGGCGCTGCTGCCCGGGGCCTACGACGCTGGCGAACTTCGATTTGTGGATTCTGTCGGTACGGGGTTCGGCGCGAACACGCTCGAGTGGATCAGTTCTGCGCTGACCGAACTCGGACGCGCCACCGATCGTGCAGCCTTGGTCCCAGGCGCCCCTCCCTCAGCGGTTCGAGTACTCGAAGGGCCAACGTGTTGTCGTCGGTGAGGGGAAATCCAGTCGGTCGCTCCCAAGACGGCCGTCGCCCACCCCGAACGTCGCGTCGTCGAGGCCTAGGACGAGGCGTGTTCGCGAAGGATGAACCGCTTGATCTTGCCGGTCGCCGTCTTGGGGAGTTGATCGACGATCTGGATTCGACGAGGCCGCTTGAATGCCGCCATATTGTCGCGGCAGTGCTCCTGGAGCACTCCAGGATCGACGGTGGCTCCCGATGCGGGTACGACGAAGGCGACAACTGTCTCGAGACCCTGTGCGTCGCGCGCTCCCACGACTGCGGCCTCGAGCACCGATTCGTGTTCGCTCAACACGTTCTCGACTTCGGCCGGTGAGACCCAGATTCCGCCGGCCTTGATCATGTCGTTGTTGCGACCGAGGAATGTCCAGCGGTCGTCTGCCGAGCGTGTGTAGACATCGCCCGTGCGGACCCACCCGTCGCAAAACGCAGCGGTCGTGGCTTCGGGACGTTGCCAATAGCCGGTAGCCGCGGACGGTCCACGCACATGGAGATAGCCGGCCGAATCCGGCTCGGTGATGACCTTGTTGTCGTCGTCTCGAAGCTCGGCCTCGTATCCGGGGACGACATGGCCGCTGGTGCCGGGAACCTGATCGTCCATGGTGTTGGAGATGAACATGTGGAGCAGTTCGGTGGTGCCGATGCCGTCGAGAACCGGCTTGTGTGTGAGCTCGGAGAAACGGGTGTGGACATTGGCGGGGAGCGACTCGCCGGCGCTGACGGTCGCTCGCACCGTGGTGAACGTCGATGGTGGAACGTCGGCGTCGAGCATCGCAGCGCAGAATCCGGGGCTGGCGAAGAAGAGTGTTGCTGCCTCGGCCGTGATCAAGTCCGCCATCAGCGCCGGAGTCGGAGGATCGGGGTTCAGGATCGTGGTGGCGCCGACGGCGAATGGGAAGGTCAAGCTGTTGCCGAGCCCGTAGGCGAAGAAGAGCTTGGCGATCGAGAGACACCGATCGTCGGGGCCGATTCCCAGAACCTCGGTGGCAAAGGTGTCGACCGTGGCGGGAAGGTTGCCGTGCAGGTGGATGACACCCTTGGGGGTGCCGGTGGTTCCACTCGAGTAGAGCCAGAGCGCCTGGGATTGTCTCGTGGTCGGTGCCACTGCCATCTCGTCCGCGGCGGTGGCGTCAGCCCACGAGTGCACCTCCACGGGCTGTTCCACGGTTCGGGCGATGGATGCAGCGTCGCTACCGACCACGACGGAGCGGAGGGCGGGTGCTCGAGCGACGATGTCTGGTATGGCGGCTCTGAAGGTGTCTGATATGACGATGGTCCGAGCACCGGAATCGGCGATGATCGCGCCCAGCTCGGCGCCCTTGAGCATCGTGGACAGAGGGACAGCCACAATTCCCGATCGCTGAGCACCGAGGAACACCGCAGGGAACATCTCGTCGTCCTGGACGACCATGGCAACCCGATCCCCGGCACTGACGTCGAGATCGGCCAGCAATCGTTGTGCCCGCCACAGTTGGACCTGCAGTTCGCCGTACGTGGTCGATCGGCCTTGGCACCGGATGGCTATTCGATCACCTCGCCCCTCGTCGACATGTCGATCGATCAGCCAGGCTGCAGAGTTGAATTGTTCGGACTTTCCCACGGGTATTCCCTTCGGGTTCCCCTAGACATCGTCGGATTCGGACGTACTCGTATTCGATGGGTCGGTGGTGAATGCCCGATGATGGAGTCTTGACCCGCGCCGTCGTTGGCGGCGGCGCAGTTGAGGATCGGTTCGGTCACGGTGCCCCTGTCGAACGACAGTGAAAGATTCTACATATCGGGTTGGTCGCGTTCTCGAGGCGTGAAACGTTGGGACTCGACAAATTCGGCGATCGTCTCGATGATCAACTCCGGAGCCTGGTGAGGAAGCAGATGGCCCAGCGAGGGGAGGATCTGAAATGAGGCATTTGCTCCGATGGCGGCCGCCGTGGCGACCGCGTGTTCGGGCGGCGCAAACTCGTCTCGAGCACCCTGCAGAACCAGGGTCGGAACCCCAATCGATTTCAGCGTCGGACGGACGTCCCAACCCGAGAACGAATCACCTACCCACACTCCCGACCATGCCTCAAATATCGCAGCAGCGTCGTTGTGGAAGGGGACGAGGCGTTCGATGATCGTGTTCGCCCGGCGACACATGTCGGCAATTGCCTCGACGGTCATCGGCTCGACCCACGAGTGAGCCGCCAAGAGCACCATCGATTGGATCGTTCCCCCGTTCGCGGCGAGGATCGCGGCGATGGAGCCCCCGTCGGAATGGCCGACCAGCACGGGCGACTCGGCCCCTACGGCATCGATGAGCTGACCCAGGATCACCGCTTCGTGGTGAAGCCAATCCGCCGGCCATGGTTGCGACGGAATCGGTGTCGAGTTGCCATGACCCGCACGGTCGTAGGCCATCACCGTCAGGCCGGTGGCGCTTGCGAGGTCTGCAGGAACGTCGCGCCACTGTCGAACCGAACCCAACCCGTCGTGGAGCATGATCAACTCGGGGACCCCATCGCCCCAGGTCACCGTCGTCAGCTGTGCCTGGCCGATGTCGACGATGTCAGGTCGTCCCGTGGCCATACATGTTCCTCCTGGCCGCGGGGCGAGTGGATGTACGATGATTTCATCGACGTACGGCAGCACTCCGTAGAGTATTCGACCGCTTCGTCGCTCGCCCGCCTCGGTTCCCGTCCCTCGATCCCGGTCGTTCGCGCGAGCTCCTCCCGACGGGTTGGTTTGGCCGGGCCGCGGCAGAGTGGTTTGTGACCGTCCCTGACGCGATGGTTCGGGCCGCCTGCGAGTGGTGGCGCA
>JAAETH010000276.1 GCA_024228575.1 Actinomycetes bacterium
ACGCGTGGCGCTGCGATCGAGGTCGGCGATGCGAACTGCCCGATGTTGGCGCCAGGTAGCTCCCAAGCCTCCAGGACACTGGCTGAGAGTCCGCAGCAGCGGACAGAGACCAGGTCTCGACCTACGTATCCGTTTGTAATACACTTGTCGCAATGAGCGAGCTGTTCGACCTTGACACGCTCGACGACAACGATCCGTTTGAGATCGTCAACTCGCTCATCTGTTCAAACACGAGACGTTCGGCGTCGACGACATCAATGAGATCTGGAAGTCCGATCCGCTGTTCTATCCGGCCAAGCCTCCGGCGCATTGGCTGATGGTTGCCGAGGTCGCAGGCCTGGTGTTGGTGGTGCCACTGGCCCCGTCGGACAGCGGCGACGCTGCGAAGTGCCGCCCGATCGGTTGTTATGTCGCCGCCAAACATCTCGCTGATCGGTGCAGGGAAGACATATGACGAACAAGAAGACCCGAGAAGAGGAACGCGACTTCTACGCTGATCCCGAGAACCAGGTTCCGCAGGGACCGGCGCGGCGCCGTAGGGCAAAGCTGACTGAGCTCGTGCCGGTGCGATTTGCTCCTGAAACCCTGGCGAAGATCCGCGATGCCGCCGACGCCGACGACCGGTCCGTCTCGTCGTGGATACGGCGCGCTGTCGACCGAGAGCTTGATCAGGACCCAGCCCGGTCGCCTTGAGAACGCGCACAAGACTCGCCGGATCGGGTCGGAATTGTCGGAATCAACCAGATGTTCCGGACAGGAAGACCCCCTCTGACCAGCACATACGGAATCCACCGGACTCGGACGGACGTTTCAGGCCGCTCCTAAACCCCCCGGCTCCTCAGGGGGCGTGCGGGTTCGAGCCCCGCTCCGGGCACTGTGGATCAGGGTTTCCACCGTGCTCCACTCTTGCCGAATCGCCCCGAGGGTTGGACGTGTGCGACACACGCATACATCTGGGTGCACTTGGTGCTCCGCGGGTTGGCATCAGGCTCCAGCCATGAGACTCCGCATCGGCGACGATCTTGCGGTCCTGGTCATCCCAAATCCCGAGATCCGCTGGTGGCTCGTGGATCACGCAGTGGCACTCGTGGGAGCCAAACATCTATCCATCCTGCCGCGGCTGTTGGCTGCCGTGAGTGGGAGCGCTTGGCAAGCGACCGAGCGCTTTCCACATCATCGCCGCCGCGACGAGTTGAGCAACGCCGCCGAGAGCGAACGACGAGCGGACACCACCGAAGGTGGCGAGGGTTCCGGCCGCGAGCGCACCGATGACGATGATCCCTCTGGTGAAGATTCGTGTGGTGACGTTGACTCGTCCGAGCAGGTCGTTCGGCGTCAGACGTTGCTGGAGGCTCCGGGCGATGGGCCGCTGGGCTCCGGCCGGGATCCCGTTCAGGAACCAGAGTCCGGCCAGGACGGGCAGCGATGGTGTGGCTGCAGCTGCGCCGAGGGTGACGGCTTGGAGCGCGACGGCACCCGACAGGCTCAGGCGGGCCCCAAAGCGGGCCGCTAGGGGAGCTCCCACCAGGGTTCCGAGGAATGCCCCGGCGGCGCCGACGGCGAGGACGAGTCCGAATGCGGCAGTCGGCGCGTTCAACTCGTCGGTGACCAGGACTACGAGCAGGCTGAGGCTGGCGGCCAAGCCGAAGTAGTACACGACCTGGGCGAGTGTGAGTGGGCCGAGGATTGTGTGGTGGCGGAGCCAGCTGAATCCTTCGCGGGCCTCTGCTCGCAGGGACCGCGGTGGAGTGTCCTCGGTCTGGGGTTGTGGTTCGGCTCGAGGGAGCCTTCTGAAGGGCAACAGCGAACCGAGGTAGGTAGCCCCGTCGATGAGGAATGGGAGCCAGGGAGCAAGGCTGAACAATGCTGCGCCGACCGGGCCGCCGGCGAAGTCGTTGGTGATGATCTCGACACTCGAAATCCGGCCGTTCGCCCGATCGAGGTTGTCATCACCGACGAGGGTGGGGACCAGCGCGACGGTTGAGGGGTCGACCAGGATTTCACCAACCGTGATGGCGAACGCTACGACCCACACTTGCCAGATCTCGGCGTGAGAGGTCCACACGAGGAGCGCGAGCCCGCCGACGACCAATCCACGCCAGGCCTGGGTGATCAGGATTGTCCGACGTCGGTCCCAACGGTCGACGAGCGCCCCGCCGGCGGGGGCGAAGGTGACCCACGGGAGGTACTGAGCCGCTGTCACAGCAGCGATCAACAGCTTTGAGGAGGTCAGACTCGCAGCGAGCAGCGGAAGTGCGGACAACCGGATGCCGTCACCGATGTTGGAAACGAGCGAACCGACGAATAGTGCTCGGAATCCCTGTCCGAGCGAGCGCTTCGTCCCCACCACCATCATCGTAGAACCGACCGGTGTGATCTCGCTGCGAAGAGGTCAGCGGAAGCTCCGGTTCCGTTTGACGGCGATGCCGCCTGACCTGCACGCTGCGATTGCCACACTTCGCGCTCCTCCTCGGGATTCGGCGAGATTCGGCGACTTGCCAGGTGGCGGGCCGTTGGCCTCTTGCCCGGCGTGTGCCGCCGGTGGATGCTGGGGCAATGGATGGCTTCTCCCACCCGGCATTCGACAACGTCGCCAGCACATTTCGCCAACAGTTGCGCAGAACCGGGGGCGGCGCCGCTGTCGCCATCTACCACCGCGGCGAGCTGGTGGTTGATCTGTGGGGAGGTGCACGCACCGTCGAGGGCGACCCATGGCAGGCCGACACGTTGGCCATGTGTTTCAGCACCACGAAGGGAGTCGCTTCGTTTGCACTGCATCTCCAGGTCGAGGCCGGTTTGGTCGACTACGACGAGCCGGTCGCCACCTACTGGCCCGAGTTCGCGCAGAACGGCAAGGAGAACGTCACCGTTCGGCATGTGCTGACCCACTCGGCTGGTCTGCACCGCATTCGCAGCGTGATCGAAAATGCCCATCACATGCTCGACTGGGAGCACATGGTCGAAGCTCTCGCGGCGGAGCCTCCGGCATATGAACCCGGTACTCGGAGCGGCTATCACGCGCTCACCTATGGGTGGTTGGTGGGCGAGATTGTCCGGCGGGTCACCGGGCGTCCACTCGCCGACGTGATCGCACAAGATGTCGCTGCTCCACTCGGTTCCGACGGGTTGTTCCTCGGTTGCCCGCCAGAGGAACGTCACCGGGTTGCGCCGCTGGCCCCGCTCGGGACCCATGGGCCAAATCCTCCGAAGGCACTTCAGGCGATCAACCGACACGTCGGCAAGCAGTTCGGAAGGGCGCTGAGCCTGGCCGGCTCACCGGTCAACCCGCGTCGAATCATCAATGCCCTCATTCCGCGCGGCATGGAGGACGTGGTTGCATCCACCGAGATCATGGACGCCGCTATTCCTGCGGCCAATGGTTTCTTCACGGCACGGGCGCTTGCCGACATGTACGCCCTCCTGGCTGGCGGCGGTGCGCTGGGCGACGTTCGGTTGCTCTCACCGGAGCTCGTGGTCCAGATCGGGGAGCAGCAGAACAACCGTCGGGATCTCGTGCTGGTGATGCCCATGCGTTGGAGGCTCGGCTACCACCGGGTACCTGGCACGCGGGGGGCATGTCCGGATGCCCTCGGCCACTTCGGGTTTGGTGGCTCCGGTGCGTTCGCCGATCCGAGCCGTGATCTAGCCGTCGCGATGGTCTGCAACCGTGGAACCGGCACCCCTATCGGTGATGCTCGGCTGGTGCGGCTCAGCCGAGTGGCGATCGCTTGTGCCGACGGTCACGGTGTGTCGGATGCCGCCGCCTGAGGACCGATAGGGGTCGACCGGTGTTGCCGGCTCGGCGGTGCTGAGCCTGATGATCGGGCCCAGCCGATCGAGGATCCTCTGTGTCGGCTCTAGCCGCTATCGGCGTCGACGAGGAGGGTGCCGAGTTCGGCCAACCGATCGCCGCACAACGCGAACCATGCCAACTTGCCCCGCTGTTCACGTTTGAGCAGGCCCGCCTTGACCAGCAGCGTCAGGTGGTGGCTGGTCGTCGGCTGGCTTCGATCGACCATGGCGGGCATGTCGCACGCGCACAGCTCGCCGTTGTCGGTTGAGGCGATGAGAGACACGATGCGCAATCGCACCGGGTCCGCGAGCGCTTTCAAGATGCCGGCCAGCTCTGTGGCGTCTTGTTCGGTCAGCGCAGATGTGACCAGCGAGCTGCAGCACAGCGACGTGTCGGGGGGTCCGGCCATGCCTACAACACTGTCACCTCGCGAGGTTTGAGAGCGATTCATGTTCGGGCTTCTCGGTCACCTCGCCGAATACCCATCGCCCTACGTGAGTGCCGAGCCGACCAGATCTCGGGCTGCGTTCTGCACCTCGATGAGGTGGTCGGTGCCCCGGAAACTCTCGGCGTAGATCTTGTATACGTCCTCGGTGCCGGACGGACGGGCCGCAAACCAGGCTGATTCTGTAGCGACCTTGAGGCCGCCGATAGGAGCTCCGTTGCCCGGCGCTTCGGTGTGGACGGCGATGATCGGCTCGCCGGCGAGTTCGTCGGCGCCCAACTGGTCCGACGACAACGCCGCCAAGGCGATCTTCTCCTCGCGGGTGGCCGGAGCATCGATGCGTTCGTAGGCCGGAGCGCCGTGTTGTTCGGTGAGTCGCTGGTATCGCTCACTGGGCGATGATTCCGTGACGGCGACGATCTCGGCAGCCAGCAGGGCGAGCAGGATGCCGTCCTTGTCTGTGGTCCACACCGACCCGTCGCTTCGCAGGAACGAGGCTCCGGCCGACTCTTCTCCGCCGAAGCCGACCGATCCGTCGAGCAGACCCGGTACGAACCACTTGAACCCCACCGGAACCTCGACCAGGCGCCGTCCGAGGCCTTTCGCCACCCTGTCGATCATCGAGGATGAGACCAAGGTCTTGCCGATCGCTGCGTCCGCGGGCCAGCCGGGGCGGTGGGCGAACAGGTACTCGATTGCGACGGCCAGGAAGTGGTTTGGGTTCATCAGGCCGGCGTCGGGGGTGACGATGCCGTGGCGGTCTGAATCTGCATCGTTGCCGGTGGCGACCTGGTAGCTGTTCCTGGCCTCGATCAGTGACGCCATCGCGTACCTGGACGAGCAGTCCATGCGGATGGCGCCGTCCCAGTCCAGGGTCATGAATCGCCACGTCGGATCGACCTCGGGGTTCACGACCGTGAGGTCGAGATCGAACTGTTCACCGATGCGGCCCCAGTAGTCGACACTGGCTCCGCCCATTGGATCGGCACCGATCCGCACGCCCGCTTCACGGATCGCATCGAGGTCGATGGCCGAGGAGAGGTCGCTCACATAGTGATCGCAGAAGTCGAATCGTTCCGTCGTGTCGGCTGCCAGGGCCTTTTGCAGCGTGATGCGTCGCACACCGTCGTTGTTGCGAGCCAGCAGCTGGTTGGCGCGATCGGCGATCCATCCGGTGGCATCGGTGTCCGCCGGTCCGCCGTGCGGGGGGTTGTACTTGAAGCCACCGTCCTTCGGCGGGTTGTGCGAAGGCGTGACCACGATCCCGTCTGCCCGACCACCCGAGCCAGATCTGTTGTGGTGAAGAATGGCGTGGGAGATGGCGGGCGTCGGTGTGTAGCGATCGGCAGAGTCGACAAGGGTCGTGACACCGTTGGCAGCCAGAACCTCGAGCGCGGTGATCCACGCGGGTTCCGACAGAGCGTGGGTGTCACGCCCCATGAACAGTGGTCCGTCGATCGTCTGTGATTGCCGGTACTCACAGATCGCTTGAGTAGTGGCCGCGATGTGGGCGTCGTTGAACGAACCCTTGAGACTCGATCCGCGGTGACCGGAGGTACCGAAGGACACCCGCTGAGCGATGTCGTCTGGGTCGGGTGTGGTCGAGTAGTACGCCGACACCACGTGGGGAACATCGATCAAGTCGGTCGGGGAAGCCCCTTGGCCAGCACGTTCATGGGTCATGCCCCAAGTATGTCGCCCGTCGCCATCGAGTTGAACCACAAGCGTGAGATCGTGCCGTCGGTTCCGACGCGACTGTGGTGGAACCAGCAACCGTCACAACAACCGAGCTTGCCGGATAACACAAGGAGGCTGAGGAAGTCGTCCAAACCGGCCTGCGAATCACCCAGGCCCACCACCAATCGATCGTGGGATGCGCCGATTTCGCGGATGAACCAGTCTCGGCAGCAACGATCGGAGGCCTTCGGAAGTGTCTGGACCAGTCGTGAAAGTCAGAGCCGACATCGAATGGCCGACTGTGGTGGTGGCTCTGTGCATCCACGGTGGCTGGACCGGGCTCCTCGTCTTCTGCGAGTCGATCCCCGCAGCGCTGACGATCCTTGGTCTGGCAGTCGTGGTCGCCTGGTTCCGTTCGTCACGAGGTGCTCCACAGTCACCCTTTTCGAAACCGGAGACTGAACGATCTGGTGGGCTTCGCCCGGTACAAGCTCCCGGTTCTTGCCGCCGAGCTCGGTTCGGCCGGGCTGGTCCGCGAGGGCACGCTGGTCCTCGGTCTGGCGCAGGCATTCGGAGTCCGATTCGTGTCCCCGCGGACGCGCCGCTGCCACTCCTTGCGAGATTGAGATCACCTATAGTGCCGTTTGTTTAGTTTTGATGGCTGTCCCACCCCCTAGGTAAGCTTTCGATCAAGGATCGAAAGCGTGTTCGCAACACCAAAACCCGGGGAACCCAGATGGCATCAGCACCAGTAGTCACAGAGCAGGAACTGGCAGCCAAACGAAGCGACGCCTCCGAGCTCGTCGAGGTTGGTCGACGGATCTCACAAGCCCACCACCAGCTGGTGACCGGCTGCGCCGATTTCGCGGACGGACCCGTCTGGATTGCCGACGGGGAACCGACAGCGGCACATTGGTTGGCGCCCCGTTTCGATGCCTGTCGCTCCACGGTGCGTGACTGGATCCGTATCGGACGTGCTCTGCGCGGTCTTGGCGCGTCCGCGGCGGCGTTTGAGACCGGTGAGATCTCATACAGCAAGGTCCGAGCGATGGTCTCGATCGCGACCCCTGGCAACGAGGAGGAGCTCTTGGAGATCGCTCGCAAGACGGCGGCATCTGACATTTCCCGCGAACTCGCGAAATGGTCCACCAACAACGAAGATGACACCGTCATCGATGGCCGGCACCGCAAGGCACGCGGCCTGCGGTCGCGCAACGAATCTGACGGCACCATGGCCACGAGCCTTCGGCTCCCGCCCCTCGCTCACGGCATCCTCGACCGCGCCGTACAAGCCCAGATCATGCGCCGAACCATGCAACGCGAACCCGACGGCAACTGGCCCACTGCCGCCCAGCAATCAGCCGACGCTCTCATCGAACTGATCACCGAACCCGCCAACCACCGGTTCGAAGTCCTCATCCACGTGGACGAAACAGGTTGCTACTTCCCGGACGGGACACCGCTCACCCAATCGGCGGTAGTGGGCCTGTTCCCCGACGCATCCATCCGAACGATCGTCCACGACCTCGAACACAAGCCCGTCAACGCCAGCAGGGCACGACGATTCCCAACCATCCGCCAGAAGAGAGTCGAACGCGCCAACCAACCCCACTGCAGCCGATGCGGAAGAACAGACCTACTCATCACCCATCACACCGCCGAACATCAACACACCGGCCGCACCCACACAGACGAACTCGACACGTACTGCGCACCCTGCCACCGCCAACACCACAACAGCTAGAGCCGGCTGAAGAATCGGCAATCCGGATGCATGAATTCGCTCGTTTCATCCGTGGGATAGGCAATGGAGGTGGGGCGGCTGATCTCGAGCGTCGATCCGCGGCCGTTGTCGTGTGCACACGTGTGGGATCGCCATCCCACTCAAGCCACCTGGAAGGGGTCGTGAGCACCGGAGTCGACTGGGCTGCGGACGCTCAGTTGGTGTCGCGGAGCTGCCAGGCCTGCTAGCGGCAGTCGGTGTCGGCGAGCAGGGTGCCGAGTTCGGCCAAGCGATCGCCGCACAATCTGAACCATGCCCACTTGCCTCGCTGTTCGCGTTCGAGCAGGCCCGCCTTGGCCAGCAGCGTCAGGTGGTGGCTGATGGTGGGTTGGCTGCGGTCGAGCATCGCAGGCATGTCGCAGGCGCACAGCTCGCCCGATTCGGTGGAGGCGACCAGCGACACTATGCGCAGGCGTACAGGGTCGGCCAGCGCCTTCAAGATGCCCGCCAACTCGGTTGCGTCAGCCTCGTTGAGAGGGGACGCGACCAATGAACTGCAACACAGGGACGTGTCTGGCGATCCGGGCATGCCTACAACAATGTCACTCGGCGAGATCGGCGGAAAGGGCCGTCTGCTGTTCGGAGGTGAGTTCGACCTCACCCGCGAGCTCGTCGAAGTCGGTGCCGACGGCAACTGGGGTCCGGCCATTCAGGGCAAACGTCAGGTACTGGACGGCCGAGAGGCGGTCATCGTCCACCTGGGCTTCCTCGTAGGAGGCGTAGATCTTTGAGCCGTCTTTCACGCGGACGTAGATGGCCTTCTCGAGCCCGAGCCAGCGACGAAGGAGAGGTTTGCGATCGGACTCCTCCGCGATCTCGATGAGCAGTACGCAGGCGAGATCGCCCGCCTCGCCGAGGAATTTGTTGTAGACCTCGATCTCGTCGAGGATGGCCGACTCGCGAACGATGGTCTCGGCTCTGATGATCTCCTGCACCTGGTAGGTGAGGGTTTCGCGGTTCTCGAAGAGGAATGTGAGGTACTCGCCAAGGTGGATCCGGCGGGGGCGCTTGACCTCGAAGATCTGCGAGCGGCGGTCGGCGCGGATGTCTTCGTAGGTCTGGTAGTCGATGACGTCCGAGCGTTCGATGAGACGGGTCATCGGTCCTGCTCGTCTTCCACTGGGGTGGGGAAACCGTCGGGGCGGTAGGCGCGAGCCAGGATGCTCATGGGGTGCATGGGGCGCCGACCGGCGTGTTGGCCGAACTGGATGGCTGCCAGGGGACAATCGGTGGCCCAAACCTCGGCGTCGTCGTTGGCCTGCACGCCGTCGAACGCCTTCTTGCCGATGCGAACGGAGACCTCGTATCCCTCGGTCTTCATCGCGTAGGTTCCGTCGTGACCACAGCACTCCATGGTCGTGCTGGGCTTGACCCCTGGGATCTTCTTCAGCAGGTCTCTGCCCTTGAAGCCGACGGCCTGGGCCCGAAGGTGGCAAGGCGCGTGGTACGACACACCACCTGGGGTTGACTTGAAGTCCTCGTTGAAGCGTTCCTCGCGCCGGATCGACCAGAGGAATTCCGAGGGATCCATGACGTTCCCGGCGACCTTGGCCGCCCGTTCGCGATCCTCCTCGGCGACGAGTTCGGGGTAGTCGTTCCTGAGCATCATCGAGCAGGTCGGGTTGATGGCCAGCACCTTCTTGCCGGCATCGACGTGGGGTTCGAGCTTGTCGAGGTTGTTCTTCGCCTTCTTGCGGAGTGTGTCGAGATCGCCCGACTCCCAGGCCGGCATGCCGCAGCAGTTCAGGCCCTTCTCGCAGGTGATGTCGACGGCGTTCGCCCGCATGACGTCGACGGTGTCGCGACCGATCTCGGGTTCGTTGTGTTGCACATAACAGGTCTGGAACAACACGGCCTCACCCCGGTTCGGGTCGTCGGCGACGAGGCCTTCGCCTTCGGCCCACTTCTCGAATGTGCTCTTGGCGAAGTCGGGTAGATCCTTGTCTGGGTGAACGCCGATGACCTTCTCGAGGAACTTGCGGTGCAGTTTTGAACGCGAGTTGAGCGTGTTGGCCATGCCGAAGCTGGCGCGAGCTGCGGCGGCTGTGCGGTCGGGGTCGCCCATGACCTTGTCGCGAAAGCTGGTTCCGTCGGCCTTGGTGCGTTGGGCCTTGTAGCGATGGACGAGTTTCGGGAAGTCGAGCTGATACTCGTGTTCGTCGCGCACCGTGTACGGGCACTGGACCTCACACAGCTTGCATTGGAAACACTCGTCCATCACCTGGGCCGTTTCGGGCCCGGTGATCTTGCGAACGTCACCATCGTGACGGTCGTCGATGAACGAGAAGAGCGACGGGAACGAGTCGCAGTACTTGAAGCACATACGACAGCCATGGCAGATCTCGAAAGTGCGCTCGATCTCTTTGGCCAGCCCGGCCGCGTCCCAGTAGACGGGGTCGGCCGGGCTGTAGGACAGTCCGTCCGTTGGCGAGTAGGAGATGTTGCCGCTCGTTCCGCTCATGGCTGCCGTTGTGCTCTCAATTCTCAGGAGGGGTGTTTGATCAGCTGATCGAGTCGAGCATTTCCTGGAAGCGACCAGCGTGGCTCTTCTCGGCCTTTGCGAGGGTCTCGAACCAGTCGGCGATCTCGTCGAAGCCTTCGTCGCGGGCCGACTTGGCCATGCCCGGGTACATCTCTGTGTACTCGTGCGTCTCGCCGGCGACGGCCGACTTCAGGTTCGACTCGGTGTCGCCGATGGCGAGGTCTGTGGCGGGATCACCAACAGCCTTGAGGTAGTCGAGGTGACCGTGAGCGTGTCCGGTCTCGCCCTCTGCGGTCTCGCGGAAGTTGCCGGCGACCTCGGGGTAGCCCTCGACATCGGCGACCTTGGCGAAGTAGAGGTAGCGGCGGTTGGCCTGCGATTCGCCGGCAAACGCATCCTTGAGGTTCTGGTGGGTCTTTGTGCCCTGGAGGCTCATGAACTTCTCCTTGAAGGATCGATGGTGTCGACTTCTCGATCGACAGCTCGGACTCTAGCACGACTTGGACTGATTCCAACTTTGTTGTGAATCTCAATTTGGCGCGGATATAGTTGATCTCCATGAACTCGTCATTGCTGGACCGTCTGAGAGATCGTGGCTATCGCCTGACCTCTCAACGGCGTGTCGTCGCCGAGGTGCTCGACGGCGACCACATCCACATGACAGCCGACGAGGTTCTCGAAGGCGCTGTTTCACGCCTGCCCGAAATCAGCCGGGCGACTGTCTACAACACACTTCGGGAACTGACCGAATTGGGCGAGATCCTCGAACTGAATCTTGACGGCCGATCGAAACGGTACGACCCCAACGTCACGCGAGCGCACCATCACCTGGTCTGTGACCGGTGCGGATTGGTCTTCGACGTCCAGTTCGAAGTTGAGGTTCCATCGCTTGGGTTGGCGGAGAAGCACGGAATGTCGATCAGGAGATCTGAAATCGTGCATCACGGCACTTGCCGAACGTGCACCGGCTGAGCCACAGTTTGGCATGAGCCAAAAGCCCGATCCTCTGTCCCTGCTGCCCATCTTTGCCGACCTGTCGAAGGCGGACTTGAAGAAGGTCGCTCGCCTGATGACCGAGACGGTCATCAAGGAAGGCAAGAACCTCGTCACCGAGGGCACAGTTGGTCGCGAAGTGTTCGTCGTCCGCGATGGCCGAGCAACCGTTCGCAAGGGCTCTCGGGTGATCGCCTCGGTCGGTGCTGGCGATGTCGTCGGAGAGGGCTCGCTCATCTCGGGTGAACCACGCAGCGCAACCGTCACCGCCGACACGGAGATGACCGTCGAGGTGCTCGACCGTCGCGAGTTCTCGTCGCTGCTCGAGGAGTTCCCTGGCATCGCCCGCAAGATCCTCGCCGCCACCATGCGGCACCTTCATTCGGTCGATCCGTCCGTGGCTCACTGACGCGGGTTCGTTGCGGCCCTACTCTGGGGTTGTATCGACACCCCAGCTCACAACATCGGGACCCTGAACGAGGGATCTCTTCACGCCGCGCTCAAGCAGATGTATGCGCGCTCCGGTGACCGTTTCGAGGCCACTGTGAATGGCATGGTCGTGGATCTCGAGCGCTCCGACGACATCGTCGAGGTCCAGACGGGATCACTCGGGGCGATGGGAACCAAACTCGATCGCCTGCTCAGCGATCACCGGGTCGTCGTCGTTCACCCGATCGCGGCCGAGACCATCCTCGTCAAGGCTGGTCGCTCCGATCGAAGGTCGCCAAAGAAGGGCAAGCCCGTCGACATCTTTGACGAACTGGTGTCGATCCCGACGTTGATCGACCACCCAAATCTCACCATCGACGTGGTGATGACGGTTGAGGAGCGAGTGAAGATCGAGGACCCGGAACTCCGAAGGCGTCGTGGCGGTTGGCGAACCGTCGACAGACGACTGGTCGATGTCGTCGACGTGGTGCGGCTGAGTGGGCCCGAGGATCTGGACGACTTTGTTCCGGCCGGTCTTCCCGACCCGTTCACGACAGCAGACCTCGCCAGCTGCGGCAGGTATCGACGCGAAACCGCTCAGCGCATCGCCTACTGCATGCGCGCGCTCGGTCGCTTCGAGACCGTCGACCGGACACGTGCTGGGTTCCTCTACTCGCTGGGTGCTGGTGCCTGACCGCTGGATCAGCGTTCGTATTCAGAGACTTCGGGACCGACGAGTTCGCGGAACAGCTCGAGCACCTCACCCGGCTCGGCGTGTCGGCCGGTGGCGTGTTTCGAGTACAACACGTCACCGTCGATCATCACCTCAAAAGCACCCTTGCTGCCCATGACGAGCGTCAGATCGCTGATGACGTGTTGATAGTGGTGGATGAGATCTCGGGTCGCGCTCACGGCGCGCTCTGAGTAGTCTCAAGGTACGCAGTAGGTGATCTCAACCCTGTGGCTCATCGAGCTGCCATTCGCTTGATTGTTGTGGGTGAGCGTAGCCGAGGCCGAAGGGTCGGACTAGGCGCTGACCTCGTAGGCGCGAGTGTGGTGGCCTGTGGCTCCGTCGGGAGCCGGCGCGTGGGGTTCACTCGTCTGAACCGCCCCGGTGCCGTCGGTTGCCCTGACCTTCACCGTGTGGTCACCCGGGGTCGCGTCCCACCCGTACCACCATTGGCGCCACGACTCCTCGGACTGGATCGGGCCGAGCGTCGTCTCGATCCAGGGCCCGTCGTCGATGGATATCTCGACCTTGGAGATTCCCCGCGTCGGAGCCCATGCCACTCCCGCTACGGGATGGGTTCCTGCTTCGATCGAGGACGACCGGGGAACGTCGATGCGCGATTGTGTCTTGATCGGGCCTGTCTTGGACCAGCCGCGCGGAATCCAGTAGCCGTCGGCATCTTCCCAGCCGGTCAACGTGATCCGGTCGAGCCATTTGGTTGCCGACACGTATCCGTACAGGCCGGCGACCACAAGACGTGCCGGGAAACCGTGAGCGGTGGGCAGGGGCTCCCCGTTCATGCCGACCGCAACGAGGGCGTTGCGCCCGTCGTAGGCCAGCGCTGTGGGGAAGCCGCACGTCCATCCATCGACAGAGCGGCTGAAGATCTGCTCGCCTTCGGGCTGAACGCCGGCTTCATCGAGCAGCTCGGTGAGAGGAACCCCGATCCACTTCGCATTGCCGACGAGGTCGTCGCCGACGCGGTTCGACACACAGCTGAGGGTGACGTCGACCTCTGTGGTGGAGCGTTCGACCAGCTCGTCGAAGCTGATCTCGAGCGCGTTGTCGACGGCGCCGTCGACCTTCAGGGTCCACGATCCAGGGTCGACCTGGGGAACCGTGAACGCGGTGTCGATCCGGTAGAACTCGTCGTTCGGAACGTAGAACGGTGTCAGGCCCTCGATATCGGCAACCCCAAGGGCAGACGGAGTCGACGATGACTGAGCGGCTGTTGTGGACGTCGTTGTCGTGTTGAGGACCACCTGGGACCTCGCAGCTTCGACGTTGAATCGCTCGGCGAGCTTGCGCCCTGCAGTGGGCAAGATCACGGCAGCGCTTGCTCCCGCAGTTGCGGTCAACATGAAGCGACGACGGGACTCATCGGCCGTGGAGGCCGTCGGCGATTGTGATGGTCTGGTGAACGAGAGCATCCACCAGAGTGAGGCGTTTCCGGCGGCGACTCCGAGGGCCGCGCCGATGATGGCCCAGCCACCTTGGGACAGAGGGTCCTGGATCGCGGCGGCGATTCCGACAATGGCTGCCAATGACATGGCGACGGGTGCTGTCAGTTTCTTGTGTCGTGTCGCTGGTCCCAGGACAAACCCCAACCCCAGGCTGATGATGACAATGCCGACTGCCAGAGCGTGTTTGTCCCACTTGCCGAAGGTTCGAATACCCCACTTGACGACAGCGCTCGGAGAAAGATCGATGACCGAGTTGCCGATCGCCTCTATCAGGGAGGGGATGGGTTCCACCACGCCCGCTGCGAACTCGGTCACGCCGAGTGCCAGGGCCGCAGCGATGAGCCCGGCGAGCTTGTCGGGTGTCGCTCTGCCATCGATGTCGGCTCCACCTCCGCTGCTCTCGTCGGTCGGCTCTTGTGCCTCGATTTCCGCCATGGCCAGATCGTAGGAAGTGGTCGTGTCGTCGGGTACCCGTGGGCGGTTGTGTTTCGCGAATCTTCAGAATCTCCAATTCGGGATTGTCGGGTGCAGTGGGTGACAATGACTGCGGAGAGTAGTACGGTCTGCCACCATGAGTGATCTGTTCATGGAGCGGAAGCTGAGATGGCGGGGGCGACACCTGGTTGCCGGACTGCTCCTATCGCTGGCTGGCCTCGTCGCCTTGACGGGTGTGGTTGGGGCCGTATCGCGGCGCAGCGATCAGTGGGCCCTCGATCTCCTCGCTGCCGAGTTCATACACACCGACATCGATGGAACGGGCGTGATCGTCGCCGTCGTCGACACCGACATCGCGGCAGGACATGTCGACCTTGTCGGACAGGTCGTTCCCGGATACGACTTCGTCGAGGATCGGCCATTCGATCCAGCTGCGACCGACCGCCAACTCGCAGTGGTCGACCACGGCACAGTTGTTGCGGGCATCATCGCAGCCGACTCTGACGGAGACGGGATAACCGGCTTGGCGCCCGGCGCACGAATCATGCCTGTGCGAGTCGTTCCCGACTTTCAACAGGGGAGTACTTCGATTCTCGCCGACGGTATTCGTTGGGCAGCCGACAACGGAGCGGATGTCATCAACGTCTCGATTCGGAGCAGAACCGACAGCGCAAACGTGCGGTTGGCCGTGGACCACGCCGTCTCGAAGGGGGCCATCGTCGTGGCCTCCGGTGGGCTCGCCGAGGACGGAGCCGAATGGTACCCGGCGGCCCTCTCCAATGTCGTAGCTGTGGGAGCGGTCAACGAGGATCTCACCCTCTACTCGGGTTCTCCGACTGCGGGTTACATCGAGCTGGCAGCACCGGGGGCGTCGATTCTTTCCTCTGCCGGTCGTGACCTCGACAGCCACATACCCGGAAGGGGAACCTCGTTTGCAGCTCCCCATGTTTCGGGCACCATCGCCCTGATGCGCCAGGTAGCCCCCAATGCCGGTCTGGCCGAAGTGCGTGAGGCCCTGCACTCAACTGCAATAGACCTGGGCGCGCCAGGTCGCGACGACAGCTTCGGACATGGCCTCCTCGACTCTGTCGGAGCGGTGATGTGGATCGACCGTCGAGATCCAGAACCTCCAGCGGTCGCAAGTCTCGACAAGGTCGGGTCGGATCTGTTGTTGGGTATCGAGCGTGGACCATCATTTGATGTCCTCAGCCACGAGGTATCCGTCGATGGACAGCTGATCTTGGCCGCCAACGTCGATGACACGACTGTCAGGGTCGATCTCGGGGGCCGTACCGGTCGCCGTGTTGAGGTGCGGTCGGTTGATGCAACAGGGCGAACCAGCGAGGCCTTCACTGTTGTGTCACCCCCACTGGCCGTCGAGTTGACCGCAGCGAAGGGTTCTGTGGTCGTCGAGTGGGAAGCGCCCGCTCAAGAAGGTGTGGTCGCCTACGACGTCTCGCTGAACGGCGCCGTCGCCGTGCGCGTTGTCCACGGCGGTCTCGTTCGTCACTCGACGACGATCGCTGTCGAGGCGGGTGCAAGTCCGGGCATCGCCGTTGCGGCCATCGGTCCCCACGGCATTGTCAGCCGTTGGATCGAGGCACCGAGGGTTCAGGCACTCAACGAAGCCGACACACCCCAGGCTCCCGGTTCCCTCGCTGCCACGTCGACCCGCGATCGGATAGCGCTGAACTGGAATCCAGCCGTCGGCGAGGTCGACCGCTATGTCGTCGAGCGAGACGGATCGGTCATCGCGAACGTGTCCGCAGAGGTCACGTCTTTCATCGACCGAACCGTGAATGCTGGGACGGCCTACACGTACCGGGTCGCCGCCGAGGGCCCAGGTGGCCGCAGCGAGCCCAGCCCCGCTGCGCTCGCAACCACCGGCGGTCAAGCCGACCCCACAGGCTCCTATGCCGTTGTGACCTCGCGCGGCAGGGTCATTTCGGGCAGCCTCGCCCTGCCTCCCGCCCAGGTTGGCCACGCCGTGGTTTCGGGCGTCGCCAATCCCTCCGGTGGTGGCTTCTGGTTGGTCACCGCCGAAGGCAAGGTGACCGCTCACGGCGATGCAGAGTGGCACGGTGATGTTTCGGAGCTGGCGCTGGTGGGGCCGATCGTCGCCATGGCATCCACACCGCACGGGGACGGGTACTGGCTTGTCGGATCGGACGGTGGGGTGTTTGCACTCGGTGGTGCCTCGTTCTACGGCTCGATGGGTGCACTCGACATCGACGCGCCGGTCGTCGACATCTCGGTGACCTCGTCGGGTCGCGGATATGTTCTCGTCGGAAGTGACGGTGGGGTGTTTGCTTTCGGGAGCGCCAGATTCAAGGGTTCAGCCAGCACATTCGCTGGTGGGCGGCTGGTGACCGCTGTCGCAGCGGGTGGTTCGGGCTACCTCGTCATCGGGTCCGACGGAGGGGTGTTCTCCTTCGAAGAGCCCTTCCACGGGTCGATTCCCGCGTTGCGTTCCGGCGGTGCGAAGTTGCCGAACGCGTCCGCGGTTGACATCGAGGTTCACCCTGACGGATCTGGCTATCTGGTCATGCTCACCGACGGGACCGTGGTTGGTTTCGGCGCCATCGAGCAGCTCGGTTCGGTCGAGCTGGCGAACGGCGAACGCGCCGTCGATCTGCTCTACGTGCCGTAGCGAGGCTACGGTCGCTGGGTCAGAACCTCCCAGGAGACAAGTGTGACCCGCGAGCCGACGTCGTTTCATCAGACCCGATTCCAACCGCCCCCAGGATCGACAGAGATCCTGCTGGTCAGGCACGGGGCTTCGGCTCCACTCGTGCTGGGTGAGGAGTTCCCGATGCTGGCGGGTCAGGGCGATCCACCCCTCGCTCCCGAGGGTCGCGAACAAGCGGAGCGGGTGGGCGAGCGACTCGCCACCGAGAGCATCGACGCCATCTATGTCTCGTCCATGCAGCGGACCCACGAGACGGCAGCTCCCCTCGTGGCTCGCACCGGCCTCGAGCCAATCGTCGAACCCGACCTGCGTGAAGTGCACCTCGGCGACTGGGAGGGTGGCCTCCTGCGCCAGAAGGCTGCCGAAATGCACCCCACGTACTTGGCGATGAGAGACCAGGGACGCTGGGATGTCATCCCGAATGCCGAGACGGCGGAAGCCTTCAGGTTGCGCACGACCGCTGTCATCGACCGGATTGCCGAGAACCACCGCGACCGGCTCGCCGTCGTGGTCTGTCACGGAGGAGTCATCGGTGCGTTGTGTGCACATGCGACCGGCGGTCGTCCGTTCTCGCTTGGCGGTTCTGACAACGCCTCGATCAGTCATCTGATCATCACCGACGAGCAGTGGATCCTCCGCCGGTTCAACGACTCGACCCACCTGTATGCGAGCCTCAGCCTGCGGGCCGGCACCTGAGCCAAAGGCGATCCGATGACACTTCAACTCGGTGCCCACATAGGGCAACAGAACATGGCGATGGACGAGATGAGGGCGCTGTGGACCCGTCTCGATCGGGCGGGACTCGACTGGCTCTCGGTATGGGACCACATCTACGAGGCTCCTCCAGCGGGTGGAACGATCGACCACTTCGAGACGGTTGCGTCGCTTGCGGCACTCGCCTGCGATACCGAGAACGCCCGCCTCGGGGTGCTCGTGTTCTACGTCGGATACCGCAATCCCGGTCTTCTGGCGAAGGTCGCCGCAACGGTTGATCACCTCTCTGGAGGGCGCTTCACGCTGGGCCTCGGCGCAGGTTGGCACGAACCAGAGGCGACCGCCTACGGGTACGAGTTTCCGTCACCCGGGCGACGCCTCGACATGCTCGACGAGGCCACCCGAGCGATCAGGGGTCTGTTGACCCAGGACCGCACGACTTTCCATGGAGAACACGTCACGGTCGAGAACGCTTCATGCCTGCCACCTCCGGTGCAAGAGCGACTGCCGATCTGGATCGGTGGCCTCGGCCCGAAGCGCACCATCCCGATGGTCGCCCGTCTCGCCGATGGCTGGAACGCCGCCTACGTGTCGCCAGAGCGATACAACGAACTGAATACCCTTCTCACCTCCCACGCCGAGGAGGTCGGTCGCGACCCTGCCGAAATCGAACGAACGGTGAACCTCAGCTTCGATCTGGTGCTCGACGAGGCCGAAATTGAGGATCGCCGACGCGAGCTCGTGATCAAATGGGGATCCCAGGCCGAGCGTCTGGCGGCAGGATCTCTGTTGGCCACGCCAAACCGGGCCGTCGAGCAGATCCTCGCTTACCGAGATGCGGGTGCCGAGATGGTCAATGTCGCGTTTCGTGCTCCGTGGAACCCTGACGCGCTCGACGCATATCTCGAGGTTGTGGTCCCCCAGGTCAGGACTGCCTAGCTCAGGTGGCCAGGAAGGCTCCGAGCGCCGCGGTCAACAACGCAGGATCCTCGCTGCCACCGAGTTCCCTGGCCGAGTGCATGCTGAGCTGGGCGCTGCCGACATCGATCGTACGTATGCCCAGGTTGGCCGCGGTGAGAGGGCCGATGGTCGACCCGCACGCAAGGTTTGTTCTGTGGGAGTACACCTGTGTCGCAACACCAACCGTCTCACAAACCGACCTGAACATCGCTACACCGTCGGCAGCGGTGGCATACCGTTCGTTCGTGTTGGTCTTGATGACGGGCCCACCGTTCAACACGACGTGGTGGTCGGGTTCGTAGCGGTCGAGGTAGTTGGGGTGTACGGCGTGGGCGCCGTCTGCACTCACACACCAGCTCCCGGTTGTCGATCGCAGCAACGATTCCCGGTCGCCGCCACAGCCCAGCTCGATTCGTTCGAGGACGTGGGCAAGCATGGCGCCATCGGCTCCCGTGGCCGATCCCGATCCGACCTCCTCGTGGTCGAACAGGCAGATCATCGAGAACCCGTCCTCGGCACCGCTGTCGATGAGTCCGATGACGGCGGCGTGGCAAGAGGCGAGATTGTCGATGCGCGGGGCTGCGTACATCGTGGCGTCGATGCCGAGCGAGGCCGGAACCGTGAGGTCGTGGAGCATGAGGTCGAACCCAGAGATCTCCTCGGGAGACGTCCCGATCGTCTGTGCGACCTCCGCGACCAGATCTCCATCGGTGGGAGCGCCGAGGCCCCAGATGGGGGCAAGGTGCTGTTGGCGGTCGAGTTTCAGCCCGTCGTTCACCTCGCGATCGAGGTGGATCGCAAGCTGGGCCACCCTTGCGACGGGAGAATTGATCTGTACGAGTTGTTGCTCGGTCGAGGTCCCCGAACCCACGAACACCCGACCCGAGATTCCGAGATCTCGATCGAGCCACGAATTCAGAAGGGGACCGCCGTAGACCTCTACACCGAGCTGTCGGTACCCGGCCCGACCCGTGTCTGGGTTCGGCTTGATCCGCAGGTTGGGGCTGTCGGTATGTGCGCCGACGAGACGCACCGGGGTCCCTGGCCCAGCCGCGTCAGATCTGACCCAGGCGATGAGGGCACCCGATCGCTTCACGAAATGGCGGCCAGCCGGCTCGGTCCACCGCTCGGCTTCGTCCAGCTGAGTGAACCCAACCGCTTCGAGGCGCTCCGCTGCCGCCGCCACCGCGTGGAAAGGCGAGGGCGATGTGGCGATGTAGGAGAACAGGTCGTTCAGGACTGGATCGCTCGATTGCATCCAGTCATTGTGCCGATGTTCAAGCCAGTCGTGGTACCAGGCTCGGGGTAAGGCGTTTCGCCCAGATGAGGCCATGGCCGACGACCGTCACACCAATAGCGACTGTCAGCTGCAGATAGGCCTGGATTCGGAGGCTGTCCATCAGCATCTCTGCGGCAATGGTAACCCCGACGAACAGGCGTTCATCGGGGCCAAAGGACTCCATACCGCGGACGAGTCCCCACGCGATCAACAGCTGAACCCCTGCGCCCAGGCCCATCAAGACGCCGATGCGCCGCACCATGACGAAACGGCGGGGATGGATCAGGAGTGCGAGAGAGGTTGCCGCGAGCCCAAAGCCGATCTGGAGCATCCAGGCGAGGTGGAGGTGGTCGGTGATCGTGCCGAGGTCGGGTAATTCGTTGGCGTCGACGGTGATCTCGGTCTCGCCGAGTTGGGCCTGCTCGACCTCTCCTGCCAGTTCTGGATCGATCGGCCCGAGTGTGCTCACCAGGGCGTCTTGTATCGGGCCGAGGTCGAGGTTCACTTCGGTGATGTCGACTTCCATGGCAGCGTTGTAGAGGTCGACGATCGCCCCCTTCAGTGTCGCCACGACCTCGTCGTCGGCCATGATCTCGGCGATGGCCGATTCGATCGTCGCCGTGTCGACATCGGCGAGCGGCCCGGCCTTGTCGGCGGTTGCGTCGATAACCGACTCGGTGACCTCCTCGGCGACCGCCGCCTGGAATTCGGGTGAACGTCCAACGGCGGTGGCTATCTCGGAGATGCGATCTGGTTCGGCGACCTCGCGATCGATCCACCATCCGAGCGCGCCCATGTTCAAGGAGATCACACCGAGGAACGCGAGCGTTCCCGCTATCGATCTGCGCACCATGGTTCCTTCATCGGTTCGCGAGGGATCCCAGTGAACTATTGATTCGACGATTGTGTGCGTCGGGTTTGTCGTGGTTGTGACGGGCACCGTTGTGGCGGAACAGGTGGGTTTGTCGCAGGGTTGGAGCATGTATGGCTGCAAAGCACTATGACCTGATCGTCATCGGGGCGGGTTCTGGCGGAATCGCGGCGGCACGGGCGGCTCGATTTCGCGGTGCAAGTGTTGCGATGGTCAGTGACGGGCCGATCGGCGGCGATTGCACCTGGACTGGATGTGTCCCTTCGAAGGCACTGCTGTCGGCCGCCGGTCGAGGACTCGACTTCGAGCAGGCCATGGCCAGCGTCACCACCGCCGTCGAGACCGTCGCCAATGCAGAGGATGCGGAGGCGCTTGGCCGCGAAGGGATCGACGTGCTGCGTGGGTACGGCCTACTCCGCGGCGCCGGAGAGGTCGAAGTCGCCGGTTCGATCTATTGCTCGAAGGGTGTCATTCTCAGCCCGGGAAGTGGGCCGGCGCTGCCGCCGATCGACGGATTGGACCGGGTTGCCTTCATCACGAACGAACGGGTCTTCGAGTTGAAGTCGCAGCCGCAACATCTTCTGATCCTCGGCGGCGGACCGATCGGATGCGAGATGGCTGAGGCGTTCGCGCGCCTCGGCTCGACGGTCACGTTGCTCGAAGCCGCCGAGCGAGTTCTGCCGCGAGACGACCCTGCGGCTTCGGCGGTGATCGCTCGGTCGCTGTCCACGTTCGGAGCCGACCTGTGCGTCGGTTCTGGTGTTGTGCGGGTCGCCGCAGCCGGTGGGGGTGTCGATGTCGAGCTGGCCGATGGTGCGACCGTGAGGGGTAGTCACCTGCTCGTTGCAGCGGGGCGCCGACCAACCCACATGGACATGGATCTCGATGGTGTCGGTGTGCGGCTTGATCGGCGGGGGTGGATAGAGGTGAACGACACCCTCGAGACGTCGCTCGGGGGTGTATATGCGGTGGGTGACGCGATCGGAGGTCTTCAGTTCACCCACGCGGCCGCACACATGGCTCGGCTGGCTGTCGACAATGCCTTGCGGGTCGGAGCCACCAAGGTGCGTCGCCATCGCTACGACCCGTCGGAGATCCCGTGGGTCACCTTCACGTCGCCCGAGGTCGCACAAGTGGGGATGACCGAACAAGAGGCTGTCGTTTGTGACCTCGACATCCGGGTCGTGGAAGTGCCTCTCCACGATGTCGACAGGGCGGTGGCTGCGCATCGGACCGACGGCTTCATCAAGATGCTCGCTGCCCCTCGTCGCGGTCTCGGATGGCTCGGTGGAGGCAGGCTTGTGGGAGCGACCATCGTCGCCGATCGGGCGGGTGAGATGATCTCCGAGGCCGCCTTGGCGATCCGTACAGGCATGTTTGTGGGTCGTCTCGCCCAGACGGTTCACCCCTATCCGACGTGGTCCGTTGGGCTCTCCCAGGCTGCGGCGGTCCTGGTCGGCGATTATGGGGGCCTGGCCGCCCGCACACCTCGATCACCCGGCGCCGACGGATAGAGTTGCGAGCCGTGGATGTGTGTTATCGACACCCGGACAGAGAAACGGGACGGCGGTGTACCCGCTGTGGCAAGTCCGCGTGCTCGGACTGCCTGAGGCAGGCCTCCGTGGGGTCGCACTGCCTCGAGTGTGTCGGGGCCGCGCAGCCATCGACGCGTGAACGCGTGAGGGTGAACCTCGCGATGGGAACGCCCTACGTCACCTACACCCTCGTCGCCATCAACATCTTGATGTACCTCGTGGCGAGCCCGGGTAGCAACACCTGGGAGGACATGGGGATCTGGGGCGTCGGAATCGATCTGCTGGGCGAACGCCACCGCATCGTCACCGGAGCGTTCGTGCACGGCAGCGTCATGCATGTCGGCTTCAACATGTTGCTCCTCTATCAGCTCGGCACAGCGCTGGAGCGCCTGTTGGGGATCGGGCGGTTCATCGGTGTCTTTTCCGTCTCGCTGTTGGGTGGATCGTTTGGTGTTCTCCTGTTGTCGCAAGGAGACGACTTCACCGTCGGCGCTTCGGGCGCCGTCTTCGGCCTGATGGCCGCCTTCGCTCTGATATTGCGGTCGCGAGGAGGCGACATCTGGGCCTCTGGCATCGGCAGCCTCATCGTCATCAACCTGTTGATCACCTTCATCATCCCGAACATTTCAATCGGTGGGCACCTCGGCGGTCTTATCGCCGGGGCTGCTTCGGGGTGGATGCTCGATGTGGGTGATCGCAATCGGCCTCCCCGCCTGACCAATACCCTCGCTGCAGTGTTCGTCATCGGAGCCAGCGCAGCATTGTTCGTCGCTTCGATGGTCGCTGCTGGAGTCGCTGTGGATCGCCTGAGGTGACCCCAGCGGTAGCTCAGTTGATCGCTGCAGGAGTGCCTCACGAACTGTTCCCCTACGATCACGACCCAGCGGTCGAGTCCTTTGGCCTCGAGGCGGCAGCGGCCCTCGGCGTCGATCCCGATTCGGTCTTCAAGACCCTGATCGCCGACGCCGCCGGGGTTGGTCTGGTCGTCGGCATTGTTGCGGTTTCGGCCATGCTCGACCTCAAGGCACTGGCGCGCGTCAGCGGTGCCAAGAAGGCCACAATGGCCGACATCTCGGCTGCGGAACGGTCCAGCGGCTATGTCGCCGGTGGTATCAGCCCGTTCGGTCACAAGCGGCAACTGCCGACCTTCGTCGACGAGACGTGTGATCTATGGGACCACATATACGTCAGTGCGGGTCGCAGAGGTCTCGACCTCGCCATCGCCCCGGCCGATCTCGTCGAGGTCGTCCAGGCGACCAGGGCGCCGATCGCCGTCTGGTGAGAGATGCCCCAACCCTTGGCGATGGATTCGCTCAGTCGAGGGGTGGGAGTGCACCAAACTTGAGGTCGAGTTCGTCCTCGTGCGGCTCGCCCGCCAGCTCGCCGACGATCTCGACGTGGGTCTTCTCGGGTTCGACTATCTCGCCGACGGCAAGCATGGCAGCAGCCAGCATCGGCGCACCACTCGAACTCGACCGCTGGGACCCTTCCGGCATGGTCCCAGTGTGGCAGGACAGATCGGTGATCCAACCGCGCCTGCGTCGTGCACCATGCCGGCCGTTGTGAGGGGCACATATGACCGCCTGGGTCGCCGGGTTGTACCGGAGCCCTTCCAAGTCAGGTGGTCAGGCCGAGCACAGCATCGCCGACACCCGTCAGCTCGGCGGTCCAGTCTTCGGGTTCGCCAACAAGGATCGGTACGAACTTCGATGCTCCGACATCGATGAACCGCTCGAGCTGGTCTCTGAGGCCGTCCCATCCGACCGGGATGATGTCGCGGGGATCGGTATTGGGAGCGCGCCTGTTGAGAATCTCGCGAGTCTGGGCGTTCAGCTCGCCGTGTGTGTAGGGGACGAGGACGCCGAAATGTTCGGGGTCGATCCATCGCTTGCTGGCTTCAGCCTCGGCTGTCACGACGGCCCAGCCCGCGGCGGCCATGGTGGGCGTGCAGAAGGAGGGCAGCCAGCCGTCGCCGAGTCGTCCGACCCTTCTCAGCTCGGCCGGTGCCGCGCCGCCCAGCCAGACGTCGATCTTGTCCTGTTCTGGCTTGGGTTCGACCTTCAGACCCTCATAGTGGAAGCGGGGGCCGTCGTGGTCGACCGACTCCTCCACCCACATCCGTCTGATGAGGGGCAGTGCCTCGTCGAACCAGGTCGCACGTTCGCGTCGTTCAACGCCGAACGCCATCTGTTCGTGGGGGTCACGGACACCAAGTCCAAAGGCCGGCAGCAGTCGGCCATCGGAAAGTCTGTCGATGCTGGCCAGCTGTTTGGCCAGCAGAGCCGGATTGCGACCGGGCAGAACCATGACACTCATGCCGAACTTGATGCGCGAGGTTCGACCGGCTGCGTAGGCCATTCCGACTACGGGATCGGGGCACTCGCCACCGATCCGCTCGCTCAGCCAGAGCGAGTCGAAACCCAGCCCTTCGAGAGCGTCGAGGAACGGATCGAAGGTCGAACGATGATTGGTGAGGGTGCGTGTTCCGAGTCCGAAGCCGATACGAATCTTCATGGCAACAAAACCTAGACGCCATGGTCTCCCATGCCGTCCTCGAATCGGTAGGCTTCAGGATCGACCACAGGTAGTCACTGCGTCGGCACGTTGAGAGGGCGAATCTCTCATCTGTTGGGTGTGATGCTGTCTAGTTCGATCCGACTTCATATGACTCTTCGGCGCAAAATATTGCTCATCTCGCTGGCGATGGTCGTTCCGCTGGCCTTGTTGACGATCGCTGCCTATCTGACCGCCAGGGAAGGCATGCTCGATCAAGCCCAGATCCGGGTCGAATCTGAGGCGCGTCTCGTGGCGGCCCAAGCGGAAAGACAACTCGAGATCGCCCAAGGCGAGCTGGCCGGCATCGCCGAGTGGCATGACCTGGCCGCAGCGGTTGACGAGGGGAACCAGACCACACGGGTCGAAGCCTTGCTCGAGGCCGTCGACACATGGTGGAAGCCGTTCGGCGGATTCGCCCTCGTCGACGCGTCGGGCAACCTGGTCGCCCGGACTGCTGGGCACAACCCGGTACTCGGCTCTGCGAACGGGCCAGACGCTGCGATTGTCGACGAGCGCGTGATCATCAGAGACGAGGTCGCCTCGACCGGCGCGTTCATTGAGACCTCGGTCGACGTGTCGTTCGTCTTTGCCGATGGACGGCCGGCAGAAGCACCCGACTCCGGTGACCTGATCGTGGCGAGCGCTATGGTCGACGACCTCGCCACGCCCGTGTTCGTATGGCAGGACCGATCCGATGTCCTCGGCCCGCTGGGGACTCTCAGAGTGGCCGTGGTCGTCGGCCTCCTGGCAAGCCTATTTCTTGCTGTGGGTGGAGCGTTGTGGCTTGGTCGCAAGGCTGCACGTCGGCTCAGCGCCCTCACCGAATTGACCGAGGCGATGGGCGAGGGCGACTGGTCGAGGCGAGCGGGAGCCCACGGTCGAGACGAGTTGGGTCAGCTCTCCGCATCGATCGATCGCATGGCCGAACAAGTCGAGCTCGACCGGCGCCGCCGGCGTCAGATCGAGGATCGTCTGGCTCATCAGGCGCTCCACGACCCGCTGACCGGTTTGGCCAACCGTGCGAAGTTCCTCGACCGGCTCGGAGATGCTCTCGCTCGATCATCGCGATCCGGCGCGCCCGTCGCCGTCTTGTTCTGCGATCTCGACAATCTGAAGGTCGTCAACGACCAGATGGGGCACAACGCAGGCGACGACCTTTTGGTGGGCATCGCTGCGCGGATGGCGGCGTCGGTTCGACCCAGCGATACGGTCGCCCGATTTGGTGGCGACGAGTTCGTGGTGCTCTGCGCCGAGATGGCCGCAACCGACGATGCCACCATCGTTGCCGACCGTTTGATGCTTGCGCTCGCCGAACCGTTCGCCGTCCAGGGCGAGCTGGTCAGCTCGAGCGCAAGTGTTGGTATCGCCGTGGGCAGTGGGATTTCCGATACTGCCGACGCCCTGGTGCGCGACGCTGACGCCGCCATGTACGCGGCCAAGCGTGCGGGCAAGGCCAGGTACGTACTGCACGACGAGTCGATCGATCTGGGGGCAGCGGTTCGCGACCGCAACCGTCGCGAAGCTGTCAAGGCGATGGACGAGAACGAATTGCGACTCGATTTCCAGCCGATTCTCGAACTCGAGAACGGTCGCCTTCACGCTGTCGAAGCATTGGTGCGATGGGACCACCCGGATCTCGGAGTTCTTGCACCGGACCAGATCCTGCAGCGCTTCGCCGCGGTTGGGCTGGAACTCGACCTCGATGCGTGGGTCATCGACAGGGCCGCTGCCCAGGTCGATCACTGGAATGCCCTGCTCGAGCTTGATGGGGCTCCTGTGAGGGTCAGCGTGAACGTGACGGCCACGTCGCTACTCGGCGATGACCTGCCGCACAGGCTCGAGAAGGCGATCGGTGAACACTCGATCGATCCCGCACAACTCCTCGTCGAGGTGTCCGAGCGAGATCTCGGGGCGGATCCCCTGCGGATCGTCGGAATGCTCGACCGGCTGCGAGCCATTGGTGTTGGAATTGCTCTCGACGATTTCGGGACTGCCCACACGTCACTCGAACGCCTGCACCGGTACGGCGCCGACCTGATGAAGATCGATCAGAGTCTCATCGCCCGGCTCGCTGTCGACGCCGAATCCGATGGTGGTGCTGTGGCAGCGATCCTGGCCGTCGCGTCGTCGCTTGACATCGACGCGGTAGCCGAGGGTGTCGAACAACTCGAGCAGGTGCCGGAGTTGTTGCTCCGCGGATGCCGCTACGCCCAGGGGAACCTGTTCTGCGGTCCCCTCGACGACCGGGCGGTTGTCCTCTGGCTCGATCGTCTGGGGATCTGATCGCGGCACCCGGTGCAGGCGGGGGATTCCACTGCTACGTGATCTCGACCGGGGTTGATACCTGGCTGTAGAAATCGTTGCCCTTGTCGTCGACGACGATGAAGGCCGGGAACTGTTCGACCTCGATGCGCCAGACAGCCTCCATGCCCAGCTCGGGGTACTCGAGGACCTCGATCTTGCGGATCGAGTCGAGGGCGAGTCGTGCCGCTGGACCACCGATCGAACCGAGGTAGAAGCCGCCGTGGCGATTGCAGGCATCGGTCACCTGCTGCGAGCGATTCCCTTTGGCCAACATGACGAGCGATCCGCCCTGGCTCTGGAACGACCCGACATAGCTGTCCATACGCCCTGCCGTTGTTGGCCCGAACGAACCGGACGCGTACCCCTCCGGCGTCTTTGCCGGACCTGCGTAGTAGACGGGATGGTTCTTCAAGTACTCGGGCATCGGCTGCCCGGAGTCGAGAAGTTCCTGGATCTTCGCGTGGGCGATGTCGCGTGCGACCACCAGTGTGCCGGTCAGCGATAGCCGCGTCTTCACGGGGTGTTTCGTCAGCTCGGCCCTGATTCCATCCATCGGCTGGTTGAGGTCGATGTTCACGACCTCGCCCGGCAGGTCGGCATCGGTGGTTTCGGGAAGGAATCTTGCCGGGTCCATTTCGAGTTGCTCGAGGAAGATGCCCTCTGCGGTGATCTTGGCCTTCGCCTGCCGGTCGGCCGAACACGACACCGCTATGGCCACCGGGTTGGATGCTCCGTGCCGCGGGAGGCGGATGACCCTGACGTCGTGACAGAAGTATTTGCCGCCGAACTGGGCTCCGATACCGAACCTACGGGTCAGTTCGAGAACCTCGTTCTCCCACTCGAGATCGCGGAACCCGTGACCGGTGGCCGCGTCACCCGACGTCGGCAGGTCATCGAGATAGTGGGCCGACGCGTACTTGGCCGTCTTCAGGGCGAACTCGGCACTTGTGCCGCCGATGACCACGGCGAGGTGGTACGGAGGGCACGCTGCGGTGCCGATGGCGCGCAGCTTCTCGTCGAGGAACTTGGTGAGGCTCGTGGGGTTGAGCAGGGCCTTCGTTTCCTGGAACAGGTACGACTTGTTGGCCGAACCGCCACCCTTGGCCATGAACAAGAACTTGTAGGCATCGCCTTGATCTGCGTACAGCTCGATCTGGGCAGGAAGGTTGTTGCCCGTGTTCATCTCGGAGAACATGTCGAGGGGTGCCATCTGTGAGTAGCGCAGATTGCTGGTTTCGTAGGTGTCGTGGACACCTCGGCTGAGCGACTCTGCGTCGTCGAACCCCGTGAAGACTCGCTGGCCCTTCTTGCCCATGATGATGGCGGTGCCCGTGTCTTGACACATCGGAAGTACGCCCGCAGCAGCGATGTTTGCGTTCCTGAGCAATTCGGTTGCGACAAATCGATCGTTGGCAGAGGCCTCAGGGTCGTCGAGGATGTACGCCAACGACTCGAGGTGATCGGTTCGCAGATAGTGGGCGATGTTGTGCATCGCCTCGGCTGCCAGCAGCCGCAGGCCCTCGGGCTCCACCTTGACAAAGGTCTCACCATCGACGTCGAACGTCGAGACGTATTGGTCGGTGATCTTGCGATAGGTGGTGGTGTCCTCGCTGATTGGGAGCAGGTCTGAGTACGCGAACTCGGTCATTTCAACTACCTCCAGACCCGAAGTTACCTGCCGCGAGGAGTGGTCCTGACCAGCGTCCTCCATCTCGTGTAGGTGGCCAGCGCCGCCCCGGCGACACCACCGAGCCAGGACTCCATCAGGTCCGTGACGGTGTCTTCATATGTCAGGTCGAGACCCGTTGTGCCCGACTTCAGTACCAGGTACTCGACGAACTCCCACAGCACTATCGCCGTGGCACTCGTGCCCACACCGATGGCGAACACCGCGAGTAGAGGTTCGCGGGTTCGCAGAACCAGGGTTGATGTTCCGAGCACGAGGAAGAACCAGTTTGTGGCGTGGAGTACATCGTCGAAATGATCGACGTCGAACAGGCCGACGAGGTTGCCGCCGATGTCGAGTCCGAACGGCAGGATCAGCAGTGCGGCTGCGAGGTGGGGGAATGGCTGGGGTTTGCGTCTGAACACCCAACCGGCAGGAACTGCGGCGATGCACAGCGGGTAGAACACGGCCCGCATGACCATGCCCTTGTCGTGTAGGTGATCTGCATTGCGAAAGACGATGCCGACTGCGAGCTCGAGCAATAGGAAGGAAATGGCGGCGAAGTGGGCGTACTTCGACCAGGTCGGCTCACTCGTATCCGTCGATGTCACCTGACGGAGTCGCCGCAGCCGGTGAAGGCAGCCAGCTCGATATCGGAGGAAGGGCCCGTTGCCACGGCCCGAAACCATAACGCGCCCAGAGGGTCAGCGGAGGGAGCTGGCCCGTGGCCCGAGTGGCCCGTCGTCTTTGGCGACGTGAGCGGGTAGTCGGAGGGTCAGCGGAGGGAGCTGGCCTGTAGGGTCACTGCGATGCATCCGATCGAACGACTGCGGTATGTGGCGCGTGCTGGTGGCGTCGATCAGGCCATGGTCGTACGTGAGGCAGCAGGTGCCTTGGGCTCTCTGGGTTTTGACCCGGCGGGGCTGGTCACGTCGTGTCGTCGACTTGTGTCCAGACATCCGATGGCCGGTGCGCTGTGGGTGCTCGCGTCGCGGGTTGTCACCTCTCCGGATCCGGTCCGTGAGGCATGGACGATCGTCGACGAACTCGATACTGATCACACGGCTCGCGAGCTGGCTGCCGCACTGCCCGACGGGGCGCTTGTCACCATTATCGGATGGCCGGACACGATCCCGTCTGCTCTTGTCCGCCGTGGCGATGTGAAGGTGCTTGTCGTCGATCAGTTCGGCGAGGGTGGTGGACTTGTGCGTCAGCTCTACGACCGCGACGTCGAAGCGGACGACATCTCGATGTCGGGCATCGGTTCGGCCGCTGCTGCTTCGAACGTGATGTTGCTCGAGGCAGCGATGGCCGGCGACGAGGGTTTGGTGGCGCCGTCGGGATCGTTCGCAGCAGCAGCTTCTGCAAGGGCAGCGGGGACCGAGGTGTGGGCGGTCGTTCCGGCCAACAGGGTTCTCCCCCCGCCGACTTGGCGGTTCGCGACATCGACGTTGCGCTGCCCCGAGCCGTGGAATGAGGACGACGAGATCGTTCCGGTCGAGATGGTCGACATGATCATCGGCCCCGTCGGGCGACGTCCCGGCGACGAGCTGCGACTGCGCACCGATTGTGTAGTTGCTCCAGAGTTGCTGCGCGCCCCGGTCTAGTGGGCTGAGCACTGCTCTATTCCTCAGGGCGGTGTCTGGTCGAGCCGATGGATAGGGGTGGTAGCCACCCGCGAGCGACCGATCGATCGTGGCGGCCGCTCGGCAGACCCTGCCCTGCGCCGTACCACGGACGACCGCGTCATCTGGGGTGTCGCCGGCGGTGTCGCCGAGCAGCTGCGTCTCGACGCGATCGCGGTTCGGATCGTCTTCGTCGCTCTGACAGCGGTGTGGGGTGCCGGCGTTTTCCTCTACGTTGTCGCTCGCCTCGCGATTGCCGAGGTCGACTCGCCCTCGACCAATCCGGTCAAGCCAGCGATGCGGCCCCTGTGGGGTCAAGGCGTTGCGCTGCTGTTGGTCTGTGCAGGGTTGATCGCCACAGCGAGGGCCTTCGGAACGACCCCGCCCGATGATGTTCTGATTCCGTGGCTGATGGTTGTTGTCGGCTCCGCCCTGGTCTGGGGACGCCAACCCCTTCGCCCCCGGCGCCGGCTGGCTCTCCCGCCCGCACCGGCCGACCGAGACCCTTCGCCGACGGACGGGTTCGACCCTCCCCGTTTGGCTCCCGAGCCCGAGCCGATCCCCGGACCCGCGCCGATCCCCGAACCCGCACCGGCGCCGTCGCAGTCGTTTGCCGAGCCGCCTCGGCCCGCGCCTCGAGCGGATCGTGAGCGGTCGAGGCGTGTTCCCTTGGGGACCCTGACCGCAGGTGCCCTGCTCGTGACGAGTGGCATGCTCTACCTGCTCGAACGTGGCGGCATGGTCGAGATTTCCTGGCGGCTGCTCGGAAGCCTCGGTGCGGTCATCATCGGAGGTGCCCTCATAGCGGGCGGCTGGTGGGGAAGGCCAAGGGGGCTGATCACTGTTGGGATCGGTCTGTGTGCTGCCCTGTTGATCGCAACGATCGTCCAGGTTCCGTTCACCGGCGGGGTCGGTCGGCGCCATCTCGTAGTCGAGCCCGACTCCGTCCTCGTGGGAACCCAGGAGCACCGCCTCGGCGTCGGAACGATGACCCTCGACCTCACCGATATCAACCCGATCGATGTTCAGCTCGCCTCCTCTGGCTGGCCGACCGATGAGCCCGGCCCGGTGATCCACATCATCGGCAGCCTCGGCGCGGGACAGATGCGAGTGGTGGTGCGACCCGATCAGGCAGTTGTCGTCGACGCAAGGGTCGGGCTCGGTAGCTACGACCTCTTGGGGACTGGCGACAACGGCGTGGCAATCGAGCAGATTGTCGCAATCGAGCCCGTCGACGGGTTGGGCCCGCCACTGGTCCTCGATCTCGATGTAGGCGTCGGGTCGATCACGGTCGAAGTTGTGGAGTCGCGAGAAGCTGGAGTGTCGGGTGACTGACCAAGACGTCGATGTTGTCTCGGTTCTCGCCGGCGTGTTCTTCGTCGGACTGGGGGGTTGGTTTGCGGTTGAGGCCTTGGATTGGGGCAGGCTGGATCTGGCGGTTGCACTGCCTGTTCTGCTGGTGCTCGCCGGCGCCGCAGTGTTGATTGCGGCCGCCAGCCGGATGGCTGCGGGGCGGCGCTGAGTCCCTCAGGGCTCTTGTCAGGTGTTCTCGAGTCGAGCTGAAAGACGTTCCCATTCGGCCATCAGGTTGGCGGCGCGATCCTTGGTCTCGTCGTGGAGCCTGGTCAGTTCCTTCACCTTGTCGGCGTCCGCGTAGGTGGCCGGATCTGCCATCTGGTCCTGGATACCGACCAGTTCGGCTTCGGCTGCCTCCCACTGCCTCTCGACCTTGTTCAGCCGGCTACGCAGTCCCTTGGTCGCCTTGTTGCGTTGATTGCGGCTCTCTGCCTCGTCGCGTTTGCGTGACCTGTCGGCATCGCGGGGCCGGTCGGCGGTTCGTTTGCGGGTGCCGTCGTTCTTGGGCTGTGGGTCTTCTGCGCTGGCCGAACGTTGAGCGACAGGCTTGAGAACGTCCTCGTTGACCCCCTCGTGCCACACGGCCTCGCCGTTGCGAACCTCGACAAGGGCGTCGGCAACATTGCGGATCAGGTGCCTGTCGTGGGTGACCAGTACGACAGAGCCCGGGTATGCCTTCAGCGCGTCTTCGAGCAGATCGCAACTGGGCAGGTCGAGGTGGTTCGTAGGTTCGTCGAGGACGAGCAGGTTGACCGGATTTGCCATGGTGATGGCCAGCGCGAGGCGTGTCTGCTCGCCACCGGACAGGTCGCCGACCCGCCGGTCTGCGGCATCGCCGCCGAAGCCGAACGAGCCCAGCACTGTGCGAAGGTTGCGGTCGAGGGGATCACCGATGGTCATCCTGAACTCATCGAACACCGTGCGATCGAGGTTCAGTACCTCGGCTTGATGCTGGTTGAACGTGGCGTGGTCGACATTGTTGCCGATGTTCACGTTACCGGCCATCGGGGCCAGGTCGCCGAGCAGTAGTTTGACGAGTGTCGTCTTCCCCGCCCCGTTCGGCCCCACGAGAGCGACCTTGCGCCCGCGCTCGACCACAAAGTCGACCCCGGTGAGAACGGGTTGGTCGTCATATCCAGCGATGACCTGGTCGAACTCGACGACGACCCGCGATGATCGTTGAGGCTCGGGAAAGGCGAATTTGGCCTTCAGCTGCTTTTGGGTCGGAACCGGGATCGCCTCGAGTTTCTCGATCGCCTTGATACGACTTTGTACCTGGCGAGCCTTTGTGGCCTTGTAGCGGAAACGCTCGACGAATTTCTCCATGTGAGCGACCTTGCGGGACTGCTGGGCCGCAGCGGCCTCTGCTCGCTGCACCAGATCCTCGCGGGCGACGACGAACTCGGCGAACCCGCCCACGTACTCGGTGACCGTCCCGTCGATGATCTCGACAACCCGATTGGCGATACCGTCGATGAAGTCGCGATCGTGTGACACGAACAAGAGGGCGCCGGTCCAGGCGGCGAGGTGGCCTTCGAGCCACGCTACGGAGTCGACGTCGAGATGGTTCGTTGGCTCGTCGAGGATGAGAAGGTCAGGCTCGGACAGGAGCAATCGCGCCAGAGCCAGACGCATGCGCCACCCGCCCGAGAGTTCCTCGACCTGGCGCGATGTCATCTCCGGTGTGAAACCCAGACCGGCCAGAACCCGATGGGCCTCGGCCTCGAGTGCGTACCCTCCGAGCTGCTCGAAACGGCTCTGAGCGTGGCCGTAGTCGTCGAGAACCTTCTCTTGCTCGACGCCGGTCGTAGTTGCGAGTCTTGCTTCGAGACCGGCGAGTTTGGTGGCGACGTCGTTGATGTGTGTGGCGCCTTCCATCGCTGCCTCGATGACCCGACCACCGATCCTTTCGGTCAAGTCCTGGGGAAGGTATCCCAGACGCAGACCCTTCGCCCTGTGGACATCGCCCGCGTCGGCGGGCTGAATGCCCACGAGGATCTCGAGCAACGTGGTCTTGCCGACACCGTTGCCCCCTACCAGCGCAGTCCGGTGACCCGGTAGGAGCTTGATGGTCAGGTCGCGAAACAGGACCCGATCGCCGTGGGCGCGGGACAAGCCCGAAGCGGTCAACACGAAGGAACAGGCTATCCATTGCGTTCCCCGGCCACGCAGGCCGTCTGCGGAGCGTTGTTGCTGCTGGCGGGTGATCTTGTGTTCCCCGGCCACGCAGGCCGTCTGTGGAGCGTTGTTGCTGCGGTTGCCGTTGCCGTTGGTAGCAGAGGCGCGGCTATGCTCGAACGAATGTTCGTGGAATCGAAGGCGGAGTCGCAGCCAAGCTGGTCCGAGCGGCTGAACGCTGAACAGCTCGACGCTGTCTTCGATGACTCGCCTTCCCTGCTCGTCGTGGCCGGTGCGGGTACGGGCAAGACCGGCACTATCGCTGCCAGAGTCGCTCGCCTCATCTCCGAAGGTGTCGACCCCGACCGCATCCTGTTGTTGACCTTCACCCGTCGTGCAGCTGCCGAGATGCTCGACCGCGTCGCCTCGATGACCGACCGTCAGGCTGCCAATCGGGTGTGGGGTGGCACCTTTCACTCGGTTGCGAACCGGCTCTTGCGAACACACGCCGAATCCTTGGGGCTGTCGCCATCGTTCACGGTGCTCGGCCCCGGCGACGTGTCCGAAATGTTCGCCTTGGTGCGCTCAGAGCTGGATCAAAAGCCCACCCGTCGACGTTTCCCTCGTGCCGAAACTCTCGCAGCCATCTACTCGCGTATGGTCAACGGCCAGGTTCCGCTGAGCGAGGTCATCACCGAACACTTTCCATGGTGCGCGGAGCATCACGAGGCCATCCGTGAGGTCTCCAAGCTCTACGTCGCCCGAAAGCGCCGCCAGCAGGTCCTCGACTATGACGATCTGCTTCTTCATCTGCGCGCCTTCGCAGCGTCAGAAGCAGGTGGCGCCGCTCTCCGAGCCCGCTTCGATCACGTCCTGGTCGACGAGTATCAGGACACCAATCCGGTGCAGGCCGACATCGTTCTGGCGCTCTCGAGAAACGCAGAACGGCCAGGCGCCAACATCACCGTCGTGGGCGACGATGCGCAGGCTATCTACGGGTTCAGAGCGGCGACGGTCGAGAACTTGTGGAGCTTCACCGAGCGGTTCCATGGCGCCAGAATGGTGAGCCTGACGCGGAACTACCGATCCACTCAGCCCGTCCTCGATGTCGCGAACGGGGTGCTCGCCCAGTCGCAGTTCCTGGTGCGCAAGGAGCTTCACACCGACGTCGACGTAGGCCCAATTCCCCGATTGGTCACCTGCGACGACGAGGGCGCCCAGAGCAACTGGCTGTGCGACGAGTTGATGAGACTGCGCGACGACGGTCTCGACCTGCGCGATCAGGCGGTGTTGTTCAGGGCCGGGCACCACAGCGCCCACCTCGAGCTCGAACTCGCCAGGCGCAACATCCCGTTCGTCAAGTTCGGGGGCCTCAAGTTCCTGGAGGCAGGGCACATCAAGGACCTACTCAGCCTCATGCGGGTTCTCGACAATCCCGGCGACGAGCTGGCGTGGAACAGGACGTTGCGAATGCTCGAAGGAGTCGGGCCCGCAACCGTTACTCGGCTGCTCGAGGAGCTGGACGTCGCAGGAGATCCCGACGGAGCACTCCGCCGATTCATCGACGGTGGTATCGCGGTATCGGGTCGGGCATCGGCTGACGTGGCCCGGCTGCGCGAAGCGTGGGCAGATTGTGGTGTGGGCGGAGCCACCGACGAGGACTCCGATGTCAGCCCGGCGGCACAGGTCGACAGGCTGACCGAGCTGTGTGCACTCACCTTCCCGCGCCGCTACGAGAACCCCGAGGCCCGCGTCGCCGATCTCGAGCAGCTCGCGGTATTGGCCGGTGGATACCAGTCGCGGTCTCGCTTCTTGACCGAGGTTGTGCTCGACCCGCCCGAGCGCACCGGCGACCTCGCCGGTCCGCCTCACCTCGACGACGAATACCTGACCCTGTCGACGATCCACTCGGCCAAGGGGTGCGAGTGGACCGCGGTGCATCTCCTTCACGCAGCCGACGGGAACATGCCGAGCGACATGGCTTTGGGCGACGCCGAAGGGTTGGACGAGGAGCTGAGGCTCGCCTACGTGGCGGTCACACGGGCCAGGGCGCACCTGAACGTGCTGTTTCCGCTGCGCTATCACATACATCGCCATGGAACCGACGACCGACACCACTTCGCCCAACTGAGCAGGTTCTTCTCGCCGATCCGGGACCGGTTCGATGTGGCAGCGTCTGGTGTTGTTGCCAGCGCCGAGGCCGCTCTCGACGACGTTTCGGTTGACGTCGCCAGCGAGGTCGACAGCTTCCTGGACGACCTACTCGATTAGGTGTGAACCCTTCGGGCTCGGGCGGCTTTCGCCGCGGGCAAAGCGCTGCTCGGGCCTCGCGACCCGCTACCCGGTGGACAGCGCAGCCTGGCGGCCCGTCACCATCTGATTCCTGCTGCTGGCCACGCGTTGAGTGATTTCGGGACCCGTGTTCGGACGGTGCAACAGGTACCCCTGGACGAGGTCGCAGTCGAGGTCTCGCAGCAGTCGCAGCTGAGACTTCGTCTCGACACCTTCGGCGATGACGACCAGTCCCAGCGTGTGAGCCAGATCGATGATCGACTTGAGAATGGCTCTGTCCTTTGGGTTCGAATCGCCGTTTCGGACGAAGGTCTTGTCGATCTTCAGGATGTCGATCGGGAACGAGCTCAGGTACATGAGCGATGTCTGACCCTTGCCGAAGTCGTCGAGGGCCAATCGCATCCCGCGATCGCGTATCATTTGCAGCTTCTTCTCCGAGTCGTTGCCTGCACTGACGATGTTTTCGGTGATCTCGGCGATCAGATTGGAGGGTGAGACGCCTGTTCGTTCCAAGACACTGTCGAGGGTGTCGAAGAACCTGGGGTGGAACAACTGGACGGGTGAGACGTTCACGGCCACCATCGGTGACTGATCTGGGAAACGTCGTTTCCAGTCGACGGCCTGCAGGCAGGCCCGCTCGAGGACTCGACGGCCGAGTTCGAGGATGAGGCCGGAGTCTTCGGCGATCGGTACCAGCGTGTCGGGCGGGATGAGTCCTTGCACCGGGTGCTGCCAGCGCAGCAGCGTCTCGGCCCCGATGAACTGTCCCGATCGGACCGAGACGATTCCCTGAAAGGCGACCTCGACCTGGTTGTTGGTGACGGCGTGACGCAGGTCGCGCTCGATTCGGATTCGACTGACACCTTCCTCGTCGACCTCGGGCTGGTACAGCTCCCAGCGTGCTTTCCCCAAACCCTTGGCCCTGTACATGGCAAGGTCGGCTCTGCGAACCAGCTCGCCAGAGGACTTGACGTCGTCACCGGAGATGGCCACGCCCACGGAGCAACTGATGACGACCTCGTTGTCGGCCACGACGAACGGTTCGCTGATCGTCTCGCAGATGCGGTCGGCAACGTCGGTCAGCTCGCCCTCGTCGGTACTCGGGTAGATCTCGCGCAGCAACACGACAAATTCGTCGCCCCCCATACGGGCGACGAGGTCTTGGTCTCGAACGGCGCTCGACAATCGCCGCGCCACATTGACGAGGAGTTCGTTGCCGACATCGTGACCGAGACTGTCGTTGACGGGCTTGAACCGGTCGAGGTCGATGAACATGACGGCACATTCAGCCGCCTGACCCTGACGGTCGTCGAACGTGGCTTCGAGTTCCTCGTTGAAACACATCCGGTTCGACAAGCCGGTGAGCGCATCGTGATACGCCTGGCTTTGCAGCCGGTGTTGCATCGCTCTCAGCTCGCCGACGAGGCGCTTGTTGTGGAGGGCGATGGTGGCGTTGCCGCCGAGTAGCTCGACACACTCGACCTGGGTAGAGGTCACCCTGGTGCCGAGGCGCTTGCCGCAGCGTAGGGCGACCGTTGCCTCGCCGTGAGCGCCGAGAGCTCTCACCAGGACTGTCGAGAGGCCATGGCGGCGAAGAGCGCTCTCGATGGCGGCACCCTGTGTCGCGTGCAAGATGACAGTCCTGTCGTGTTCGGCGAGCTTCTGAAGACCCCCCTCAGCCTGTTCGGGGTCGGGAAGCCCAATGCCGGCGACGTTCGACCGAGAGGCCTCGACTCGCCATTGTCCGCCCACACCGAGGACGCAGACGTCTGCCGCCTCGAAGCCGAGGGAGGCAACACTGTCGAGGAGTTCGTCGACCATGCCTGCGTCGAGCCGCGAAACGCGCTGGCTGGCCTGTGCGACGGTCTCGAGTAGCCGGCTGCGCCGGGTCGCTTCACCGGTGGCCCGGCGTTCGAGCCTGATGTCGAGCAGGAGTTTCTGGGCGAGATAGACCACTGGGATTGCCACCAGCAATACGACACCGACCCGTTGCAGGGTCTCGTCGAACTCGTCGAACAGCGATTCTGCCGAGCCGGCCCACTTGGTGACAGCGACGTAGCCGAGCAGTTCGAACGCCCAGGTGTAGAACGAGGCGCGTATCTCGAACCTCATTCCGGCTTCGAGAACCGGGATGATGAGGATGAACCAGGCCAAGTCGGGGTCGAGGATGCCGAACCCGCCCACGACGAGCAGGACAATGATTGTGTCCGCTAGCAGGCCGAACAGGCTCGCGACCAGTCGTATTCGTCCGAGTTGAACCCTGGCAGCGACGATGGAGAGAGCGTTTGCCAAGGCCAGCGAACCGCACAGCGACACGGCGCTGATCCACTCGTTGAACGGGAGCGAAGCATCGTCTGGTCCGGGGCGATACCTCAAGATGTACGGGAACAGCAGGAGTGCCCCCACCAGGCGCATGGCTCTTAGACCCGCCTCTACGAGCGAGGTCGCTTCGTCGACGGGTCCATCGGCCCACGGTTTGGGTCTGGATGAGGGCGTCGAGATGAAGGGAGCGTGATCCAATACATCTCGTAGTGACGAGGACAAGGGTGCGGTTCTCCCGAATCAGGCCTAAGCAAGCCATCGGTCGCATGGAGCCGCAGTTGAGGGGGCCGAGGATTACTTGGCGGTGGCGAGAAGGCGCCTTGCGATCACCTTCAGGCAAAGGGTTTCGTCTGCACCTTCGAAGATCGAGAGCACGCGGGCGTCAACGAAGAGGCGACTCACGTCGTACTCCTCGGCATAACCGAAGCCACCGTGGATCTGCATCGCCTCGCGGGTGACCCACTCGGCCGCCTTGCACACATATGCCTTCACCATCGAGGCCTCCAGAGCGCCACCGCCCTTGGCCATCATCGTCGCTACGGCGTAGGTGTATTGACGGGCTGATCGGATGATCGAGGCCATCCGACCGAGCTTGGCCTTGGTGAGCTGATAGTCGGAGATGGGCCTCGCGAACACGAGCCGCTCGTCGGCGTAGGACGTGGCGGCTTCGAAGGCGGCTTGCATCACTCCGACAGCGCGTGCAGCCGTCTGGAGTCTGCCATTCTCGAAGCCGGCCATCTGGAGATAGAAGCCCTTCCCGAGGCCTTCAGCACCGCCGATGAGGTTGTCTTCGGGAACGAACCAGTCCTCGAAGGCGACCTCGAACGAGTGCATGCCGCGATAGCCGATGGTCGGGATTGCACGACCCTCCATGCGCCCCCCACCGTCCTGGGAGTGTTCGAAGGTGTGTCCAGGAGTTGATTCCTTCTCCACGATGAACAGGGAGAGGCCTCGGTGGCCGGCGCCGCGGTCGGCGTTCGTGCGAGCCAGCAACATGAGTGCATTTGCCCGGCCGGCGAACGTACACCAGGTCTTCACGCCATTGATGAGCCAGCCGTCCTCGGTGGGGGTGGCGGTGACCTTCAGACTTGCGACGTCTGAGCCGAAGTCGGGTTCGGTGACAGCAACAGCACACATGACTTCGGCTGTGGCGATGCGTGGCAGCCACTCCTGTTTCTGCTGTTCTGTCCCGCCCCGCTCGAGAGCCCTGGTCAAGATCTCGGGTCGGGTGATGAGTGAGCCACCAGCCCCCAAGGAGGCTCGGCTCAGCTCTTCGGTCGCTATGACCATGCCGTAGTAGTCGCTTTCGCCACCCGACGCGAATCCACCGTACTCCTCGGGGACCGAGAGACCGAAACACCCCAGCTCTGCCAAACCACTGATGATCTCTTCTGGGATGTCGGCGTCGTTTCGATGGATGTGTTCTGCGACGGGCGCGATCTTGTCCTCGCCGAAGCGGCGGAATGTGTCGGCGACCATCTCGAAGTCGTCGTCGAGGTGTGAAGGAGGCGACATGTCTGCCAACGACGCCAGGAAATCGGGGTCGCGATACGAGACGAGAAAGGAGTGCGTCGGATCGAGTACACCTGGTTCGACTCCCCACAGGTGTTCACGCCCAGCGATCTTGGCGCCCAGATCCGCGACGACATCTGCGACGAAAGCGCAAGCCAATGCAGCCTCGTCGTCGCCGCGGTTGCCATCGTCGATGACCGAACGACACATCTCGACCGCCGACGCGGCATGGGCCAGGTCGTACATCAGCACCTGCTGATCATCGGTGTCGGCCCGTCCTGCCAGCTTCTCGATGCAGGAGGTGATAACGGTTGCGGCCAGTTCGGCGGCGTTTGCAGCTTCTGTCATGGGGGTGGGCATGCCCCAAATCTAGTGCCCTCTCGAACGGCTACGTCATCTGGCGAGGGCCGCGAGCTTCCCGACAAATTCGGGGATCTCGTCTGGGGGAACCGGCCGCTGGAAGAAGTACCCCTGTGCCCGATCGCAGCCGAGTCGGCGGAGGCTCTCGAGTGTCCACTCGTCCTCGACTCCTTCCGCCACCACCTCGAGATCGAGGTCGTGGCCAAGTCTCACGATCGAACGAACGATCACAGCATCGTGTTCGTTTGTCGCCATCTGGCCGACAAAGGACCGGTCGATCTTGATCTCGTCGATGGGAAGTCGGCGCAGGTGTGTCAGTGACGAGAAGCCCGTGCCGAAGTCGTCTATCGAGGTGCGGATTCCGAGATCGCTCAATGAACGAAGGACGTCCGCTGCCAGTGCGAGGTCGTCGACCACCTGGCTCTCGGTGATCTCGAGCATCAATCGTGACGCGCTGACCCCGGTGCGATCGAGTACATCGGAGATGAACGAAGCCAATCCGGCGTCGTGGAAGTTCCGTACCGACAAGTTGACAGCAACATCGATATGGATTCCCTGCTGATCCCATTGACGCAGCTGCTCGATCGAACGCTCCAGCACCTGGCGCGTCAGTTCGTTGACGAGGCCGGACACCTCGGTCAGCTCGATGAACTCGTCGGGCCTGATCGTGCCCAGCTCGGGGTGTTGCCAGCGCACGAGTGCCTCGACACCCATGACAACGCCGTGCGCCAGGTCGATCTTGGGCTGGTAGTGCACGATGATCTCGTTGTTGGCGAGTGCTCTGGGGAGTTCGCCGAGCAGGGTGAGTCGTCTCACCGAGTATTTGTCGTCCTTGGGGGAGTACCACGCCCAGCTCTTGCGCGTCGCCTTCGCCTGATACATCGCCACCTCGGCGCGCTGTAACAGCTCGTCTGGAGCGGAGGCATGGTGTGGGTGAGACGCCAAACCGATCGATGCCGCCGCCTGCACCTGCAGTCCCTGGAGTGTGAGTGGCTCGCCGATCGTATCGACTATCGCCGAGGCTACGCCGGGTGCACGTTCGACGCCGTCATCGACCAACAGAACTGCAAACTCGTCGCCTCCGAGCCTCGCTACCAGATCTGATCCGCGACGCAGATCGCCGAGCCGAGCAGCGACCTGACGTAACAAGGCGTCGCCGTGGTGATGGCCGAGGGTGTCGTTGACCTCCTTGAACTGATCGAGGTCGAGAACGATCAGAGCGAGATTCGGTGCATCGTTCTCGCTGTGTCCCACGTGGCGCCGGAGCCGTTCCATGAGGTGAGCGCGGTTCGGGAGGCCGGTGAGTGGATCCTGGAGGGCCTCGCGGCGAAGAGCGTCCCTGCTCGCGACCCGCATGGTCGCGTCGTGGTAGATGACAGCGGCACAACCGTCGCCGAGGGCCTTGATCTCGACGTCGAAGACCGATCCGTCAGCCGCCGGGACGGGTGCCGCAACCTCCTTGCCTGCATGGGCCTCGCCGGTGCGAACGACCGACGCGACCGTTTCTGTCAGCCCTGCCGACACCAACCAATCGACATCGATTGCGAGGAAGCCGTCCAGCGGCCCGTGTGATGTCCAGCGATTGGCCGCAGCGTTCGACCGTAGAACGCGCAACGATCGTTCGTCGGCGAGATCGTCGAGTCGCATCACCAGCACCGGGGCATCGATCTCGTCGACGAAGCGTGTGAACCGCATGGCTCGGTCGTCGGCCTCACGTTGGGGGGTGATGTCGGTGGCAACGCCTCGTAGAGCCCACGAACCGTCGGCCCGTCGCTCGGCCCTCACCAGATCGCGCAGCCAGACCCAGTCGCCGTCGCGGGCGCGCATCCGGAATTCGCGGACATGAGGCCACGACATCGAGTCGATGCGGCTGGTGTCGATGAGCGTGTGCTGGTCGTCAGGGTGGATGAGGTCTGCCCAGGTCATTCCGGGCTTCGAGAACTCGAGCGGGCTATAACCAAGGACGTCGCGCACCCGGCCGCTGACGAACACCATGCGATGATCGGCGGCGTCGGCCTCCCAGACGATGCCCGGCACACCATCGAGCATCGCTCCCAGACGCCGCAGCGTCGTGTGTTGCTCGTCGCTCAACGAGCCGATCGCGGCGACCTCGAGAAAGGCAGCGAGGGCGAATGCCGGAATGACAAATCCGACCAGATCCGATCCGGTGGCGACACCCCCGGCCGCCAAGGCGACGGTCGCCGCAAGGCTGGTGACGAGCCCGGCAGTGCGGCCTGACCTGACCGACTCGAGAGCGACGGTGGCGAGGATGATGAGGGCGCCGACGGGCCAAACAGCGGCTGGGGCGATGGCCGCAAGTCCTGCCGTGATCAGAACATCGACCGGCGCCCACAGCCATGGCCATCGTGCCGAGTTCGCAGCCGATCGAAGCAAGTACACGTTCCACGGAATCGCCACAGCTGCCAGAGCCACGGCGACAGCAACCAGGCGTGAGGCGTCGGAGTCGTAGTCGCCTGCGACCCTCACGACGAGAGCGAACACCATGCCGACCGTCGCCGAGGACAGGCGGAGCAGGGCGAACGATGCCAGGACCCGCCGAGTGACCGTGGCGGGGAGTCTGGTCGAGGACCGAGGATGTCGAAGTTGGGAGGTTTGGAGAGGAGAGACCATGGGGCGTCGGCGGCTCGCAGGGGGCCTCCTGCGCAGAGTACGGGTCGAGAGTCCATTGACCGTGACTCTTCGTCCACCCTGTGAACGCTCAACCTCTGAGAGTGCCTACACCTCCAGATTGCGTGAACACAGCCTGGAGTAACCCTCTACCTCTAGTTGGTGGTGAGGGCCTTGATCACGGCGTCGATAGCCCCGTCTGCAATGGTGAGCATCTCGTCGTTTGTCCGATCCTGGATCGGATGTTCAACGAAGATGGCGGCGGGATCGGCTCCCAGCGATTTCGACTGGACCTCAGCCGCATCGATGAACTGGACTGTGGCCACGAACACACCCGGGAGCCCGCGACGCTCGATGTCGATGATGTCGTGCACACTGCACGACGTACAGCTGCCTCAATCGGCTAGCGCTTCGATAACGGCATCACACTGGGTCGCTATCTCGTGGCGCAGATCGACGGGTGCCGGCTTTGCGAAGGTCGGCTTCTGGTACCGCTTGACCGTCGCGCCCTGTGCGGTGATGCGCTCTTCGAGTCGATCGAGAAAGACGTCACCGCGAGGTTTGCTGATGTCCAGCAGCCCGACCGTCAGCCCTTCGAGTGACGCCGGTCGCGGTTGGCGCTGCCAGGTTGCCGGCGACTTCTCGCTGGTGGGATCGAGAACGGTAGTCATCGTCTTGCCCTTGGTTCGTTCATGGGTCTCCTCAGTGGATTGGTCGGCTTGTAGGTGCACTTCCTGTGGCGCCATTCACCCAGCCACCGATCAATTCCGAGAACATGCCGGCACCGCCGCCCGCATGCACAAGAATCAAGCCATCGGGGCCCACCTTGGGAATTGCTGTTGCATCAGCGAATGCTTCGGGAAGTCCTTCGTCGATACCGCCGGCGCCGCGAACGAGCTCGGCGCCATCACGTTTGGTCAGCTCGATGATTCGGTCGCGGGTTTGTGTCTTCGTCCACCCGGCTTGTTCGAATACGCGGACGTGTTCGGGTCCCACGATGATCATCGCGTCGAATCCGATCACGAGCTTGTGGTGGTGCATGGCGATCAGTGCCTGGGCCAGGCTTCTCGCGAGTGATTCGGGATCTCGCGACAGCTGGTCGACGATGCATCGCGCACCCTCACCGGCGAACAAGGTGACCGTGCTGGTCTCGGGGGCGTGGCCGAAGTCGGTCGACAGGGGCTCCCACGGTGATCCCGCCTCATCCTCAGCGAAGCAGAACGACAGTTTCCCGGGCTGGCCATGGGCTGCGCGGTCCACCTCGCCGGGCCGGCCGCCACCCACGTTTCGCACCACCAGCTGAAGGGCCCGCCCGATGGTCGAGTTTGCCCTGTTTCCCTGGCCCATCACATTTCGTCCCGAGTTCATGCCGATCCTCTCGGCTATGGGACCGCTGACGACCACCACCGGTCCCACGGGCATCGTCGTCGCAAGCAAGCCGTGCATGTTGAACGAATCGGTGCAGGCGGCCTCGATCGCAGCCAATACGACGGGTAGGTACTCGGGTTTGCAGCCGGCCATCACTGCATTGATGGCGACCTTCTCGACCGTGACATCGACAAGGTCTGGCGGAACCGTCGCTACTACCTCATCGGGGCTACGCCAGGTGCCTTCGAGCATGGCAAGCACGCGCGCCTCGGTCGGAGGAACCAGCGGCAGGCCATCGGACCAGCCGCGGTCGTACATGGCCTCGATTTCGTCTTCGAGAACAGCCAGTTCAACGCGACGCGATTTGAGGCTCGATCCAGAGAAGCGAGCGCGCAGTTCATCGACCAGGTTCGGATCGACGGACAACGAGCCACAGCCAGGGCGCCATTCGGGCAGGTCTGGGTCGAAGTCGTCTACACCTGTGAACTCGGTCCATTGGGTGCGTGACCAGCCGACGATGCGGTCGAGCTCGGCTCCGTTGGAGACCTTGAGCAGGGTTGGCACGGTTTCGATGTCGTGATGCCACGAGTTGGCGAGATCGCCGTCGTGAATCACACCTTCGACGCCGCTGGGGAACGATGGGTCATCCTGGGTGTATACGGTCAGCCCAGCCACCTGTTGTATGTGGGCCAACGCCGATCCGACGGTCACACAGGTAGGGCAATCGCGTTTGACGAAGGCGACGAGGCCATCGGGGAGCTCGGGGGCAGTCATGACGAAATGAACTCCACGATCGATTTGTTGACGAGATCGGGTTTCTCGAGATGTAGGAAGTGTCCTGCCTCGGGAACGCGATGCACTGTGGAGCCTTCGGAGAGGTCGTTCTCGAGACCGTCCGCCACCTCGACACCGATGCAGCCATCGTCGAGGCCGTGCATGTAGAGCGTCGGCTGGGTGGGCACATCACCACCGGCCGCGTCCCAGTCGGCATAGTCGGAGGACTGAAGGTGGGGCTGGAGTGTGGCGCGGTAGTAGCCGAGTGCGGCGGCGAGGTGCTCCGCGTCGGGAACGCTGGCGATGAAGTTGGCCACGTCGGCGGCGTTGTCGTAGCCCGGGGACCAGTCGTTCCAGAGGCCACGGATGAAGGCGTAGTCGTCGTGGGGGATCACGACCTCCGACAGCGGATGCTGAAAGAAGAACATGTAGGACGAGCGGCGAATCTGGCGGTAGTCGAAGAAGGCCCGGCCGACCCTCGAACCAGGCGGCACGGCCATGAGTACGGCCTTGTTCCATCGGTCGGGTTCCTTGACCGCCGCGATGTTGGCGGCACCAGCCCCCCAATCGTGTCCGATGATGACAGCGTCGCCGTCGCCGCCGAGCGCTTCGTGTAGCAGGCATACATCGCGGGCCCTCACACCTGCCTGGTAGAGCCCATCGGGGGCCAGGCCCGTTGGTGCGTAGCCCCGTGTGAAGGGTGCGACCGCTCGGAATCCTGCGTCGGCCAAGGCCTGAAGCTGATGGCGGAACGTGTGCGCCGAATCGGGGAAGCCGTGTAGGCAGATGGCCAACGGACCCGAACCCTGTTCCAGCCAAGCGATGTGTTGGCCCTCGATGGTTGCGCCACCCATTTCGTGCGCCGGGTTGTCGCCCGAGGCGTGGCTGTGAACCGAATTCCCCATGTGATGCTGCCTTCCTGGCGACAAGGTATCCCGGGGCGAGACACGGGGGCGATTCCGACCCTCTGGGCCGTCTCGGTTTCCTCATGTCGTAAGCGGTGTGTGCCGAAGGGGCTGTGTGGCCCGAACGCACGAGGAGCTCAAGGATTTTCTCGACGCGCTCTTGCAGCGCGCCGTCGAGGTAGGCGCCTCGGATATTCACCTCAAGGTCGGCTCGAAGCCCAAGATGAGGGTGAACGGGCAGCTCTACGCGGTGAAGGCCGAGGAACGGCTGTCGCCCGACGACACTTCGGTGATGGTCGACGCGATCATGCCCGACCACGTGAAAGATCGGTTCCTCGAGATCGGGGACGCCGACTTCGCCTTCTCCGATCCGAACGTCGGGCGGTTCAGGGTGAACGCCTTTCGTCAAAGAGGTTCTGTCGGGCTGGTGTTGCGCCATGTTACGTACGGGGTCGATTCGATCGCCGACCTCGGGCTTCCTCGGGTGGTACAGCGACTGGCCGACGAGCCTCGCGGGCTGGTGCTGGTCACCGGCCCTACCGGCTCGGGCAAGACCACCACACTCGCTGCGATGGTCGACCACATCAACGCGAGCCGCAACTGTCACATAGTGACCATCGAGGATCCGATCGAGATCCTGCATCGTGACAAACGTGCATCGATCAACCAGCGCGAGATCGGTCTCGACTCGCAGTCGTTCGCCACCGCCATGCGCGCTGCCCTGCGACAGGATCCCGACGTGATCCTCGTCGGTGAGATGCGCGACCCAGAGACGGTCAGCGCTGCCCTTCAGGCAGCCGAGACCGGCCACCTCGTCCTGTCGTCGATGCACACGACCGACGCATCCGAGACGGTGAACCGCATTATCGAGTTCTTCCCCCATCAACAGCACAGGCAGGTTCGTGCGACGCTCGCCTCGGCGTTGCGCGGAACCCTGGGCCAACGGCTGGTTCCTGCCGCAAGCGGTGACGGCCGTGTTCCGGTGACCGAGGCGATGGTCGTGACCGGCCGCATCGCTCAGTCGATCATCGACGAGGAGGCCGCCGCGTCGCTGGCCGATCTCATTGCCGAGGGTGATTACTACGGCATGCAGACCTTCGACCAGGGTCTGGCCGATCTGGTCAAACGACGGCTGATCACGGTCGAGGCAGCCATGAGTGCCGCCTCGCGACCACACGATCTCAGGGTCGCCATGGAGCGTGCAGGTGTCCTCGACCACAAGGGCAAACACCGCGACGATCTCCTGGACCAGATCAACAGCGTCCAAGCCTGATCACCTGGGTTGCCAGCTGCGAGCCCAAGGGGCTCAGACGCAGCGAGGATTCCTGTTGTGACAGTTGTCTCTTGACGAACCGGGAGGCCGAGAGCCTAGGTTCGCGGAAATGCATCACTCGCTGAGGGGGAAGATGCGCATCACCTTCCATGGTGCACGCGGCTCTACACCATGTTCGAGTCACGGACACGGCTCCTATGGCGGCAACACCTCGTGTGTCGCCGTCGAGGCCGACGACACGCCGCCGATTCTCTTCGATCTGGGCACCGGGCTGCTCCGCTATTCCGACGGTGTTGATGGCCCCTTCAGGGGAGTCATGTTGTTGACCCATCTTCATTGGGATCATGTCCAGGGGCTGCCGTTCTTCAGCCCACTGCTGAGGCCGGGTGCCAAGGTGCGCATCCTTGGTCCACCCCAGGATGAGGGCCCACTCCGCGAGGTTCTGGTCTCGTTTGTTCGGCCTCCCTTCTTTCCTGTGACAGTCGATGATCTGCCGGGTGAGATCATGGTCGAAGAGATCGACCGCGAGTCGATCGAGATCGGTTCGGCGGTGGTCACGGCTGCTCGAATCCCTCATCCCGGTGCGACCAATGGCTACCGGGTCGATCACGGTGGGAAGTCGGTCGTGTTCATCCCCGATCATCAGGGTCTGGAGAACGGATGGGTCGACCCAGAAGTGATCGAGCTCGCCAGAGATACCGACCTGTTGATCCACGACTCGCAGTTCACCCACGAGGAGTTCATCGAGAAGATCGACTGGGGGCATTGCACCGCCGACTATGCGTTGACGGTCGCGGCCGCGGCAGGGGTGTCCAGGCTGGCACTATTCCACCATGACCCCGATCACGACGACGAGGCTCTCGAAGCGATTGCTTCGGGGCTGTCGTCTCGTGCGAACGAACTCGGCATCGATGTGTTTCTCGCCGCAGAAGGAATGTCGATCGACCTCGCCGACCAGCCTTCGCCGCACCACGATTCGGATCCCGGCCGCTAGGGCAACCCGTGGACAGAAACACTGGCTCCTTCACCCCTGTTTCTTTCGAACCGCTCGTCACCGCATGGCTCCCGACACACGATTCGACAATCTGGGCCGGGATCGAGGCCGTCGACTCGTTCAGTGTGAAGTTCCTCGGCGCCGGCCCGGGTGCGCCCTCGAGCTGATCTCGTTGCACCGATGCCCCTGATCTCCTCGATCGTCCTCGGAGCTGTCTTCACGTTCTCGGGAGCGCTGAAGCTGCGCGATCCCGGATGGCCTCTTGCCGCGCGATCTCTCGGTACACCGGACTGGGCGATTCCCCTCGTCGCCCCGTTCGAACTGGTCCTCGGGGTGTCCCTCATCGCTGGTCTCGGCGTTGTTGTCGGCGCGGCAGCGGCGATCGTATTGTTGCTCGGCTTCACGGTCGTGCTCGGCAGGGCAATCCGCTTGCCGAACCCTCCCGTCTGTGCGTGTTTCGGCCATTGGTCGGCCAAGCCGGTCGGTGTCGGATCCCTGGCGCGCAACGCCGCCCTGATCGTGCTGGCGTCGATCGCTCTGATCTCCAATCTTTGAGACCCCTGGCGCAGGGCGACGCAAACACGTACAGTGGCGACTAACCACCGAGAGTGCTTGACCGTCACTCTCCGCTACTGGAGGTGAAAGCGTGGAACTCAGCCGTTTGTCGCAATCGACCGTATTGTCCGACGCTCTAGTCGACGTCGCCGCCACCCGCGAACGCACACGAAGGGGGCGCGTGGCCCGCATAGCCGCGTTTCTTGCCGTTGTCGCCGGATGGCTCTGGTGGCGCGCTCTGACGAACCAGGCCCTCAGGCCGGACCTGCCATCCGTGTCGATCCCCCCGGACTACCTGTTCCCGCTCCTGCTCGTGCTGATCCTCGGTGGCGTCATCTTGGTGCCGATGCTCGGCGCGGGCCGATCTCCCCATGTGACGTTTCACCCGAGTGAGATCGACACCACGATCGACGACGTCAAGGGCATCGATACGGTGCGCGACGAGGTTGTGAAGACCCTGAACCTCTTCCTTGCCCACAAGACCTTCCGCGATCAGATGGGCGGCACACCTCGCCGAGCCATCCTGTTCGAGGGTCCTCCCGGTACGGGCAAGACCTATATGGCGAAGGCGATGGCCAATGAGGCAGGTGTTCCGTTCCTGTTCGTGTCGTCCTCGGCCTTTCAGTCGATGTACTACGGCCAGACGAACCGCAAGATCCGCTCGTACTTCAAGGCGTTGCGCAAGGCTGCCCGCAAGGAGGGTGGTGCAATTGGTTTCATCGAGGAGATCGACGCCATCGGTGCCTCTCGTCGGGGTATGGGTTCGGGCGGTGGTGAGGGTGTTTCGGGTGTCGTCAACGAGTTGTTGATCCAGCTTCAGAGCTTTGACGAGCCACCGTTCGGAACCCGCTTCGTCAACACCTTCATCGATCGGCTGAACAGGTTCGTGCCGTCTACCCGTCAGATCTCGAAGAAACGAGCGGGTGCTGCGAACATCCTCGTCGTCGGCGCGACGAACAGGGCCGCGGACCTCGATCCCGGTCTTCTTCGGCCGGGTCGCTTCGATCGTTCGGTGTACTTCGGTCTCCCCGGTCGTCCCGGTCGTCGCGAGATCATCGACTTCTACCTCGACCGCAAGGCACATGCACCCGAGCTCGATGACCCGGAGCGCCGCGACGCCCTTTCCGCCATGACGATGGGGTACTCGCCGGTCATGATCGAGCACCTCTTCGACGAGGCTCTCGTCTGGGCCCTGCGTCGCGGTGGTGACGCCCTCAACTGGGACGATGTCCAGCAGGCCAAGATGACCGAGGAGCTCGGCCTGACGGAGCAGACCGTCTACACCGAGGCTGAGCGCCGGACGGTGGCAACCCACGAAGCCGGACACGCGACGGTCGCCCACCTCGTCGGAGCCGGGCGCAAGCTCGAGGTCCTGTCGATCATCAAGCGGCGTGACTCGCTCGGATTGCTCGCTCACAGCGACGAGGAAGAGCGCTTCACCCAGACTCGCAGCGAGATCGAGGCGCGAATCGACATCGCCTTCGGAGGTATGGTCGCCGAGGAGCTGTGGTTCGGAGAATCGGGCAGTGGGCCTTCTGGGGATCTCACAGGCGCAACCAAGGCGGCCGCGACGATGGTCGGTGCGCTGGGGATGGGCGATCGTCTCATCTCGTTCGAAGCCGCCAACATGGGCAATGGAGCCGACCTGGTCGCCAAGGTCCTGGCGTTGGACTCGGCCAGGGATGCGACCGAGGAGATCCTCCAGGCGTCGAAGGCCAGGGTCGACGAACTGCTCGATCAGAACCGCGACATCGTCGAAGCCCTACGCGATGCGTTGCTCGATCGTGAGGAACTGATCGGCACCGAGATCGTCGACGTCATCAGGCGGGTCCGTGGCAGCGAACAGCTCGTGATCAACCTCACCGAGGTCGCTCCGTAGGTGAACCTTCCCGATCGACTCGGCTGGGTTCTGAGGAGCCGTCAGCCAGGTCGAAGACCTCGAGTATGAAGGCCTGGATGCGGGCCTCGTCGCGCCAAGCGTCGTAGCGGCCTGAAGGTCCGCCGTGGCCCGCACCCATCTCGGTCTTCAGCAGGAAACGACGACGTCCCACAGCCGTGTCTCGAAGTTTGGCGATCCATTTTGCCGGTTCCCAGTACGAGACCCGCGGGTCGTTCAGGCCTGCGGTCGCGTAGATGGGTGGGTAGTCGACCGCCTCGACGTTCTCGTAGGGCGAGTATTGCATCAGCCACTCGAAAGCCTCAGCCTCCTCGGGGTTGCCCCACTCTTCGTACTCGCCGATGGTCAGGGGTAGAGATGGGTCGAGCATCGTGTTGACGTTGTCGACGAAGGGCACCTCGGCGACGACACCTGCAACCTTCTCGGGGGCCATGTTCAAGACACCTCCGACCAGTAGGCCGCCCGCCGAACCACCACGAATGACGATGCGATCGGGGTCGGCCCACCCTGCCTCCACCAGACGGTCTGCGGCGCTCAACAGATCGGTGAACGAGTTGATCTTGTTGCCCAGGCGACCGTTGTCGTACCAGGCGCGCCCCATCTCGCCACCACCACGAACATGGGACATCGCGAACACCACACCCCGGTCGATGAGCGACAGCCGGTTCGATGAGAATGAGGCGGGCATGATCACCTCATATGAGCCATACCCGTAGAGCACACACGGTGCGGTCCCGTCGGTCGGGGTGTCCTTGTGGCGTAGGACGCTCAGCGGAACCCGTGTGCCGTCGGCAGCTTCGGCCATCAGGCGTTCGGTCACGTAGCGATCGGAGTCATATCCACCGACTACTTCCTGTTGTTTCAACAAGGTCCGTTCGCCGGTGACGACGTCGTGTTCGTAGATCGAACTGGGTGTGACCATCGACGCGTACCCGAAGCGGTATTTGGGGGTGTGCCACTCGACGTTCGCCGAGCCTCCGGTCTCGAAAATGGGTTCGGGGAATTCGAGATCGGTGACCGACCCATCGCCGAGGTGCCAGACGCTGATCTGGGGAACGTTGTTGCGGCGCCTGGTGACGACGAGGTGGTCGGCAAAAGCATCGACATCGTCGAGACGGACACCGGGCTCGTGAGCGATCAGTTCTGTCCAATTTGCCATCGCCGGATCGTCGACGGGCGTTTCGAACAGGCGAAAGTCGGGTGCGTCGAGGTTGGACAGGATCAAGAACCGCTCGGCGTGATGTTCGACCCTGTACTCGTGACCTTGTGATCTCGGTTCGATGATCTTGGCCGCCGAAGTGGGATCGGTTGCATCGACGACCCGTACCTCCGAGGTGGTCCTCGATTCGCTGCTCATGATGATGAAGCGCTCTGACCGGGTCGCACCCAACCCGACCCAGAACCGATCGTCGGTCTCGTGGAAGACGACGACATCGTCGCTCACCGGCGAACCGAGGTTGTGGCGCACGACGCGATCGGAGCGTTGCATGTCGTCGGCCAAGGTGTAGAAGATCGTTGAGGAATCGGCCGACCAAGCGAGGCCATAGGTGAGGTCTTCGACCCGATCGTCGAGCATCTCGCCCGTGCTGAGGTCGATGATGCGAAGTTGGTATTTCTCGTCGCCGTCGAAATCGCAGGTGTAGGCGAGCAGGCGATGGTCGGGGCTCACCAGCAGATCGCCAACACCGAGATAGTCCGAGTCGCCCGCCAGCTCGTTCTCGTCGAGCAAGACCAGCTCCTCGTCGCTGGGGGCTCCGTCGACATCGGCGCGGCGGGTATGGATTGCGTACTGCTTGCCTTCCTCTGTGCGCCCGACGTACCACCAGGACCCCTTGCGAACCGGCACGCTCATGTCGGTTTCCTTGACGCGCCCTTTGATCTCTTCGAAGAGCCGTTCGCTCAGCTCGCCGAGCGGTTCGAACATCGCGTCGGCATAGGCGTTCTCGGCCTCCAGGTAGGCGATCGTGTCGGGATCCTCCCTGTCGCGCAGCCAGAACCACGGGTCCTCGGTCGCGACTCCGTGTATCTCGCGCGTATGTCGCCGTCGAGGGGCTGTCGGCGGGTCGGGTGGTGCAGCATCACTGGTCATCGTCGGATTACGGTAGCGGGAGCGCGGGCTTGTTCGGATACGGTGCTTCGATGCCCATCTACGCACTGGGGGATCAGGAACCCACCATCGATCCGACCGCCTATGTTCATCCCGACGCTGTCGTCATCGGCAGTGTCACGATCGGCGCAGAATCGACGGTCTGGCCCACCGCCGTGTTGCGCGGCGACGATGGCGAGATTCGAATCGGCGAGCGTACGTCGATCCAGGATGGCGCGGTGCTCCACACCACGCTCGAGATTCCTACGATCGTCGGCGACGATTGCACCGTCGGACACTGTGCCCATCTCGAAGGATGCACCATCGAGAACGGTGCCCTCGTGGGGTCGAACAGCACGGTTCTTCACGAGGCCGTCGTTGGCGGCGGAGCGCTGGTGGGAGCCAACGCCCTGGTCCCTGGTGGAATGTACGTTCCCGAGCGGGCGATGGCTCTCGGAGTTCCGGCCAAGATCCGTCCCGACGCTGTCGACCCGGACCTACTGATCGTTCCTGGCGCACAGAGCTACACCGAGAGAGGCAAACGTTATCGGACCGATCTCCGCAGAATCGGATGATGGCGCTCGGCGAGAGGCCCATTCGGGCGAGCCTGGTGTGAGTTCTGACGAGGCCTCGAGGGCCAGCGGCCGCGTCCGGGGCTGGCAGCTACTCCGAGAAGCGATGCGGCGTCACCGGCGCGGCATCGCAGCCGGGATGTTCATAGGCCTCGTATGGACTATCGCCAAAGTAGTAGTGCCGATTCTTATTCAGAGGTCCATCGACGACGGAATCCGTGGGGACGATTCACTCCTGGGCTGGGCTTTCGCCATAGCCGCAGTGGGTGTCGTGTCGGGTATCGCTACAGGTGCTCGACGATATGTTGCGTTCCAGAACGCCCGCGCCGTCGAGGCCGACTTCCGAGACCAGGTCTTCACGCATGCCCAGCGTCTGCATTTCGGCTTCCACGACAGGCACCAGACCGGTCAGTTGATGAGTCGGGGCAATACCGACCTTCAGCAGTTCCAGAACTTCATCACGATGTTGCCGATCACGTTCGCAAACCTGCTGACCGTGGTCCTGGCGAGCATCGTCTTGTTCGCGCGCGACTGGCAGCTGGCGCTGGCAGCGCTCGCCGGTCTGCCACTCGCCAACTATTTCGGGCGAAAGTTCTCCCAGAACCTGCATCCGGCTCTCACAGCCATACAGGAGGAGTCGGCACAGCTCGCATCGGTCGTCGAGGAGACGGTCGCGGGAGTCCGAGTGGTCAAGGGGTTCGGCGCAGAGCAGCTCCGGTTTGACGCTCTCGCTGTCGAGGCTGACGATGTGCGCGATGCATCCCTCAGGGCAGCGCGGGCGCGGGCGAATTTCATCCCGGCTCTCGAAGTGGTGCCGAACATAGGCCTCATCGCTGTCCTGGCGTTCGGCGGTCACAAGGTTCTCGATGGCGACCTCGAGGTCGGCGAGCTCGTCCTGTTCAACATCTACGTCGTGTTGCTCATCCAGCCGCTTCGTATGTTGGGCATGATCGTCGCCAACTTCCAGAGGGCGACGGCTGCGGGAGCCAGGATTGCCGCCCTGCTCGACACACCCATCGAGATCACCTCCCCGTCGTCGCCAACACCTCTTCCGCAAGGCGGCGACGATGACAGCCGATCGATCGGACGGATCCGTTTCAAGGACGTCGACTTCGCCTACGACCCGACCAACCCCGTGCTTGACGGGTTCGACCTCGCGATCGAGGCGGGTGAGTCTGTGGCCATCGTCGGTGCTACTGGTTCTGGGAAGAGTACGGTGGCCCGGCTGCTGCCCCGTTTCTACGATGTCGACGCAGGATCGATCCTCGTCGATGGTGTCGACGTTGCCGAAGCAGATCTCGAAGAGCTGCGCCGAGCGATCGGGCTCGTCTTCGAGGAGACCTTCCTGTTCGCTGCCTCGATCAGGGACAACATCTCGTTCGGGGTTCCCGGAGCGGACCTTGCGACCGTCGAGCGAGCCGCCCGCCTCGCGGGTGCCGCCGAGTTCATCGAGCAGCTGGCCGACGGCTACGACACGGTCATCGGCGAACGCGGGTTCTCGCTCTCGGGCGGGCAGAGGCAGCGACTTGCCATCGCCAGGGCGATCGCCACCGACCCTCGTGTCCTGGTACTCGACGATGCCACCTCGGCCGTCGACCCCACCAAGGAGCATGAGATTCGCGACGCACTCCAGGAGGTCATGCACCGCCGCACGACCATCGTCATCGCACACCGTCCGGCCACCATCGCTCTGGCCGATCGTGTCGTGCTGGTCGACGGTGGGCGGGTGGCAGCACAGGGCACCCACGACGAGCTGCTCGCGAGCAGCGAGTTGTATCGCGAGGTTCTCGCCCACGACGACACCGAACTGCCGTCGGAAGATGGGGCGCCCTGATGGCCGGCTGGATGGCTGCTGGTGTCGACGCTGACGACCGGCTCGACTTCGACGCGGCGAGACATGTTCTCAGATCGACCGCACGACGAATGCGCCCCTACCGCGGCACCGCTGTGGGGGCCGTCGCACTACTGATGATCTGGACCGCCTTGTTGGTCGTGCTGCCGGTCCTGTTCGGCAGGGCGGTCGACGCGATCGACTCGGGCAATCGGGAGGTGCTCAATCGCACGATCGTTGTCTACATCGCAATCACCGTCGTCAACTACTTCTTGTGGCGGGCTGCGATCATCGGGATTTCGCGCACCGGCGAGGCCTTCCTTCGAGACTTGCGCAGGACTGTCTTCTCGCACCTGCTTCGGTTGTCGATGCCGTACTTCGACCGCGAGAAGGCGGGAGTCATCGTCTCGAGGATGACCTCGGACATCGACTCGCTCGCCGAGGTTGTTCAGTTCGGCCTACAGATGTTTGTGGCGAACGCACTCCTGCTCGGGGCCGTCGCAGTCGTTCTCGCCGTGCTCAGCTGGCAACTGTTTGTGGTGTGTCTGGTCTCGATCCCATTGATCTACGTGGCGAGCCGCAAATTCCGACGCGATGCCAACGCTGCCTATCTGCAGGTCCGCGACGGAATCGGCTCGATGTTGTCGAGGCTCCAAGAAGGCCTCGCCGGTGTTCGCGTGATCCAGGCGTATGCACGTACCGACATCGAGGCCGAACGATTTCACGATGTGAACCACGACCTCTTCCAGTCGCACATGAAGTCGACCCGAGTCGCTGCCTGGTACCTCCCCATCATCGACATGTCCGGTGTTGGCACGACGGCACTCGCCATAGCGGTTGGCGGCTGGATGGCGCGCGACGGTCAACTGTCGATTGGAACGGTTGTCGCCTTCATCTTGTTGCTGCAGAACCTCTTCGAGCCGGTCCAGCAGCTGAGCCAACTGTTCAACATGATCCAGTCCGCAGGAGCGAGCCTGCACAAGCTCTATGAACTCCTCGAGGAACCGGTCGAGGTTGCAGAGTCCTCGGAGCCCGTCGTGTTGTCCGGGCGCGGTGTTGTCGAGGTATCTGGCGTGGGGTTCGCCTACAACGATGGTGTTTCCGTTCTCGCGGACGTCGATCTGTGCATTGCGGAGGGCGAGCGACTTGCCCTCGTCGGTCCGACGGGCGCCGGCAAGTCGACCTTGGCCAAACTCATCGCGCGGCTCTACGACCCGACCGAGGGCAACATCTCCTACAACGGCACCGATCTGCGTGACGCGTCGCTCGAATCCTTGCGCAAACGCGTCGTAGCGGTACCTCAGGAGGGTCACCTGTTCGATGGCACGGTCCGCGACAACATCAGGGTGGCCAAGGCCGACGCGACCGACGACGAGATCGTTGCTGCGCTGAAACGTATCGGGGTGCTCGAGCGGTTCGAGGGCCTTCCCGACGGTATCGAGACCGAGGTTCGCGAGCGCGGCTCGCGTTTGTCGGCCGGCGAACGTCAGCTTGTGTCGCTCGCTCGGGCCGCCATTGTTGATCCGGGAGTCCTCATCCTCGACGAGGCGACATCGTCGCTCGACCCCGGTACAGAATCCATCGTCGAGGGTGCCATGGAGGCCCTGATGGCGAACCGCACGACGATCGTCATCGCTCATCGTCTCACGACGGCATCGCGCTGCGATCGTATCGGTGTCGTCGATGGAGGACGGCTGGTCGAACTCGGCTCACACGAGGAACTGATGAACCTCGATGGGGCCTATGCATCCTTGTTCTCGACCTGGATCGGTGCCCAGAATCCGACCTAGATCGAGCAACATCTCGCCATCGCGCTACCGTCGGCACAGTTCCACGAGGGGTTGAGTTGCCGTCTATTCGAACCGAGATAACCGAGATCGTCACCGGGCTGGGAATGCTCGGCTATGACTCCCTCGAGAGGGCTCTCGTGCGCCAGCCGCGCGAGATTTCTGATGTTCCCGCCCCGACCTGGGAGGCGGTAGCGGCTGCCGTCGACGACCCCAAGTTCAGGGTCGATGCCGCGGGTGCATGGCGCAACGGGGTCGTCTTCTTCGAGAGCGACGAGGGGCTGCGGCGCCGACCACCCCTGTCGATCGAGTGGAAGGGAGGGCACAAGGCCCCGGGCCTCGAGACCGTGCCCGTGGACCTGAGGGTCGATCACGTCTTCCTGATCTCGTGCAAGTATGCCAGCAAGATCCTGCTCAATGCGTCCCCGAGCCAGCTGTTCCTCTCCGAGCCGCCGTCGGGTGACTGGTACGACGAGGTCGCCCCCGATCAGCACCAGGCCCTGTACGAAGCGGCGCGGGTTCACTCCGGCGACGGGGAGCTGCCGGCGTTTGTCACCGACCTCGCCAAACACCACAGATCCCGCTTGCGTCCAACGCTCGGCGAATGGAGCGTCGAGTGTGCCGATGCGTACAAGGAGCTGAGCCTCGAAGTTGGCCGGGCGTCGGCGTTGCGGTGGCGTGAAGGGTTGTCCTCCAAACGCCGACGTGAGGCCATGCTCTGGCGCCTCTTGCGCATCGGACCGGCCCCATACTTCGTCCTGGGGTCGGCCGGAAACAAGACGTTGCGCGTACGTGTCACCACCCCGTGGGACTGGCGTCGGCGCTTCGAGTTCAAGGACTTCGAGTGTTGGGGGGAAGATGCTGGACAGCCCCGTGTCGGATGGCGGGCCACCGTGCGCGACCACAACAGCGCCCATGACAAGGCGGTCGAAGGCCACGTCGAGATCAGGTGGAGCCACGGCCGCTTCGGACAATCACCGGAGGCGAAGGTCTACCTGGACACCGCCCACGACGCGGTTCCCGGCTATCTACCCCTGAGGTGAGCGTCCCTGCGACGCATTTTCCACTTGGATTGTTACTATCTGCGTAGTAGAAATTCGCTTTCGCACGCCGACACGCGAGCGTGCGCAGAAGGACCTGACCCGAGATGACAAACATCGGTATCGACCTCAGCCGTTACCAACTCGGTTGGAGCGACGAAGAGGACTATGTCTTCAAGCCGCGGCGCGGACTCGATGAAGAGCTCATCCGCGAGATGTCGTGGATGAAGGGTGAACCCGAGTGGATGCGCGACTTTCGCCTGCGCAGCTACGAGATATTCAAGCGCAAGCCCCTGCCCAACTGGGGCGGCGACTTGTCGGAGATCTACTTCGACGACATCTTCTACTACATCAAGCCCACCGAGGGTCAGGTCGACAAGTGGGAAGATCTTCCCGATGCGGTCAAGGACACCTACGAGAAGCTCGGCATTCCCGAAGCCGAGCGCAAGTATCTCGCCGGCGTAACTGCCCAATACGAGTCAGAGGTGGTCTACCACCGCAACCGCGAAGATCTCGAAGAGCAGGGAGTCCTGTTCTGCGACATGGACACAGCCGTAAGGGAGTATCCCGAGCTTGTTCGGTCCTACTTCGGCACCATCATCCCGCCGGGTGACAACAAGTTCTCCGCCCTGAACTCGGCGGTCTGGTCGGGTGGTTCGTTCATCTACGTGCCTCCCGGTGTCGAGGTCGAGATGCCACTCCAGGCGTATTTCCGCATCAACGCCGAGAACATGGGCCAGTTCGAGCGCACGCTGATCATCGCCGATGAGGGCGCGAAGGTTCACTACATCGAGGGTTGCTCGGCACCGGTGTACACCTCCGATTCGCTGCATTCTGCGGTGGTCGAACTGGTCGCAAAGGACCATGGTCGCATCACCTACACGACCATTCAGAACTGGTCGCCCAATGTGTTCAATCTGGTCACGAAACGCGCCGTCGCCTACGAGGGTGCTCACGTCGAGTGGATCGACGGCAACATCGGCAGCCGTCTGACGATGAAATACCCGGCCGTCTACCTGATGGGGCCGAAGGCGTCGGGTGAGGTTCTGTCGGTCGCCTACGCCGGTGCCGGTCAGCACCAGGACGCCGGCGCAAAGATGGTGCACGTCGCTCCCGAGACGACGTCGAAGATCGTCTCGAAGTCGATCAGCAAGGACGGCGGACGCACCAGCTATCGCGGACTGGTCAGGGTCGAGGAAGGTGCGTCGGGTTCAAAAAGCCATGTGCAGTGCGACGCCCTGCTGCTCGACGAGATCAGCCGATCCGACACCTATCCCTATCAGGAGATCGGCGAGCGCGACGCACACGTCGGCCACGAGGCCACGGTGTCGCGTGTTGCCGACGACCAGCTGTTCTATCTGCGCAGCCGTGGCCTCACCGAAGAGCAGGCGATGGGAATGATCGTCAACGGCTTCATCGAGCCGGTCACACGCACACTGCCGATGGAGTACGCGGTCGAGTGGAGCCGGCTCATCGAACTCCAGATGGAAGGCTCCATCGGCTGAACCCGGGAACCCGTTGGGTCCCTACGGGGTCGGACACCTCGTCAGAGTGGCGTCACCAGGTGGAGCCAGATCGGATCGCTCACACCCTTGACCGAGGCTGGACCGACCGGGAGCAGCTCGATGCCTGCCGGGGTCGGTGAGGAACAGTCCGTGATCGCCTCGGTGGCAAGCAGTTCGCCCGGCCCGGCGAGATCGGCCACGCGAGCGGCGATATTCACCGTCTGGCCGACGAGGTCGTCGCCGCGTCGAACCACCTCGCCATGGTGAATGCCCATGCGCACCGGCAGTGGAAATGTACCCGTATCGCGTGCCCGCTCGAAACTCGCCAGTAGGGCCGACGCGACACCCAGCGCCGGTCGAGCGTCTCCCAGCCAGATCATCAGGCCGTCGCCCAACTCCTTGACCACGCGGGCCTCGGGGTGGGCTTCGAGGGTGCCCCTGGTCAGGTCTAGTTGTGCGTCCAGGGCGGCTACTGCAGCCTGATCTCCGGCGACGTCGTTGAACTCGGTGAAGCCCACGAGGTCGGTGAACAGGACCGCCCCGATGGATGTCTCGAGCGTCTCCATCATTTGACGTCGACGCGGCCCGACACCGATCGTGCCCTGACCACACAATCGCAGTCCGCGGGCAGATCGAGCGGACTGTCCATCTCGGCGGATCGGTGAGCGCGAGTGCCTGGAGGTTGCTTGATTTCGATTCGACCAGACACGGTCTCGGCGTCGATGTCGGCGGCCTCGATCTGGGCGATGGAGATACGGCCACTGACGCAGTTGGCCTTGACCGATCCCGAGACCTCCGAGAGTTGAATGCGTCCACTGTTGGTCGAAACCTGAGCGCTTCCACATCTGCCGACCTCGATTCGGCCTGTATTGGACCTGATGCGGCACTCGTGTTCGACGGCACCTACCACCACGGCACCACTCTTGACGCGAATGTCGACCGTACGAGCCTTGTCGACTGTCACGCGTCCCGAATTGGCCACCAGAGCAACACTGCCTAGTCTCCCGACGGTTTCGATGCGCCCCGAGTTGACCCCGATGACGATGTCGGCGCCCTCTGGGACCTTGACGACTAGTCGTGACTCGGCGTGATCGACCGTGGTTGTGGTGCCATCGCGAGAGACGCGAGCCTTGCCCTCGATGGCGACCTCGGTCTGCTCGCCGGCTACCACCTTCACGCGATGACTGCCCGCGACAATACGGACCACCGCCTCGTGTTCCCCGTGGTTCCCCATATGGCGAACCTACGGCCGTCGACCCTTCACCACAAGGCCGAAGCGGTGTGCCATCTGCCACGCAGCCGCACCGGTGCAGGCGTGGCGTCTGTCGTCTGCCGGCCAAAGTAGCCGCCAAGGGGTTTGTGACGAACGCGAGTCGGGTGTGACAAGGCTGTGGCGCTTCTGTGACATCACTCCCTCTTGGGAACCAGACCTGCTTGGCTGTTCGTCAGAGGGGTCGGACTCGGAGGTTCGACATGAAGACAAGAACTGTGTGGCGGGCCGTTGCACTCATCTTGGCGCTGCTGATGATGTCGGCAGCATGCGGAGATAGCAACGACAGCAGCTCCGATCAGGCGTCCGCGACGACCGTGGCCTACGACACCAACGACTCCGACGAACCGGCGGAGGTGATCGAGGCCGACGGCGACGACGGTGGATCCGACCAGATGGCCGACATGGATGCCGAAGCCGAATCTCCGGCCGCAGAATCCGACGAATCGTTGGGCTCTGGTGCGGGTTCTCAGTCCTCGCTGGCTCCGGCCGATCTCGGGCGAGACATCGTCTTCACGGCGTTCATCACCGTCGAGGTCGACGATGTGGCGACGGCGAGCAAGGCGGCTGTCGATGCCGTGGCCCCACTCGGAGGTCTCGTCTTCGGTCAGGACACCACCGTCGACCCATACGCCCGAACCGTGCTCATCATCAAGGTTCAGCCAAAGGCGTTCGACGAAGCCCTCGCCCGATTGGGCGAGATCGGTGAACTTCGCGAGCAGAACGTCTCGGCCGAAGACGTCACCGAGCGTGTTGTCGACCTCGAGAGCCGGATCGTGACGGCCGAAGCGAGCGCGGAGCGGCTTCGTCTGTTCCTCGAGAACGCCACAACTCTCGAACAGGTGGCCGCGATGGAACGAGAACTGCAGCAGCGCGAAACCGATCTCGAACTGTTGAGGGGCCAGTTGCGCACCATCGAACGTGCTGTGTCGTTGGCGACCATCACGGTGACCATCGACGAGAGGCGTCCCGATCAGCCCAACCCCGAGTTGTCCATCGAGGTGACCGCCTACGTCGGGCACGACTCGGGCCGTGGGTGCGATTCGGCGGGTTTGCCCGAGCTGAACGAGGGTGAAGACGTCACGGTCTGCTACCGGATCGAGAACGTCGGGGACACCGACCTGACCGATGTCGAGGTTGCCGATCCGCGCCGGTCGCGGCGCGATCGCATCGTGTCGAGCGGAGCAGTCCCAGACCTGTTCCAGCCTGGCGACGTTCGCATCTACTACGTCGAGGTCGAGGCGGCCGAGCCAGACCTTGTCTCGAGGCCGAGGGTCTCCGCAGCAATCGTGGACTCCGATGACGGAGCCCCCGAGTCGGTCTCTGCCACGACCGATGTAGCGATGTACGTCGAGCCCGATGAATCACTTCCAGGGGTGGGCACCGTCGCCAAGCAGACCCTGTCGACGACCGTGTTTGTTCTGTACCTGGTCTTCCTGGCTCTCATCGCCTTGAGCCCACTTCTCCTCATCGCCGGAGTCGTGTTCTGGCTGGTGCGCCGCCGGCGGCGCACCGCCCAGGCGGCGGCTCCTCTGCCCCAGCCCGCAGAAAGCCCTGTGGCAGAGGAGTAGGAGGGAACGGGGCCGGCCGATCTGGTGGCATCGGTCGGCCCCGCCGCCTGTTCGGGTGAACACGGTAGGACCAGCAGTAGTCACAGAAGAGGAACTCGCAGCCAAACGAAGCGACGCAGCCGAAGGCTGAACGGCGGCTGGCACCCCGATTTGATACCTGTCGCTCCACGGTGCGTGACTGGATCTGTATCGCCCGCGGGACACCTGCCCCACGTAGGGTCTTGACATGAACCAGTCTCGCCTGAAGCCCGTAACCACCGCGGATGCCAACGAGGAGCAGCTCGAGGTGTGGGAGCGCATCGTGGCCTCTCGTGGCGGAGCCGACAGGTTGACCGGTGCCGATGGCGGCCTGATGGGGCCGTTCAACGCGATGGTGTCGAGTCCGACGATCGGTAGGCGGGTTGCCGAGCTCGGTGCAGCGGTCAGGCGCGAGAGCAGTCTTCCGGAGAACCTCCTCGAGCTGGCGATCTGCACGACCGGTGCTCACTGGAAGGCCAACTTCGAATGGTGGGCTCACAGGGCGCTGGCGGTGACCGCCGGCGTGGACGAGGACATCCTCGACTCCATCGAGGTCGGTGGCGATCCGAAGTTCGCCGATGCGGCCGAGCAGGCGGTACATGGGTTCGCCAGCCGACTGGTCGCCGATGGTCGAGTCGACGACTCGACCTGGGCGACGGCGAAGGAGCACCTCACCGACCAACAGCTCGTCGACCTGGTCACGACGATCGGCTACTACTGCCTCATCAGCGCGACGCTGAATGCCTTCCAGATTCCCCTGCCGGAAGGTCAAGATCCGATCTGGCCCGAGTGATTCGTTCGGCTGCTACTCCGCAGGCTTCGCACGGGCGAGCAGGGCACGGCTGATCACGAGCTTCTGGATCTCGCTCGTGCCTTCGCCGATGATCATCAGCGGGGCGTCTCGGTACAGCCGCTCGACGGGGTACTCGGTCGTGAATCCGTTGCCGCCGTGGATGCGCATGGCATCGAGCGCCAGCTCGGCGGCCGTTTCCGACGCGAACAGCTTGGCCATTCCGGCCTCCATGTCCGCTCGCTCGCCGTTGTCGACGCGCCTGGCGGCGTCGCGCACCATCAACCGCGAGGCGTGCAGCTTGGTGGCCATGTCGGCGAGCTTGAAGGCGATCCCCTGGTGCTGGGCGATCGGGCGCCCGAAGGTCTCGCGCTGTTGGGCGTAGCTGAGCGCCTCATCCATCGCCGCTTGGGCGACACCCACCGCCCTGGCAGCGACATTGATCCTGCCCAACTCGAGTGCTGCGAGGGCCCAGCGAAACCCCTGCCCGAATCCCTCGTCGCCGCCGAGCAGGTTGTGATGGGGGAGCCGGTGGCCGTCGTAGGCCATCTCGACGGTCTCGAGGCCGCGGTAGCCGACCTTGTCGATGTGTCGGGAGATGCTGATTCCCTGATCACCATCGGGGCCGGGCGCCTTCTCGACCAGGAAGCAGCTGATGTCGTCACCCGTTCTGGCCAACAGGGCAACGATGCTCGCCTTCTCGCCGTTGGTCACCCATTGTTTGGTGCCGTCGATGGTCCACTCGTCGCCGTCGCGGGCAGCCCTACAGCGCAGGGCGGCGGCGTCGCTCCCAGAGTCGGGTTCCGACAACGAGAAACAGCCGCGACGTTCGCCGGTCGCCATGGCCGGCAGCAGTCTCTGTCGCTGATCGTCGGTGCCGAACCTCGCGATGAGCTGGGCGGCGATCAGGTGGCTGTTGATGACACCGGCCAGCGACATCCAGCCCCGCGATAGTTCCTCGATGACACGCGCGTAGGTGCTGATGTTGAGGCCGAGCCCGCCGTACTCCTCGGCGATGGTTGCGCCGAAGAGGCCGAACTCGCGCATCTGATCGACCATCGGACCGGGGTAGGTGTCGCTCGATTCGTATCGAGCGACATTTGGTCGTACGTCGAGGTCGACGAACCGTGCGAGTGTCTCGATGATCTGGTCTGATACCTCTGCGTCCACGTTGGACACGTTCGCCCGCCGTCCGACACGGGTCAAGTTCACGCGATCGCGTTGATGTTCACCAGCTCGCCGAAGTCGGTCTGCATTCGCCAGCTCAGGAGACGGCCGGCGTAGTCGAGGGTTCGGTCGGTCCAGGCCGGATCCCTGCTGCGGTCCACGAAGTGATCCGGATCGTCTGTCAGGTCGAAGAACAGCGGTCTTTCACCCGCGAAGTGCACATAGGTTCCCTCATCGTCGTGGATGACGGCGAGGTTGAAAGCCTCGGGATCTCGATCGGCAGGCCGCGTCGTCCGGAAATCCCATTCCCAATGGGCGGCGTCTCGCCAGCCCGACGGGGGCGAGCCTTCGAGGAATGGTCGTAGCGACCTGCCCTGGCATTGGGAAGGAATCTGACCCCCGATCAGATCGATGATGGTTGGGAACAGATCGATGTTCTCGGTGAAGTGTGAGACCGGTTGAGATGCTGATTCGATTCCCGGTCCGGCGATGATGAGCGGTACGTGGAACGACTCGGGGTAGTAGCCGAGCTTTCCCTGAAGCCAGTGGTCGCCGAGCATCTCACCGTGGTCGGACACGACCACAACGAGTGTGTTGTCGAAGTCGATCTGCTCGAACAACCGACCCAGTTGAGTATCGACCTCGGCCATCATCGCGAAGTAGATCGCCTGCCATCGAGCGAGCGAGTCGGGATCGTCGGCGACAGCCAGGCCCGCGCGAACGAATCCTTCCATGATGGGATGAACCGCCGATTCCTCCTCGCTGGTCGGCCGTCTGCGTGGTGCCGGCATGTCTGCCGGATCGAACATCGAGTGGTATGGCTCGGCCACCACAAACGGCGCGTGAGGGCGCAGGTAGCTGGCGTGCACGAACCAGCCGTCGTCGGAACGGTCGATCTCGTCGATCACCAGATCGGTCATGTAGGCGGTGTCGGTGTGTTCGGCGGCGTAGGTGGGCGGACCAAAGATCGAACCGCCGGGGTGATGCAGCTCGGTCCGGCCGACCGAGACGTCGTATCCCAGGTCGTCGAGCCAACCGATCCAGGGTTCTTGTTCGGTCGGGAGAGCGACTCCGGTTCGATAGCCGGGCAGGACACTCTCGTATGTCGTGAGGGCGGGGTCGCCAGGGGCGAGAGTTCGGGGGTCGAGAGTTGTGTCGGTATAACCGAACAGGACCGGGTCGTAGCCGAGTTCTCTCACCTCGATGGCCATGTTGGTGAAGCGGCTGTCCAGAGGTGTCCCGTTGTCGACGCTTCGATGAGCATGCATGTACAGACCGGTGTGCAGCGACGCCCGGCTGGGGCCACACGGGGCACACTGCGCGTAGTGTTTGGAGAACATGACTCCGCGCTCGGCGAGGGCATCCAGATTCGGAGTCTGCACGACCGGATGTTCGAGGGATCCGAGGCAATCGCCACGCCATTGGTCGACCGTTATGAACAACACGTTTGGAAGCACAAGAATGAGCGTAGATGGCATCGGCCGGTCATCAGGGCACGATGTGACCGGCCGACAGGAGACGACGTGATTGGCGACAGGTTCGATGAGGCGTTTGTGTGGGCGCATGATCGGCACCGCGATCAGCGCCGTAAGACGTCGAATACGCCATACATCACTCATCTGATGGTGGTTGCCTCGCTCGCTATCGATGATGCGGCCAACGATCCCGCTCTCGTCGACATGGTCGAGGAGATCGCGATCGCAGCGTTGCTGCACGACGTCGTCGAAGACACCGACACAACTCCCGACGACGTCGCCCAACGGTTTGGTCTCGTGGTGGCAGAGATAGTCGAGGGGTGTTCGGACACCGACATCTGGCCGAAGCCACCGTGGGGTGAGCGCAAGGAGGCATATCTGCTCCATCTGCGATCGGCTTCCTCGCCAACGTTGTGTGTTGCCCTGGCGGACAAGCGGCACAACGCCACGGACATCCTGGCTGATCTCCGGTCCCTGGGGCCGAGTGTGTGGGACCGGTTCAACGCCGGGCCCGACCAGCAGAAGTGGTTCCATGAGGAGCTGGCTTCGGTGTTTGGCGAGCGACGCCCGGGAAACGCCGCCGACGACTATTCTCGAACCGTTCGCGAGCTCGTCGCCGTCATCGACGCTCAGCGGAGATAGAACGCCTGGACAGAGAATCCTCCAGGGCTCGGCGGCTGCCGCCGAAGGAGAGGTGTGAAGATGGACAAGACCATCCAACGCTGTTTGCCGCTTCTGGACGCCGGAGAACAGATCGCCGCCGCCGTCAAGGTGTTGCCGCGGGGTGCGGCCCACGAGGCGATCCTCGGTGCGGCCGGAGCCGTAGCCGGCGGGACCTTGAGTCCCATTGCCGCAGGAGCCGGTGGTGTTCTCGGTCATCGGGCGGGTGCAGCCGAAGGTGAGGCGGGCCGTAGTGAACGAGCCGAAGCAGATCTCCATGTCGGGTCCGCATCGCAAGTCCTGCTCGCTGTCACCGACCGGCGTGTCGCCCTCTTCGAACTCGGCGCATTCGGCAAGCCGAAGGAACTGGCCGCATCTCTTGGGCGCGATCGCATCAAGTCCGTGGAGTTCGGCGAGACCAAACTGTTTGGCCAGAAGATGGGCGAGATTGTCATAGGCACCGACGACGGATCCACCGTCGGTTTTGGCGTGGCAAAGGTTCATCGGCGACAGGGTGAGGAAGTGGTCGCCGCCCTCGGTTGAGGAGAAACCTCCGGGATGTGGTTCGATTCACCTCGAGGTGCGACCATTGGGTCCAGCCAACGAGGGGACTGCCGTGACCGAATTCGATCTGAGCCAGACCGACCGGCTCTTGACGACCACCAAGCAGGTACGAAAGCGACTCGATCTGACCAGGGATGTTCCCATGGACGTCCTGCTCGAGTGCATCGAGATAGCAGGCCATGCCCCAATGGGTGGCAACGCTCAGCGCAATCGATGGATGATCGTCACCGATCCGGAGTTGAAGGCCGAGATAGCGGGCTTCTACGCGGCGGTTGGTCGCCCCTACCTCGAGGCTGCGGGGACGCCGGCGGACGATCGCATGGGGAGGGTGATCGACTCGACGGTCTATCTGATCGACCACCTGGCTGAAGCACCGGCCCTCGTGATCCCGCTGCGGCTCGATCGCCCACCGAGCGGCGAAGGTTTCGACAACGCTTCTGGCTACTACGGGTCCGTTCTGCCCGGCGTCTGGAGTTTCCAGCTCGCCGCCCGCAGTCGCGGGCTCGGCTCGTGCTGGACGACCTTCCACCTGGGTCACGAACGGCAGGTCGCCGAGATGTTGGGCATTCCCGAGTCGGTCAGCCAGGTAGCGTTGTTGCCGGTCGCCTACTACACGGGCGACACATTCCATCGCGCTCCGCGGCGCGATGTTGGCGAAATCACCTTCCTGAACCAATGGAAGAACCCGCCAAGTTGAAAACCACGCTCACGGTGAGCGTTCGGTTCCCCCACAAATGGCGCCTACTTCGCGACTCGACGAGGTTCTCATTCGTCCTTGTTGGTACAGGTTCTCCTGAGGAGGTTCGTCGGTGAACAAGATCATCCAGACCGGCTTGGTCATCGCTGGAGTCATCGTCATCGGCTTGCTCGCGTTTGGCCAGATTGGCCTCATCGATTGGACGTGGCCGTGGGAGGACGTCGATGTTCTGGTCCAGGAGACCACGGTCGAGCAGCCCGAGATAGCGACCATCGTCAGGATCGAACCGATAGCCCTCGATTGCCGGGCCCGCATACATACCATCGTCCCGATCGAAGGTCGTCGCGAACACTCGGTGGCGGGGCAGGTGTATCGAACCGACACGGTCTCGATGACGGTCGTCGGCGACATCGACACGTGCGTAGAGGCGGGCGAGGTCGAGATCGTACATCGTGACGATGGCACAATTCGTGTGCTCGTCCCGGCCGATGCAATCCAGTTCGTGCGCCCCAGAGTCAACACTGTTGCGACCCTCGACTCGGTCGAATACGACAAGGGTGCGCTCGGGAAGTTGACCGATGCGTTCCCATGGGTCAGCGACGACAGTGGACTGACCCCGGCGGCGTACGCCTATGCCCAGACGATCATCGGTAGCACCGATTGTATGGGTAAGGCCTTTGACACCACCCGGCGGGCGATCGTTCAAGCCTACGAGGATCAGTTGGTGTCAGCCGGAGCAGATGTGGCGCTACTCGACGTCGACGTCGTCGGTGCGCCAAACCTGTCGACCACAGCCACTCCTGGAGAGGTGCTCGAGGGCTACGACTTCACGGTCGACTCGCAAGCCACGACCTGCCAGGTGTCACCAGGTGCGCTCGCTCGCGGTACGGCAGAGTCCGAGTAGAACCACAGGTTGGTGCCGCCAGGCTGTGTCGCGATCGTGGCGCGGCTGCCAAGTCATTTCGCTCCAGCTCGCGTGAGTCCCTCGAGGATGAGGTCGAGACCGAACTCGAACGAGGCTCCGAAGCTGTAGCCGGGTTTGAGGGCCACGTTTGTTGTGAACTCCGCTAGATGTGGGTATTGGCCGATCGGTAGGGCTGACATGATCTCCTCGGCCAAGCCCGATATCTCCTCGCCGCCGCCGAAGGGTAGGTGGGCCTCTTGAAGGGCGAATCCGTAGACGTAGCTGTCGATGATCGCGTAGGCGTGGGCGGTGAGCTCGAACGACAGCCCACCCTTCAGCAGGCATCGGATCACCGCGTCGTGATGGCGCAGAGAAGCAGGGCCCGGGTTGGTGCGTGACTCCATCAGGGGAGGTGCCCACGGGTGGCGGTTCAGAACCTGCCTGGCCGAGACGCAGCGCTGCTTCATAGCGTCGCGCCATGCCAGATCGTCGGGTGGCAGATCGATCTGGGTGAACACGATGTCGACCATGCCATCGACGATCTCATCCTTGCTTGGTACGTGGTGGTAGAGGCTCATCGGTTTCACGCCGAGGAACTCGGCCAACCTACGGATGGTCAGGGCCTCGATCCCCGTCTGATCGGCGAGATCGATGGCTCCTTCCAGCACCAGCTGCTTGTTGAGCCTGACTCGTTGCCTGTTGTCGTTCATCTCGATCTCTCGTCTCGAACGTTGACAACCGTACTAAGTGCGAATACGGTTGTGATACCAACCATACTAAGTGCGGATGCCCGGTGAAAGGGACAAGATGATCGCTGCGGAAACACAATTGAGCGCAACGACGATGACTGCTGTCACCCAACGTAGCTACGGTTCGGTCGAGGAACTGTCTGTCGCGTCTGTCGAACGCCCGGTGGTCGATGCCGAGGAGGTCCTCATCGAGGTTCACGCAGCCGGCGTCGATCGGGGTGTCTGGCACCTCATGACCGGGCTTCCGTACCTGGTCCGGATCAGTGGATTCGGACTCTCCAGACCCAAACAACCCGTTCCCGGTCTCGATGTCGCGGGACGAGTTGTTGCCATCGGCAGCGATGTCACCCGGTTTGTCGAGGGGGACGAGGTGTTCGGAATCGCCGATGGTGCCTTCGCCGAGTACGCCACGGCGAGCGAGATCAAGCTCGCCCACAAGCCGGCGAACCTCACCTTCGAGCAGGCGGCGGTCGCGACCATCTCGGGTATCACCGCGCTCCAGGCACTGACCGAGGTCTCGGAGGTCGGAGTTGGGCAAGATGTCCTGATCATCGGGGCTTCTGGCGGGGTTGGGGTCTACGCCGTTCAACTCGCCAGGGCGCTGGGGGCAGAGGTCACAGGGGTTGCCAATGCGTCGAAGGCCGACTTCGTCCGTTCGCTCGGGGCAGACGACGTCATCGACTATGCGGCAGGTGACTACCTCGACGGCAGCCGCACCTTCGATCTGATCCTCGATATCGGAGGCCGCAACTCACTCCGTCGCCTCCGCCGTGCCTTGAAGTCGAGCGGAACGCTGGTGATCGTCGGAGGCGAGGGTGGTAATCGATGGACGGGTGGATTCGGCCGCCAGCTCAGGGCCCTGGCTCTCTCGCCCTTCGTGTCTCAGCGGCTGACCATGTTGATCAGTGAGGAGCACCACCGGTGGATCGACCGGCTGTGCGAGTTCCTGGTCGACGGCTCGGTCGTTCCAGTCATCGATCGCGCCTACCGGCTCGACGCTGCTCATGATGCCCTCACCGATCTCGCCGAGGGGCGTGTCAGCGGCAAGGCAGTCATCTCGGTCCGTTCGGCTGCCAATTGATGCCGCGGCCGTACCGATCGGCACTCGTTGGCGGGTTCGGCTACCTGGGCCTGTTCGTACTTGCGATCTTCGCCAACTTCGTCGTGATCGAAGGTTTGGTCGAGAGCGACAATGGGGCCGCAACGGTTCACAACATCTCGGAATCCATGGGGCTGTTTCGGCTGGGACTGCTGGCATTTCTCGGCATCTTCTTGATCGACGTGGCGGTCGCCTGGGCTCTGCACATCGTCTTTCGTGGTCACGATCACGACCTGTCGCTGTTGGCCGCGTGGTCACGTCTCGTCTACACGGTCCTGCTGGGCGCTGCGCTCGTTCATCTCTTCGAGGTGTTGCAGCTCGTCGGTGGTGAGGGGCACGCGAGTGTTCTCGGGCGCGAGTATGTCGAGGCCCAGGTGTTGACGGCGTTCGAGTCCTTCGACTCTCTCTGGCTCATCGGGCTGGCGGTGTTCGGCCTTCACCTGGTGCTGTTGGGAGTCCTGGTCGCGGGGTCAGATGAAGCGCCGGATCCGATGGGCTGGATTCTGGTCGTTGCGGGTATCGCCTACATGGCCGACACGGTCGCCCATGTGGCTCTCACCGACTACAGCAGCTACGAGAACCTGTTCCTGGCCCTCGTCGCCATTCCTGCGCTGATCGGCGAGGGATGGATGGGGCTCTGGCTGATCGGTCGATTCCGGGCTTGGCGGAGCGACGTCCGCGGGCAGGGCACTAGCGTGCCGGGGCATGGCTGAATTCCTGCTTGTTCATGGTGCCTGGCACGGTGCGTGGTGTTGGGACGAGGTGGCGGGTGCCCTGAGGGATCGAGGGCACGTGGTGCGGTCCATCGAGCTGCCAGGTCACGATCGTCCAGGCGACAGAACCCGGAAGTGGAATCGGGTCGCCGGGTATGTCGAGGCGATAGCAGCCGGCGTTGCTGGCTGCGACGTACCCCCGATCCTGGTCGGCCATTCGATGGGTGGCTACGTGGTTCAGCGCTACCTCGAGAATGCGACTGTTCGGGCCGCCGTGCTGGTGGCTTCGGTTCCGCGAAACGGAACACTCGTGCCGCACCTGAGGGCGATACGTCGACACCCAGGCCCCGCTCTTGGGGCCTTGGGCCTCCTGGACTTCTACCGGCTCATTGGATCGGTCGAGTTGACCCGAGACCTCTTCTTCAGGCCCGAAACCCCCGACGAGGTCGTGCAGACAACATTCGACCGGCTTCAGGGTGAGTCAGCTCTTGCCATCGCTTCGATGACCATTCGACGGGTTCGACCCAGTCGTGTGAAGTCGCCAGTATCTGTTGTGGCGGGTTCGCGAGATCAGATCTTCACCGTGGCAGAACAGTCCAGGTTGGCCGACGTGTATAACGCCTCGATCGAGGTGTTGGACGGTGGTCACGATCTCATGCTCGATACGTGTTGGCCCGAGCTGGTCGGCACCCTCAATCGGGTTGCTCTGCCTGGGTCGTGACGCCGGTGTTGATCAGCTCGTCGATCTGATCTGTGTCGAAGCCGAATTGGAGGAGTATCTCCTGGCTGTGTTGTCCGGCGATAGGGCTGGCGCAACGGATCGAGTCCGGTACACCTTCGACGGTGGTGGCGTTGCGGATGATCTCGATGTCGCCGGCGATCGGATGGTGGACCGCCGATGCCACACCAAGGTGAACGACCTGTTCGTCGGCGAAGGCCTGTTCCAGGTCGTTCACCGGACCAGCGGGCACGCCGGCATCAGAGAGCAGTTCAACCCACTCGATGGTCGTGTGTGTGCCCAAGGCGTGGGTGATGATCTCGGTCAGCTCGTCGTGGTTGGTCACCCTGTCGGCCGGGCTCATGAAACGTTCGTCTGTCGCAAGGTCGGGCCTTCCGATGACGTCACAGAGTGTGGTCCAGAGCTCCCCCCATGCGGCAGCGACGTTGAGGTGGCCATCGGCGGTCGGGTAGAGACCCATCGGGCGCATGGTCGGGTGGTCGTTGCCGGCCTGGGGCGGAATCTCGTGATCGACGGTCCAGCGAGCGGCCTGGAAGTCGAGGGTTCCTATCATCGATTCGAGGAGCGACGTGTGAACCCACCGACCGCGACCTGTCCGGTGCCTTTCGTGGATCGCCACGAGAATTCCAACCGCCAACTGAAGTCCGGCTGCGATGTCCGACACCGCTGCCCCGGCCCGTACCGGTCCTTGCCCGGGCAACCCCGTCACGCTCATCATCCCCGCCAAACCCTGGGCGATCTGGTCGACACCCCCTCGTTGTGCGTAGGGCCCACTCTGACCGAAACCCGAGATCGATCCCATCACCAGGCGCGGGTTGATCGCAGAGACGGTCTCCCAGTCGAAGCCGAGTGAGAACTTCACCCTCGGGCGCATGTTCTCGACGAGTATGTCGGCCTGCGCCACGAGCCGGTGCAGCACCTCGCGGCCTGCCTTGCTCTTGAGGTCGAGTGACAGGCTGCGTTTGTTGCGATGGATGTTGAGGTAGTCGGGTGTGGTCTGGCCGCGAACCGACACGTTTGGCAACTCGATGCGGATCGCGTCGGCACCCCAGTCGGCGAGTTGTCGCACCGCCGTGGGGCCCGCTCGAGCAACCGTGAGATCGATGACAACAAGATCGGCGAGGGGCAGGGTGATTGGGTCGTCGCTCGCCTCGGCCATCGGGCCAGCCTGTCACGGTTGAAGCCGGGGGTCTCCATCTGCCAGGTGTCGCCGTGATGGTAGGTTCCCGGCGATGAACGATGAATCGGCCCAAGGCTCGCGTGTGGCGGAACCGACGAACTTCTCGACCTGCTCCGAAGCGCCCGAAATGGCTCACCGTGGGTAGCGACGACGGGTCCGAATCGAGCAGCAGATTCGACACCGACACCACAATCGAGGCTACGGGAGAGGGCACGTTCGATGCACACATCGACCGCGGATGGTGGATTCAGCGTGGCCCGAACGGCGGTTATATCGCCGCACTGCTGGCGCGCGCCATGGGGGCGGGGGTTGACGATCCGGCAAAACATGCCCGTTCGCTGACCGTCCACTACCAGGCCCCGGCCGATGAGGGACCAGCCCAGATCGAGGTGCACACCGAACGTTCGGGGAGGACGGTTCACTACCTGAGCGCCCGGCTTCTGCAAGGCTCGAGGCTCATAGCCACGGCGAGCGGGGCTTTCGCAACCGTGAATGCCGACAGCCCCGCTTTTGCCGATCCGAGCTTCCCGGACTATCCGGCACCGGACACGATCTCCAGCCCACCTCCGGCCCCGGTCTCGGTACCGATGCGCGAGCGGTACGACATGAGGCACGTCCTCGGTGCCCCGTGGGAGCGTCCCCAGAGGTCGGCGGAGACGGGTGGTTGGATCCGACTTCGCGAAACACGACCATACGATTCGATACTCGTCGCCGCGCTCAGCGATGCGTGGTATCCGGCCGTCTTCACCCGGCTGGCAACCCCGATGGGTGTTCCGACGATCGACCTGACGGTTCACATTCGCTCGGTCGAGGCTCTTCAGCGGATGAAGCCCGACGATTGGCTTGCGGTGAGGTTCCGCACCACCGTGGCGGTCGAAGGGTTCCTGGAAGAGGATGGCGAGTTGTGGGCACCGGACGGAACACTGATCGCCCACTCGCGCCAGTTGGGCCTACTTCTTGCACCCTGACAGCGGGGTGGCCGAGAGGTTTCAGTCGGCGGGATTATCCGAGCCGGGACCCGATAGTCCGGTGAGGAATCTGGTGGCGGCGTCGGTGAATACCTTGGGAACGAGAGGTGTTGCGGTTGCGATAGCCGCGTCGGCGCCGACCACGTAGCGCCTCAGAGGGCGTCGACTCTCGACCGCTGAAACGATGGTCCTGGCGACGATGTCGGGTGGTGGTGCGAACCGCGTGAATACGTCGGCCGCTCCGACACTTCGGCGGTAGGCCTCGCGGTAAACACTGCTGACGTTCTCGATCCGTTCGGAGGCGATGCTTCTGGCGCTCTCTTCGATTCCCGTCTTGAAGAGGCCGGGTTCGACGATGGCTACCTTGACCCCGAAGCCGGCGACCTCCATGCGCAATACGTCCGAGAGTGCTTCGAGACCGAACTTCGATGCGTGGTACCAGCCCTGAAGTGGTGCGATCGCCACCCTGCCGAACATCGACGACACCATGACGATTCGACCCGAACCCCGCTTTCGCATGGCCGGAAGGGCACAGCTGGCAACGACGGCAGGGGCGATCAGGTTGACGTCGAGTTGCCGTTTCGCCTCGGCAGCGGTGACGTCCTCGATCGCTCCCATCTCGCTGTATCCGGCGTTGTTGACAACGCCGTAGAACGGTGGAAGGTCGTCCCACATATCGATGACCGCATCATGATCGGAAACGTCGAGCACCGTTGGGTGCACCAGCTCTCCCACACCCGCCTTGCGGGCGGCCTCGAAGAGAACGTCGGCCTTTTCGGGCGATCTGACCGTGCCCCAGGTCTCCCAACCCCTGGAAGCGAACCGCAGAGAAGCTCCCAGTCCGAATCCCGAGTTGGCGCCGGTGACAAGGATCGGACCTGGTTTGGTGGGCATCTCGTCCTCGTCCCCAGGCTCAGCCGGCCTGGCGAGGCAGGTCGGACCGGAGCTGTTTGAATGCTTCTGCGCCTTCGGCGGAGCGTGTCCACGAGATGTAGTTGGTCCGCCCCCGCTCCCTGAAGAACGGGTTCGAGAAGATCTCGGCCCAGCGGGCGACGGTCATCAGGCTCGACGCCATCGACTCGTCGAAACCGTTCCAGCTGCGTGCGTGCTCTTCCGACCGGAAGAAATTCATGTTCGCTCACCTGAACGGTCGACTGGCCGCATCTCCTCCCACCTCGGCCGTCGTGTACCCAACGGCTTCGGCTGGCTCGATGGTGCTCAAGTCCTCGTCACACATCTCGACGCAGATCGATTCGCCACAACACAGGCAGGGAGCCTCGATCCGAACCGTCTTGCCGGGTGTCAACCAGCGGATCGCCAACGCTTCGAACCCGCACTGTGCGTACCAGCCGGGTCGGCCGTCGACGGTCACCCGGTACTGGGTCGGCTGCAGGTTGAATGGGGGGAACGAGGCGATGAGGTCGGTGCCAGGGTGGACCCAGCCTGGTGTCATCGCCACCAGCTCGTGGATCATCTCTCGAGCCACCTCGAGTTCTATGCCCAGCTCGGAAGCCAGTTCGGTGAAGTGATGAGCTTCACCCGATTCGACGATTCGCCCCATGATCGTTGCGTATCCCCGGTCGAGGAGTTCTAGATCGGCCATGGTGCCTCCAGTTGATTCATGCCCTGGCGAGTGAAAGCCCGAAGGGCTCGCCTAGACCGTAGTCACATCGCCGATCGGGTGTGCAGCCTGGCGAGCGACAAGACTGGTGTCCATGCAGCGTGAACCCGACGACCAGACGTTTTGGGACGACATCGAGGGCTACTGCGGGAAGCTGAGTTATGTGTGGGGTGAGACCGTCGAGCTTCACGTGTCGACTCGCTCGGCCACCTTCGACGTGGTGGTGGAGCGGTGGGGTTCCGATCGCACCGAGGTCTGGCGGTCGGACAGCCTCGAAGGCACGTTCCTCGAACCGCCGACCGGTGCCGACAGCAATGGTTGTGGATGGCCGGTGTCTGTCCGGATCCCCGTCGAGGCTGACTGGCGGTCCGGGTTCTACCTCGTCACGCTGGTCGCTCACGGGGCCGACCCGGGTAGCGAGCTTGGTCATGCTGGCTTCGTGGTTCGGGCGGCACCGGCCAACAGGTCGAACACCGTCCTGGTGTTGGGCACGAACACGTGGAACGCGTACAACACGTGGGGCGGGATGAGCCTCTACACCGGAGGATCTCAGGTTTCGTTTCGTCGGCCCTTCGGTCGCGGGATGTTGTGCCGCCCCGAAGTCGAACGGAGGGACCGCAAGGCCCGCCCGGTTCGTTTTCGCGAGACGCCCGATGCAGGAGGGCACATCTTCCAGGACTATCGGACGGCGAACGCCTACCCCTCGGCGATCGGTTCGGCAGGGTGGTTCACCCACGAACGCCGGTTCGTCGAGTGGGCCGAGAGCGAAGGGTTCGAATTCGACATGGCGGTGTCGTCCGACCTCGACATCGTTCCGGGCGTCCTCGACGGTTATGAGCTCGTTGTGGGTGTCGGCCACGACGAGTACTGGTCGGTCGGTGGACGTGATGTCATCGACCGGTATCTGGCGGGTGGTGGAAACGTCGCCAGTTTTTCGGGGAACACGATGTTCTGGCAGGTTCGATTCACCGCCGAGGCCGATCACATGATCTGCCACAAGTATTCGGCCCACGTGGAGGATCCCGTCATGTCGGCGGGTGAACCGGAGCGGATGACCGGGATGTGGGCCGACCCGCTGATCGGCCGCCCCGAATGGGCAACCCTCGGAGCTGGTTCGGCATTCGGCCTGTATCACCGCTTCGGCGACGCGGCTCCACGCGGTGTCGGGGGGTTCGAGATCGTCGACCCCGACCACTGGATGTTGATCGGCACCGGATGTCGATACGGCGATGTGGTGGGGCGCGACGACGGCGTCGTTGGCTACGAAACCCTTGGGTGTCCACTCCAGTTCGATGACGAGAACCGCCTCGTCGCCCGCGAGTTCCCCGCCATGCCGGACAACATGGAGATCGTCGGTTTCACCCTGTCGTCGAACCTGGCGATCGGTGAGTATCCCGCGTCGGTTGCAGCCTTGAGCGACCAAGGCGACCTCGAGTTCGTCAGCGCTCGCCTCTCGGGTGAGGCCACCGCCGAAAACATGGCCCGGTGGCGACGCGGAAATGCCGTGATGCTCACCTGTCGTCCGGCCGGGCCGGCCGGAGGCCAGATGGTGACGGTTGGAACGACGGACTGGGTCTTCGGTCTGGCCCATGACCCGCAGGTCGGTCGCATCACGGCGAACGTCCTCGACCGGCTTGTCTCGAACCGATAGGTCGGTACCCGATGTCGGGCTGATCAGCGCAGATCGACCGGTCCGTGGGGTGTGTCGAGCACTGCGATGATCGAAGGCTCGCCCTTCAAGATCAGCGAGTTGATGCCCAGACAGTCGTGCAGCGCACGAAGTTGTTCGGGATCGGGCCACGAGCAATGCAGCTCGGCGAGCGAACAGCCCTTGGGTGTGATTGCGCCGGGGTTCATGGTGTCGCCCCAGTCGATCACGAACGGAACCGGCCCATCTGGAGCCACCGTCAGCCGCCAGTTCAACGTCTCGCCCTGTGGTGTCACGCGGCTCATCGCAAGGTTTGGTCCGGGGTCGAAGCCGCTGTCGATCATGGATTGGCACAACGACTCGAGGGTCTCGTTCGGGCCGGGATGTACAGCAAAGGTGACCAGCAGCGGGGGAGTGCCGGGAGCAACACCAAAGGGACGTGGGTACAGCGGTTCGGGTTGGTTCGGATCCGGGGCGATGATTTCGAGGTAGGTTTCCTCGCCGAGAGACAGCAGCGAATTGTGTGTGCCCACACCAGGATGGGGGCCTCCCTTGGCCGGAGATACTCCGGTCAGGGTCGATAGGAAGGCACCACCCCGGCCCAGGTCCTCGGCTCGATATACGAGATGGTCGACGACTGCCACTTTCTGCCTCCTTTCGGCCATGGTAGGTCCTGATGGATGGAGGCCGGCGGCCTCGTCTCCATCAGCCGAGCGGGCGTTCTCGTCTCACGGTGCCCAACTGGTCGATGATTCTCAGGCGTGTGCCGTCGACCTCGAACACGGCTTTCTGGTCGAACTCGATGGCGAGGGCACACGCTTGTTGCCTGTCGATGTCGACGAGGGCGAAGCTGGCCTCGGCCCACGACGAGTCGGCCGACCGTCCCACGGCCGGGTAGTGGAGCATGTCGGCTTGGACGAGGGTGGCCTTCAACCGTTCGTTGAGTGTCAGGTTCTCGTCCGGCGACAGCACACGGCTCTGGGGATTGAACGCCGTGATGACAAACATGAGCGGCACGTCGACGGGCCAGTCTGTGGCCGTCGATGTGTTGAACGGCTCACCGACGTCGACCTCGCTCGTCACATAGTGATCCCAGATGTCTTCGTCCATGAAACCGACCCTAGGCACACCGGCGCGGATATCGTCGGAGCGATGGCCCGGTTGTTCGTCGCTGTTCAGCTTCGGGCCGACGTCCATGCCAGCCTGTCGGCGCTTCCGATGCCGGACCTCGAAGGGGCCCGTTGGGTCGACGCGGACAACTGGCACATCACCCTCAGATTTCTCGGAGATGTGGACCCCGAACTCGTGTCCGAACGTTTGGCCGGTGTGCGTCTACCTCGTGCTCGTGCCGAGTTGGGACCGAGGGTGGGGTTGCTCGGCCGTGGGGTTGTCATGGTTCCGGTCGCCGGTCTCGATTCTCTGGCCCGGAGGGTCACCGAGGCAACCGCCGATCTCGGGCGGCCCCCGGACGCTCGGGGCTTTCACGGCCATGTGACCCTCGCTCGGTTGAGGCGCCCCAGATCCTTGTCCGAGATCGTGTTCGGCGCAGAGTTCGATGTGAACGAGGTGGTTCTGGTCGACAGCTCACGGGGTGACGCCGGATCGCTCCACCGAACCGTCGCATCATTCGCCTTGCCGCAGCGCTGATCGGACGCCTGGTCCGACCCGGTAGCGTGCCCGAGGTGTTCGCCCCCCTTCCCGTCGACAGACACCTTCGCCGGTGGATTCAGCTCGTGGCTGGGCTCGTCGCCTTCGGTGTGGGCCTTGCTCTTGTGTTCTTGGCCGACCTGGGGTTGCCACCTTGGGATGTGCTCCACGAGGGCATCTCCGAACGTCTCGGTCTTCCCGTGGGTTCGGTCATCAGCCTGGTCGGTGCTGTCATGGTGTTGTTCATGATCGTGCTTCGCGAGCCGCTGGGTGTGGGCACCTTGCTGAATGTCTTGATCATCGGTGCCGTCGTCGACCTGGTCATGTGGGCGGTCGACGATCCGACCTCCATGCCGGTCCGTATCGGATTCCTGATCGCGGGACCACTCATGGTCGGATTGGCCGGCGGTCTCTACCTGGGGGTCGACATGGGGGCAGGCCCGAGGGACGGAACCATGACAGCTCTGGGCCGGCGCGGGGTACGCATCGCCTGGGCCCGATTCGCAATCGAGGCGTCAGCCTTCCTTGGAGGTCTGGCATTGGGCGGGACCGCCGGCTTCGGAACTGTCTGGTTCCTCGTCGCCATCGGGCCGGCTACCGAGTGGTCGGTGAATCGTTTCGTGTTGGTCGATGCCGACGGGTCAAACAGGACCGTCGCATTGGGCGAAAGCTGAGCCCGACGCCACAAAGACGTCGACTTCGGCCAGAATGGCCAACCGTGGGCGGTGAGATGTGAGCGAGGTGGTGATCCTCGGCGAGGTCGATACTCCGGGGACCGACGAGGACGAGGCTTCGATGGAGACCTCTGCTTCGTTCGCTCGTCGGCTACTGCTCGGGATCGTTGCAGTTGTGGCCCTGGGTGGTGTCGGAACCTGGCTGGCTGGCGTCATCTGGCCCGAGCCTCCGTTCGAGCCGCCCGAGGCGGTGCTGGTCCAAGAGAACGCTGCCGTCATGTACATCCGCCAAGACGACGGATCGTTCGGTCGTGTCGAGCTGCCGGGGAACCCGGCCGACTTCGCCAGGACACACGAACTCGCCGACGGCTGGCTCGTACCAGTCGACGGCTCCCCGGGGACCTCGTTGTTCGTGGTCCCCTACGACGGGGGTGAGGCGTGGGAGTTTGCCCAGGCGAGCTCGTTCAGCACGCAGCACTCGCCCGAGAAGCCGCACTATTGGGTTGGCGACGATCGGGTCATGATCGCTCGGCCGGGCGTGGTCGAGGTGTACGACCTCGAGCTGAGGCAACGGGCGACCATCGATCTGGTCGGCCAATTCGAGGGCTTCTCTGGCGACGGCTCGGCGACGATCGAGATCGTCGACTACGACGAGGTGATACTGCGCAGCACGGACGACGGTCACGAACTCGTGCGATTCGACAGAGGACCGACCTACCTGGAGCAGGCCGTTGTCGCGGCCGAGGGTGTTGCCGCATGGATCGAGCCGAAGCCAGACGACGACGGGAACGATTCGTTCGTCGTGACCTTCCTCGGGCTCGACGGGTCGGAACGCGAGATCGCCTGGTTTGGCGAGTCGGACAGCGACCTGCTGGTGCAGCTGTTGGGAACCGAGTCGGTCCTCATGACCCAGATCGACACGAGCATGAGCGACGACCTATCGGGCGATATCACGGCCACCGTATGGTCTCTCGATGCTGGCCTGCAGACGGTTGGAGCTGTGAGCTCGGTCGTTGCCGTCCCGACCGAGAAGGGCTTCTTGAGCATCCTCGCCGATGGTTCCCACAACCGCATGGTCGAGGTCGCTCGCGACGGGAGCATCGCCGATACTGCCACCCTGGCCTCGGCGAACGGGTTTGGGTACACGTTCCGGCTGCTCGATTCGCACGGTGACCCGTCAAATGTCGTGGGGTTCAACTCTTGGTCCGGCGGCGATGGGATCGAACTCGTCGATCTGGAGTCGGGTCGATCGATTGCTGCCGCGGACAATCTATCCCCGGTTGGAGTGTCGCAACGGGGGCCCGTGGCGGTCCGATTCGGGGACGGCAGTTGGCCCGGACCCGGTTCTCCCGACGAGGTCGATGTCGTGGTCTTGGACCTCGAGACGGGTGAATCGGTCGAGTTGGCGACAGGCGTCGACCAGCAGTATGTGGTGGTCAACGGAAACGGGGTGTACTTCACGTACGCCGACCCAGAAGACCGACCGGGTTTGTGGCGAGTCGATGTAGCGGGCGGCGAACCCGAACAGGTCAGCGAGACGGCTACCCCTTCGGTTTGGTTCCTCCCGCAGATGGGGTTCGCTCCCGTCCACATTGCGCCGACCTCGCTCCGCTGACGCCCCGCCGTCAGCGGACCGGGGCCAAGGGGAACGAGGTCAGTGGGCCGCTGCCATGTCGAGGACACGGACGCCGGGCTGGAATGAAACTCCACCGCGATCGACGGCGTCACCGAAGGCGAACACCTCGCCATCGTTCGTCGCCACCCAGTAGCCGTTTCCGCTGGCGGTCGGGACGAACTGCACCGGCGTGCCCGTCTCGCAGCGGCCGGTACCGGGCAGAGAGCCGTGGTAGCCGACAGCCCCGAACGCGAACACACCTCCGTCACCACCGTGAAGCCAGTATCCCGAGCCATCGGCGTTGACGGCCATCGAGGTCACGGGACTGTTCACGATCATGGCCCCGGTCGAGCCGTGGTAGCCGGCGTCACCGAACGTGAACACACCTCCGTCGAGCCCCAACAGCCAATAGCCATTGCCCGTCGTAGTGACCTCCATCGACACGATAGGTGCAGCCAGGTCGAGCGATCCGGTCGAGCCGTGGAACTGGGCATCACCAAAGGTGAACACCCCTCCGTCCTCGGCCTGGAGCCAGTAGCCGGTGCCTCGAGGGTTCGCCACGAGACGAATGATCGGTTCGGCGAGATCGAGGTCTGTCATGTCGCCGTGGAACTGGGCATCGCCGAAGGCGTGCACTCCACCGAGATCGTCGACGATCCAATAGCCGTTCCCGGTTGCCGTGGCCTCCATCGAGACTGCAGTGCGATCGCTGTCCGACAGGTCGCCGTGGACCGCAAGGCCAAAGCCGTGCACGGCGCCTGACGAGTCGAGTACCCAATAGCCCTCGGTCGAGGACGGTGCCGGCGAGTGTGCCGGCGTCGAGTCGGCCCGGCACACGTTGCGGCTGGACTGTGGAGTGAAGCCGCCGCTTCCTGGTCCGACGGCAAACCAACGAAGGGCAGGTTCGAAGAACATCTCGTGGGATCCGTTGAACAACACAAATGTGACCGGGCCAGAAGATCGGCTGATCACGACCTCCTTGTCCTCGGGCCCGAAGTATGAGGGAGCATCCGTCTCGCCGATCAGCTCGGGTGGCATGACCAAGTGGTCGAAGTGGTTGACCTGTCGGCTGGTGAACCGGTCGGCTGGGTCTGCCAGCTGGTTGAAGGCCCTGGCCGCATGTGAGGGAGGAACGAGTGAGTCGCGTAGTCCGCCGGCTATGTAGACGGGAACGCCTGCAGCGCGGGCAGCGTCGAGATGGGTCATCGGACTTCGTTGCACGCAGCTCTCGTAGGCTGCAGTTCCGGGTCGCGGCGCACCTCCGCAAGACCCCTGGATGTGGGAGACGTAGTGACGCCACGGGGCATGAACCTCGTTGTACACATACCAATCCGGCAGGTCGTAGACCGGCACCCACGAGGCGACGCCCGCGAATAGTTCTGGGTGTCTGCCCGCCATCAGCAGGGCCATGTGACCACCGCCAGAGAAGCCGACGATGAAGACGCGTGCCGGATCGGCACCGCGCTCCACCGCGTATTCGATCGAGTCGACGACATCGGCCACCGCAAGATCTGAACCGGTTGCAGCCGGTGTCTTGTTCACGCCGCGGAAATTCGGAGCGATCATGGCCCAGCCGTTGTCACTTGCCCATTCCCCGTAGGGAATACTCCATTGCTGGTGGTAGGCCGACGACCACGAGTGCAAGACGACCAGGAGTGGTCGATCTTCAGCGGGGGCGGGAAGCCACATGGCCGGCTGAAGGGAACCATCGGCGCTCGATTGGATGCGCACGTCCTGGGCCTGGGGCACCAGAGCGTTCCATGCGGCCGGATCGGAGCCCGATCGACTCCTGTAGCCCGTGGTCGCGACCGGCCCGACCGGCGAGATGGCCATCGGAACCGGCCGGGTTGAGATCTGGCTGAGGGTGGTTCCGGTCGACGAGTCAGGTGACGTTCCGCCTGCAGCCAACCACGACGTCCCATCAGCGTCGAGAACGATGACCCTGTCGCCGTCAGCATCGATGTCGAGTGCCAGCGATGGCGATCCTGCTCGTGTTCTGGGGATCGACGCGTGTGTGCTCGACGAGAAGGAATGTACGGTGCCGTCCGCGTCGAGAAGGGTGTACCCCGTCGGAGTCGCTGCGGCGTCGACGATATTCCTCGACCCGCCGTCGTTCGCTCCCCCCAGGAACGTTGTGCCGAACGCCCACACACCTCCGCTCTGATCGAATAGCCAGTAGCCATCGCTGTTGGCTACCACGGCGGTTATGGGGTGATGAATCTGGTGGTCGCTTCCGGCGCCGCGGTGGGTGGCATCGCCAAAGGTGTAGACGGCGCCCTCGGCTGTGGTCATCACGTACCCGTTGCCTGTTGGGGTCAGCGCCGCGTCGACGACAGGCGTGGGCGGGGCTGACCCGGTGAGGTCGCCCGAATGAATGGCATCACCGAAGACGGCGACCCGACCCATGCTCGTGAAGAGCAGGTATCCCTCTCCCGAAGCGACCGCCTCGATGGCGACCGTGCGCTCTCCTGGGAACAGGTGGGACCAGTGAAGGCCCCCATACTCGGCGGCCCCGGTGGCGTATACCCGACCAAAGTCGTCGGCGGTCCAGGAGCCGACGCCGTCCGGATCGAGAGCGACGTCGACAACGGTTGCGCCGTCTGGACCGGCCACGGTTGCTCGTACAGGCTCGGAAACCCAGATGCTGACCGCGACGAGAGCCAGCGCTGCCACGATGGACATCGACTTGTGAGACCAGGAACACATGTAGGTTCCATCGAACTATCGACCACGGTTGTTGAGCCTGACGGTGCGAGGAAAGGCGGAATTCACCGTTGACCGAATCGGCCACGTCCGCGATGTGGGCGCCATTCGACCAGGACTCGCCGGGCGGAGGGAGTTGCGCGGCCTCGCTCCAACAAGGTGCAGCACACCTGATCGTGCCGGCATCTGCTAGAACCAGCGCATGGAAACGCTGAGGCAGCAATGGCGCGACGGAGATGTGACCCTCGGAGGGTGGCTTTCGTCGGCCAGCTCGACCACAGCGGAATCGATGGCCCGCACGGCACTCGACTATGTCTGCGTCGACATGCAGCACGGCACCAGCGACTACGCGTCCGCGGTAGGGCAGATTCAAGCGATCATCGCGGCCGGTGGTACACCGATCGCCAGGGTTCCCTGGAACGAACAGGGCATCATCGGCAAGGTGCTCGATGCGGGTGCACTCGG
>JAAETH010000277.1 GCA_024228575.1 Actinomycetes bacterium
GCCGCCTCGACGAACGAGGCACACGCGATGTCGGCCAAGGAGGAAGAGCGTGCAACTGACTCTGGAGTTCGTGGAGGAGAGCCAGCCACCTCCCGAAGTGGTGGTCTGGGAGGGACTCAGCGACGAGGAACGATCGACGGCCGTGGCGACCCTGGCCGAGATGATGGCGAAGGCCCTGGAAGAGGAGATCGACGATGAGTGATCGGTCCAAGATCAAAATGTCCCATCTCTCTCTCGCCGCCTTCGTCTACCTACGCCAGTCGAGCGCAGGTCAGGTGGTACACAATCGGGAGTCTACCCGCCGGCAGTATGCGCTCGTCGAGCGCGCTTGCGATCTCGGCTGGCCCCGTGACCAGGTCACGGTCCTTGACGAGGATCTGGGAGTCAGCGGTAGCGGTGTCGTCGAGCGCTCTGGCTTCGAGCAGCTCATCGCCGAAGTCGCCCTCGGCCGAGTCGGCATCGTGCTCGCCCTTGAGGTTTCCAGAGTCGCCCGCAACAACTCCGAGTGGTACCGACTGCTCGATCTATGTAGCATCACCGATACCCTGATCGCCGACAGCGACGGCCTCTATCATCCCGGGGACTTCAACGATCGACTGCTGCTCGGGCTCAAGGGCACCATGTCCGAAGCCGAGCTGCACATCCTCAGGGCCAGACTCGACGGCGGCATCCGTAACAAGGCCGCTCGGGGGGAGCTTCGCCGCGGTCTTCCAGTAGGACTGATCTGGGGAGATGACGATGGTGAGGTGCTCTTGCACGCTGACGAAGCGGTGACCGGGATCATCCGAACGGTCTTCGAGCGCTTCGCCGAGATGGGCTCGGTGCGACAGGTCTGGCTCTGGCTCAGAGATCAGGGGCTGTCGTTTCCTCTACAGTCGAACCGATGGCCTGAGATTCAGTGGATCCAGCCGACCTACACGGCCATCCACCACGTCTTGACCAACCCGACGTATGCTGGAGCCTATGCTTACGGTAAGACCCGTCAGGAACGATACCTTGATGACAGCGGCCGGCTGCGCAAACGGGTGCGCAAGCTACCCCGCTCCGAGTGGCAGGTACTGCTCGTCGATCACCATCCGGGATTCATCGACTGGCCAACCTACGAAGCGAATCAGGATCGCATCGCAGCCAACACACGCCCCAAGCGACATGAGCCAGGAGGCGCCGTGAGGGAAGGAGCCGCGTTGCTGCAAGGACTCGCTCGCTGTGGTCGCTGCGGGCGACGCCTCCATGTCAACTACCAGGGAAGGAAATCCTCGCCCGGCTATCACTGCCCCGGAAGTACCCTCGTCAACGGCCGTGGAGTCTACTGCCTCCGCGTCGGTGGCCGACAGATCGACAGGGCCGTAGCGACGGCCTTACTCACGGCCCTTGCGCCTGCCGGCCTAGAGGCGTCGATCGAGGCTGCCAGTCGGCTAGAGACCGACCGGGACGCCGCCCTCGCACAATGGCACCTCGCGGTCGAACGGGCTCGCTACGAGACTGAGCGTGCTGAGCGACGCTACCGCGCTGTGGAGCCCGAGAACCGACTCGTCGCCCGCAACCTCGAGAGAGGATGGAACGACCAGCTACGAAAGCTCGCGGAAGCCGAGGCCGAGATGAACCGACGCCAACAGCGCACTCCGCGAGCTCTGAGCCTCGATGAGCGCCGCAAACTGGAGGCTTTGGGCACCGACTTGGAGCAAATCTGGGGTGCCTCGACAACCACCGACCGCGATCGCAAGGAGCTCCTCAGGACGCTGCTCGAGGAAGTCATCGTCGCCATCGATCGAGACGCCTCGAAGGCCCAGCTGACTCTTCGATGGCGCGGCGGTGCCCTCACCGACCTAGAAATCGACCTCAAGCGCCGCAGAACTGCACCGGTGCGCACCGACGAGGACACCATCGAGCTTATTGGACGGCTCGCCACACACTACTCCGATGCCGTCATCGCCGGCATCCTCAACCGGCAGGGCCGGCGCACGGCGCGTGGTCTGAGATTCACGGCCAACCGACTTGGCAACGTCAGGCGCTACTGGAACATTCCTCGCTTCGAGCCATCTGCCGAACCTCCTGATGGCGAGGTGGTCACCGTGGCTCGGGCCGCCGAAATCCTCGGCGTCGCACCCTCGACCCTGCACCGTTGGCTCAACGACGGATTCATCGCTGGCGACCAGATCACCCCCGGCGCACCCTGGCGCATTCGCATCACGGACGAGCTTCGATCACGTTTCGTCGAGCAGGCCCCCGAAGACTGGCTGCCCATGCTCGAGGAGACCAAGGCTCTCGGCGTCTCCCGCCAGACCGTCTTGCAACGCATCAAGCGCGGTGAGCTCAACGCCGTCCACGTCCGGCGAGGGCGGAGAAAGGGCTTGAGGATCAAGATCCCACAAACACAGCCCGCGCTCTTCGAGGATCTATCGAGCCATGAGACGGACTTGCAACCTGTCAAGACTCACGAGAACGAAACCAGCTAACTCACACCATCGGGACATAAGTACATGAAATACAACTGCTTACACGTACCTGGGAAGCGAGCTCCCCATGCTTCATCAGAGGGGGTGTAGTGTGTCGCGGTCTCCAAACACTTCTCCAAATCCAAATCCACGGCGACTCGGTAGCCCTCGCCGGCCCAGCGCTGAACCTGCCGAACAGCTCCGTGTGCGCCACGTCCGGGACGGAAGCCGAAGCTCAACTCGGAGAACTCCGGGTCGAAGATCGGCGTGAGGACCTGCTGGATGGCTTGCGCGATCGGCGATCGAGAACGGTCGGTATCCCGAGCAAGCGAACCCCGCCCGAAGGCTTGGGGATCTGCACCCGCCGCACGGGTTGCGGCTGGTAGGTGCCGTCCAGCAAGGCTTGACGGATGGCGGCCCAATGCTCCCGCGCGAAGGCCGGAAACTCGTCGACGGTCATGCCATCGACGCCGGGGGCACCCCGGTTTTCCTTCACCTGTAGCCAGGCACGGCGCAGGTTGAATCGGTCCATCACCTGTCTCATGAGACAGACGTGCAAGGCTGGCTGCGTAGGCGC
>JAAETH010000278.1 GCA_024228575.1 Actinomycetes bacterium
GCCACGCGGCGGACTGGCGATACAGCTCCAGCGACTGTGCTGGCTCCTCGGGCCAGGCGAGCGATGCGTAGGCCTCGTGCACGACACCCACCCCGAGGAGGTTGCCCGTGCGGGTGTGGATCTCCAGCGCGCGGTCGAGCAGACGGCGAGCCTCATCCGGCGCAGCCGAGAGGTGGCCAGCAAGGCGCACCGGTGCGACGGTGGGCTCCCGACCAGCCTCCGTTCAGGTGAACACCTCCGGTGGCCATGGAGGCCCCAGAGACGACCTGTGCAAGCCGGCGCGTACCCGCTCGATGACCCTGGGTCCCCTCAAGATGGCGCGAAGCTCCATCTGGCCGCCACAGCGGGGACAGGCCCAGGAATCGAGTCCGAACACGAGCTTCATGAGCCGCGCCCACGGTTGCCATCTCGACGAAGCAGAGGGGTGCGCACACACCTTCTTGTACACCTCCTCGTCCGGTGGCGGGACCGGCACCACGTCGGCGCGAAGTGATGACCGAGAGGCGAAGACGCCCGCGTAGGTCACAAGGTGCAGCCGCCGAGGAGGTATCAGAGCAACCAGCTTGCCTATCAGCTCGACCGGGTCGAACACGATGCTCGTGGTGCCGTCGCTCCAGGCGCGCTTCATCCGCAGGACGAGCGCTCCGTCCTGGCGCTGCTCGAGCCTGCACTTGGCGAGCGGCGGCCTCGCGATGTAGCGACACAGCCGCACCAGGGCTGGCCGGTCATGCCCACCGACGACGACGCCACCATGGAGATTGTAGCCTTCGTACGCCACACACCTCGGAGGCAGCGGAACCTCTCGCCCACCCAGCATGCGGGTCCGGCGGGTCCTCCGGCCTGCTCTGGGCCCAAGCGCCGCACGATGAGCTGCAGAAGCAGCCTGCAGCGCCGACATGGCGTCGTTGTCGTCTACGAACACCTCGTCTTCTGGGCCGTAGCCCAGACGTGCAAGCAGCCGCTCGACACGGTGGGCAACTCGGACAACGAGCGCGCCAACCTCATCGGTGGTCGGGGCAGGCACCGACGTGAAGTGGACCTGCCCGTGGTCGTCACGACCAAACACACCTTGCACGGCCAGTACGTGGAAGTGCACGTGATGCTGAAGTGCCGAACCAGCCCGGTGAAGCACCGTCACCAGACCCGTCTGTGCGCCGGCAGGAGCACCGTGAGCTTCCCCACGCTCTGCGTACCAGCACCGAAGCTCGTCCACGAAGGCCTGACGCACACGTCCACACAGGTCTGCGCGATAGGCAATGAGCCCTCGGCGCCCCCACGGAAGCGTGAGCACCCACTGCCGTACGGCGCGCCCAGCGGGAAACACACGCTGCACCCAGTGGTCCGCCAGCTCTGCCATCCGGCGCCCACAACAGGACGGACAGAACCCGCGACCCGTGCACGACAGCGGGACCAGCCGGTGGTGGTCGCAGGACC
>JAAETH010000279.1 GCA_024228575.1 Actinomycetes bacterium
CGACTTGTCGATCAGACAATCGCAGCCCTTCGACATAGCGCAGCCGTGCCGATCACCGAATGATCGGGCCGGGGACAACCTGGCCCTATTGGGGGATGGGGTGGCCGGTGAACTCGGCTCGCTCTGACACCTCCAGAAAGCCACCGTCGGGGTCGCGCACGAACGAGACCCGAGCGGTGTCGCCCATACTCACCGGTGCTGATTCGCCAACGAACCCCATGTCCACGAGCCGCGACCATGCCTCGTCGACATGCTGGACCTGCACGGTGAGATAGCGAAACCCGGGCGCCGGGCGTTGGGTGGGACCCTTCACGCCCGGCTCTTCCACACAACGGATGATCGAGTCCCCGATGCGGAACCGCCCCGGCTCGATCTCGGTGCCCCCGATCCCGTCGATCCAGAAACGCCGGGCCTCAGCCAGGTCTGAGGTGGCATTGATGACCTCGACATCGATGATGCCGTCATGACCGGCCGGCACCAGTTCCACCTCTACCCCCTCGGGGTCGTGAACCAGTTTCGGACCGGCCACCCGGTCAGAGACCACCCGCAGGCGCCGGTGGATGGTGGGGTGCGGCTCCATTGGGTTGCGAGAATGGTTGACCTTGATAACCGATCCGTGAGCATCGAATCGGTACTGGCGAACTCCACCCCCGACCTTCTCGAACTTGGTGTAGGGAAGGCCGACGATCTCAGCCCAGAAGGCTTCGCCAGCTTCCCAGTCGTGGATCATCGTGCCGATGTCGA
>JAAETH010000280.1 GCA_024228575.1 Actinomycetes bacterium
GTCGAGAACCACCATATGAACATCGACCACTCGGCTTATGAGGGCATCGAGGTAACAGGCCATGTCGACACCGTGCTGTCCCGGGGCCGGGTCGTCATCGACGACGACACCTACCACGGGGCCAAGGGTGATGGCCGCTACTTGCCCCGCGGTCTTTCCAGCTACCTGATCTGAGATGACATCCGAGGTAGCCAACGACGTGGTGGTGCGTCAGCAGCTCGATCGTGGGCGGGCGGCCCGGCCTGACCGGCGGGAGACTCTCAAGGGTGCAGCCCGTCAGGTGATCGTGTTCGCTGTCTTCTGTGTAGTGCTGGCCCTCGCCTACAACCTCTACAAGATCGGCGGTCAGGCGATCGACGACCGTCAGCACGACTGGCCCATTGTCGGCTCTGTCCTCCCCCGCACCGACGATCTGAACATGCCTCCCCTCGGATCGATCCTCGGAGCCTTCGGTGAGACTCCGGGGGGGACGGCTTCGTCGTTGGGGCGTCAGCTGGTGGGTGAGGCGGCCTTCACCCTGCGCGAA
>JAAETH010000281.1 GCA_024228575.1 Actinomycetes bacterium
CCAGGGGCGTGCATATCGAGGGCGAAATAGGTCATCCCCTTGTGTTTCGGCAGATCAGGGTCGGACCGGGTGACCAGCATCCCCCAATCGGCCACATGGGCGATCGTGTTCCACACCTTCTGACCGTTGACCACCCACTCGTCTCCGTCACGGACGGCCTTGGTCCCCAACCCGGCGAAGTCACTGCCCGCTCCCGGCTCGCTGAAGAGCTGACACCAACGTTCCTCGCCGGTGAACATCGGTCGCAGGAAGCGAGCTCGTTGCTCGTCGCCGCCGTGGGTGTGGATGGTGGGGCCGGCCAGGGCAAGGAAGAAGCTGGCGGGATCAGCAGCCGCAGCACCAGCGGCCCGCAACCGCTCATCGACTTGGCGTTGGAGCTGGGGGCGGACCCCGAGACCCCCGAAGCCCTTGTCGAAGTGGACCCAGGCCAGGCCGTGATCATACTGGTGGCCGCGGAACTCCTTGGCCGACAGCGACGACGGATCGACGGCGTCGAGCAAGGCCGCCAGGGCCTCCTCGACGAGCTTGGATTCCTGATCAGAAGAGACCGCAGTGTCTGTCATGGCGACCATTGTTCC
>JAAETH010000282.1 GCA_024228575.1 Actinomycetes bacterium
ACATCGGGCCTGGAAGGCCCTCCCACGACAGTGCTACTTGAGGACTGCAGGCACATAAAGTTCCGCGAGTTTACCGCCGTCGACCGGGAGCTCGGCGCCCGTGATGAAGCTCGCGTCGTCGCTGGCGAGGAACAGGATCGCGGCGGCGAGTTCCTCCGGCCGGCCGCTGCGCTTCATCGGTATCGCCGCCTCCAGCGTGTCGATGATTTCCTGGTTGCCTTGCGTAGCCGCCTGGCTTGCCGGTGTGTCGACCGAGCCGGGAACCACTGTGTTGATGCGAACATTGTAAGCGGCTGCTTCCATCGCCGCGCAACTGGTGAATCGCGTCAACGCCGCTTTCGCGGCCGAGTAACCGGCGACTCCCATTGCGGAACGCGAACCACAGGACGAGGAGACGTTGACGATGGCGCCATGACCCTGATTGATCATGATCTTCATGGCTTCGCGTGTGCCGACGAAAGTTGCATCGGCCGTCACCACGAAATTCTTGCGCCAGTTATCCACACTCATCGTCGCGATCGGACCGTGTCGCGTCAGCGTCGCATTGTTGACCAGCACGTCGAGTCGACCATGCTCCTTCGCCGTCTCGTTGATGAGCGCGGAAAAGGCATCGAGGTCACCGAGATCGATCGCCCTCGCC
>JAAETH010000283.1 GCA_024228575.1 Actinomycetes bacterium
CTACCTCACCGGAACCAAGGTCTCCAACACCGAGTTCAACGCCCTACCCGTCAAAGGCCACGACTGGCACCCAGAATGGAACTACACCCTCAACCCAGCCGCATGAAACGCACAAACAATCCCGCGGCGAGCCCTAGGGTCCCTCATCTTCGGCTGGTGGGGTGGTTACTGGGTCTGGCGTCGGAACGATACCACTTCGGATGCTGTCGATCTGACCTGCACCGGCCATAACAGCCTCAAGTGTGCGTTGCGAATCGCACAACGGTCGGAGATCGACGAAGACAGACAGGTCGGGGTCGTCGTCGATGGTACCGACTAGGAGGTCGTGATCGATCTCGATGAGATCGAGCGTCTTTCCGCCGTCACCAAGTAAGAAGATCGTCACGGGTTGGTTCGGGGCGACGGCTACGGTTTGTAGCCAACCTGGCTCACCGTTCGTGAGCGTTTCCGTGACAGACCAGCCGGTGCAGTCAGTCAACGCCTCGTCGGTTCGGGAGCACACCCCGCCTTCGTCGACTCCCTGCCACTCGGCCGGCGAGAAGACGACGATGTCGACGAACTGCAACCGCGCGAGAACAGCCGTCGGCGCATCGTCGTACGAACGTGAACGCGGCTCCCGATCAGTCCACTCCGTGGTTACCTGCCGGCTATCGGTCGCGAAACCCAGGGCTTCTTCGAGCCGCGGGTCGTTCGGGTCGGCAAGGAGCAACTCAAGGGCATCAAGGTGATCTTCGAAGTTGCCGCGTCCCACCGCCTCGTTCCAAGTCAGAGAGAAGCCAGCACCACAATGTCCAATCGAAGCGATGCCTTCCGCGTACAGCGAGAATCCGAACGCGAGGTCTCCGTCAATGACTCCCACCAGGGCGATGCCATCAGCGGGCCAGTTTCGGGCGATCAGGTTCGGAATGGCCACGCGAAGCGATTCGGAGCCGACTCCCCGTGAGAGCATTCCTCGCAGCCCGTCCTCACCAACCGACCCGTCGAGCATACTCAGCTCAGCATCGACTGAGCCGGTCAGAATTGTCGTCGAGTCGTCGGGCGACGTCGGTACCTCGTAGGGGCCAGCGACAAGCACCCAGGTTGCCAACGGCCCGTACGAGCGAAGTCTTTCACCGGGATGGTTCATGTCGATCACAACACCGGGAAGTGCTTCACAGGCACCTTGCGCCTCGATAGCCTCCGAAAGGCCGCCCACAGGAAGGCCCTGGGGCAAGGGCGCGTCAAGGCTGGCTGGTTGGCCAGTTGGTGTGTCGCGAGCCGACACCACCTCCGAGCCACAGCTCGAACAGACGAGCGCCATCGCGGCGAGAATCAATCGGACTTTCGTAGACACCACCACTGTCATTCCTTTATGTACACCCGCTGGAATTGAACATCGTGCATTCAATACGGAAGTTGTCGACTCGGATCGAAGCGTTTACACCGGAGCTGTTCTCCATGTCCGTATGGAGTCTCAACTGAAGATCCATAGTGTTGTAGTCGGTGGTTGTCGGCATAACCCAGGTCGTACCTTGATAGTTTTTCCAAGTTGCCGAAGGCGTAATCGTATTGCTCGTCCTTTTGATGAAGACGTGGGAACTCAGGGTGAAGCGGTCGTTCTCGTCGAGCCCAGTGGGATAGGCGCAGCTACCCTGCGTCGTGGGCGCATAGTCGATCTCGTTGCGCATCCAGATCTCCGCCTTGACCGTCCCCGAATCGGACGAGTTCCAACGCTTGAACCCAGCGAAGAAGCGCAGATTGGAACCATGCGCAAGGTCAAAGTTGACGGTTTGAACGAGGTGCTGAAAACTCGACGAGTTCGATTTGAATCGAATATGGTAGATCCCGTTCTTCGATCCTGAACCAAACAGCGCCCACGAGACGTTCGACATCGGTGATATGCCCCAGTACCGACGCCCATTTTCGAATCCAGGATTGGAGGATATCGAGGGCCGCGACAGACTGCCGTGAATACGCACCAACGCAGCCGCGTCGTCAGTGTCTGGAGGAACATCCGGATTGCCCATTTGCACCAGCTCAGACGAGCTGAGACATGTTGCCATCTGGGGATTCGTGAACGCCGAAGACGGAAGACTCGGATTGTCGTTTGTACGCCGACTCTCGTTGTGTACATTCTCGTCACCGTAGTTCTTGCCGGTGTGTTCTAGACCGAGCAAATGGCCTGACTCATGAGTCGCGACGGCTCGGAGCTCGTGCCCGTAGAGATCGTCATCAAAGAAGATGGCGTCATTGACGCAGTCGGCCGCGCCCAAGTACATGCCGTTCGTTTCAAGCGAGCCCACTTGAACCTCTTCGCCTGAAGTGACCTTCGAGAACTTGACAACGGACACGGCGTTGTAATCGATCACCGATTCCCAGCGCTCGAGCCCATCTTCGATCGGTACCTGCTGAAAAGCCGGGGGAACGAAGCTAGGATTCCAATCCCAAGTTATCGAGTCGTCAGTAATAAGGCAGTTCGAACCGAGATTGCCGTCTGCGGTCGCGCCGACCGGAGTGTGGTGCCCCGCGAGCGAACCAACGAGGGCGACCATCGACAGCCCCAACAAAGTCTTGCGTACGATGCCCACCGATACCATTCCTTCCCCGGCGACTGAGCGATCCAGACCACTCAAGTCGGGTGAATTCGTACCTCAATCGAGTCAGCCTGTCAATGGCCGAACTCGAGAGTCAGGCTTGCGATAGGCCGTCGAGCGCCCTCCAAGTGACGTGCCGGGAGCCGGATCCATGCCCTGAACCAGGTGGCGGTTGGATCGATCGTCGGGCTGGCGAACTAGCCCCGATTCTTCATGAGAATTCGGGTGGGGTGGTGGATTGGTGCTTTGGAAGCCGGGTGGTGGTGTGACCGTCAATTTGGGTGTGTTCGTGGCGGCCGGGGTGGCTATTTCGGGGTTCTGGCCTGGTTTTGGGCGTGTTGATAGACGGGTTCGCGGTCGAACAGGGGCCGGTCTGGCATCGCGGGGCTGGTGGGCCCAGATGAGCAGTTCGATGCGGTGGTAGGCGGCGAGGATCTCGCGGGTGGTGGGCCAGCCGTCGATGATTCGGACGAAGTGTCGACGGGCGTGGGACACGATGCGGGCGGGGGTGTGCCAGAACTGCCAGCGCATGGTCTTGGGTTCGGCTGTGGCGAGGGGGCCTGAGACGCACAGCATCTGGAACCAGCGAACGAGCGTGTCGCCAAAGCACACGACATCGAGCCAGGCGGCGTTCGCGGCCAGGTTCTTGAACGGGAACCGGTTCGCTCCGGAGTCTTTGAGTCGACAGATGTTGTCCTCAACGCGGGCGTGGGCTCGCATGTCAAGATCGGCTGCGACAGGGTCCAGGCCGCTGTCGGTGTAGTGGCCCCAGAACCGGTACATCACCGATGGGAACAGCGAGCCTTGGGCGCCGGGGTGTAACGGTTCGCGGCGCACGATCAGGCGGGTCCCCTCCGGCCAGGCCGACATGTCCCCGTGAGCGGTGACGTCGGTGACGGCTGCGCCTTTGCGGGGCTTGCCGGCCTGGGTGAGTGCCGGGGCCCAGGCATCGTCGTCATAGGCGACTCGGCTGATAGCTGCGTGAACGTTCGCGTTGCGGCGCGCCACCACCGAGAATCCGATGTTGCGTTCCCGGCACCGGTGCACAAACGCTGTGCACCCCGCCGAATCGGCCCGGACCCGCACCCGACGCCCGACCGTGTCTGGGCGGTCGCCTTCGCGATGCCCGACGCGAACAGACTCACCCAGGCTGGCGATGGCCTGATCGAGAACCTCAACATGATCGGCGATGTTGTTCGCCGTGGCATTCCCTGGCCGCAGCTTCACTGCCAACGACTCACCGGTCGCGTCTGCTGTGCAATACAGGGGATGGAACCCGAACCCTCGCTTGTAGTTGGGTGCAGTGCCTTCCTTGTTTTCGGAATGGATCTCATGTAGCGAAGCGTCGATATCGAGCACGACCTCACCGCTGTGTGTCGCAGACGATCGTTCCCACACCCCGGCACGTATCTTGCCCATCGCTGCCCACAGCCGTTCACGCGTTGGTGTGTCAAGGTCGTCGTTGAAGGTTCGCCACAGTGTCGAGTCCAACGGCACCGACCCGAACAGGCCCGCCTGGGCTCGCAACGTCTCGATGTCGGGGCACGCCTCACCGCCACCAGCGAACATCAACATGGCCTGGACCAGCACCTTGCCCCTGTCATGAACAGGCGACCGCTCACCCGACCAGCCACCCGCCCCCGACAGGCAATCACCCAGACCAAGACGGTCTCCAAAACGGCCTAAAGCATGCAACCCGACATGAGCGACAACCCCGTCACCACCGGGTTCCACCACGACTGGAACCGTGCAACTACTCTC
>JAAETH010000284.1 GCA_024228575.1 Actinomycetes bacterium
CTCAGGCGAGCACCAACCGTGATGTTGGGCCGAAGGGTCGGACCCGAGTTGTCGGGGAGGAAGTGTGAGGTATCGAGCGGCTCCATGGTGAGACCTTGCCAGGCCGCCTTTCGCCGGTCAATTGTGCCCAGACACCGAGAAGGGTGTCGACGGGAGATCGGGAGTGTGGACCGCTCGGGTCAGGTGCGGTTCGGGACCAGGCGAATGGTCGAGTTCGCTTTGGCGAGGACCCCGCCCCTGTTGTCGAGCAGCCGACCTTCGGCGAAGACGGTCTGCTTTCCCGCCCGTTCGATCCATCCTTCGGCGATGACAGGACCCGGGGTGGCGGGTCGAAAGAAGCTCACCTTCACCTCGAGCGTGGCGATCCAGAAGGCGGTGGTGTAGCGCGCGATGCAGGCGTGGGCCATGGCGGCATCGATCCAGCCTGTCACGAACCCGCCCTGGGCCACACCACCGGAGTGGCACATCTCGGGTTTGCAGGTGAACTCGATGATGGCGTGTCCCGTCTCCTCGTTGAACTCGCGTACTCGACCATCGCCGAGCGTGGCGAGCACTGCTGGCTCTACTGGTTGGGGGGTGTCTGTCATTGAAGGGGAATGTTAGGAGGTCGGGGACGGTAGAACTGCCACAGGAGTACTGGGCTGATGCTCATCACCGCCGCCATCGACCACCACCCGATGCGAAATTGTTGTATCCGGTCGCCCACGACGGCGTTCCCTATGATCGCTGTCGTGATGGCCACACCAAAAGCCGAACACGCGGATCGGGCCGTGTTGAAGGCTGCGTTGGCCGCTCCCAGCTGTTCCTCCGGAACATCGTGTAGGGCCGCCGCATTCGCCGGGCCGAGCATGAACGCCATTCCGACACCGATGGAGATTGTGCCCGGAAAGAACGCCCGGATGTAGATCTCGTCGGGCCTCAACCGCCAGGCCATCCACGCTGTGCCTATCGAGGCGAGCGCACCACCGAAGATCAGCAACTCGCGGTAGCCGTGTTTGTCGACCAGACGGCCGGCCATGGGGGCGAGGAGCACAAGCACCAGTGGCCCTGGTGTCATCGCCAGGCCGATCTGGAGGTTCGAGTAGTCCCACACATCGCTGAGGAACAGGGGATACAGAAACCAGGTGGCCGACGTCGAGGTCGACAACAAGGCGCTGGCGACGGTCACGGATCGAAACGACGGGATCTTCAAGAGGTCGAAGTCGAGCAGTGGTTCGTCGTGTCGCAGTGAGGATGCAACGAAGACGGTGCCGCCGACCACGGCGACGACGAACACGGTGACTATCCGGGCGTCGAACCATCCCCACGCGCGACCCTGGACAACCACAAACGCGACACCACCGATCGCCAGCGTGCCGGTCACGGTGCCGAGCAAGTCGATCGGTGGTGGGCGGACGGCGACCGTGTCGTCGGCCATGAACCTCTTTGCCAAGGCCATTCCGACAATGGCGATGGGCACCACGATGGCGAATACGAACCGCCAACCCGATACTTCGAGCAGCCCAGCGGCGACCGTTGGTGCCGCGGCTGCTCCGAGGACACCCATCGCCGACCACAAGGAAACAACCGCTCCGTGGCGCTCCTTTGGATACAGAGGAAGTACGGCTGCCAGTGAGGAGGGCAACATCAGCGCAACACCGATCGCCTGGACGATCCTGGCTGCGATCACGAGGTCGATACCCGGAGCAGCCGCGGACAGGGCTGCTCCGATCGCAAAGATTGCCATTCCGGTGATGAAGATGCGGCGTCGGCCGATGCGGTCGGCCAGTCGACCGCCTAGGAGCATGAAGGTCACCTGGGTCACGGCGAACGCCGTGATCACCCAGGAGATGTGTGTGAGCCCGACGCCCGGGAACTCGTCCTCGAGTACCGGGACAGCGATGTTGGTTGCAGTGCCCACGAAGGCCGACAACAACATGGCCGTCGCGGCGATGGCGAGCGCCACGCGACCGTGGCGTTCAGAGTTCTCAGCGATCCGAAGACAGTAGTGGGGCCTGGGCTCAGCCGGCACTTCGACTCTCCC
>JAAETH010000285.1 GCA_024228575.1 Actinomycetes bacterium
ACTCCCTAGTCCGCTGTTGTTAGGAGCGAACCTAGAGGTTCGGTTCGTGGCCGTAATCAGGCGAAATCATGATTCGGAACTGCACACCACGGCCCAACTTCGTCGAGCCGTCTAGGTCGCCACTACAGGAGCTCGGCGCACTCGACGCCCTCCGCTAGTACGACAAGCGATGGACCCGAGGCCGCCTGCCCCTCGCCCAAACGAATGATCTGCGTACTCCCCGACTACCGACGATGAATAGGACCGAGCATCGTCAGAGGTTCGGGACAAGCCGGCCCGGCGGCGGCCGCCAGCCGGTCAGTGACGGTGGCCGACTGACGGTTGTGGTGTGCCTCGATAGGTTCGAGACGGCCCTGGTACCGAGGATGGTGTGTCGGGTTTACTCCTGGCGCTCCACCTGCCCAGCCATCACCCGGTCGCTGGCCTCCCAGACCATCGGCTTGCCCCGGTCGCGCCCTAGCAGCTCGATCGGGTCGTGGTTGTCGATGTGGCCGTACACGCCCTTGTACACCGAGAAACCGCACAACTCCTGGAGACGCCGGTCGAACCCCTTCAGGCGGTCCCACGGCACGCCGAGTTGCTGATTCTCCTGCTGTCTGATCCAACCCGCGCAGTAGTAACAGGCAATGCCGTTGCGCCTCTGCTCGGTGGTGTTGACTCCACCCCCATGCCACAGTGTGCTGTGCCAC
>JAAETH010000286.1 GCA_024228575.1 Actinomycetes bacterium
CGATAGCTGGCGTTACCTCGTTGGTCGGGCTGTGGACAACTCACCCGCATTGATCGGGTGCGAGGGCGTCGAGAGCATCGTATTGTGGATAAGTTGACCAATCGCAAGTTGGGTTTTCGCGATCGCTCGGCGAGGCGAGGCGAGACATGGCCGGCGAGGGGGTGTCATCGCCAAGCTGAGCGGCACACGCGTGCCTCACCATCGGTGCTGAGCACCCGACCTGAGCCGACGAGGATGTGTGTTGCTGGCTGGACCTCCCGCGCCAGTGTGGCTGGCTATGCGGGCTGGGTGGCGACCATGAGCGTGAAGATGCGCTGGAGGTTGTAAGCAGCTGCCGTCATGAGTGCTTGGTATTGGACGTTGATCCTGCCGAAGTACTTGGCCTGACGCAGTCCCATGCGCACCAGGTGGCTAATGAGTCGCTCGATGGCGGAGCGGGCGCGCAGCACCCCCTTCGCCCGCGGCGTGGCGTTGAACTCCTTCATGCGCTGGAACTCGGGCTCGTACACGCTGAGCTTCACGCTCCGGCGGCCACCCTTGCGGGTCTGGCTGTTGCATAGATGTGCCAGAGGACAGGCTTGGCACGTCGCCTTTGGGAACTTGAAGTTGGCGACGCGCTCCTCGGTATCAGCACCACCCGACACCCACGTGTGCTCCGTCGTTGTGTGCCCTTCGGGACAGGTCACCGCCATGTTCTCAAGGTTGATCATGAACTTCGACTTGGCGAGGCAATCGCCACGTGAGGCGCCGGACACTTTGGTCAGCACCGCCACGCCCTTCGCGGCGCAGCCTCGGATGTTCGCGCCCGTGCCGTAGGCGAGGTCTCCAACCACCTCGTCCGGCTTGAGGTCGACCACCACGGACTGATCGAGCAGCTCGGGCGAGGGTGCTGAGTCGTGGGCCCCTGCGTCGGTGATGACGATCCCGGTCACGAACAGGCTTTGGAGCGTGCTCTGGACGTGGTGCTTGAAGCCAACGATTGGTTTCGACCGGCTCTTTCGGCCGTGGCGCGCTTCCGGGTCCGAGACGCTGACGACTCGACCCTTCGCCGTGCCTCGCTTGATCTTGTAGGTGCCATCGTCGAGGCGTTCCACGTCCTGGTGAGCAACCTGCTGGGCGAGGCTGATGGCCTGGGTCACGGTGGGCGACAACTTCGCCCCTGCCGCGGCAGTCGCCGCAGCCACCAGCTGGGGAAGCCGGTCAGCGTCCTGGACCTCCTCCGTCAGGAGCCTGTTGCGCTCGGCTTCTGACGACCAGTCGACTTCTACCTGGCCTTTGACACTGCGGCCCAGGTAGCGGGACATCTCCCATTCCGCGGCGAGCGCCGCGGGCCGTTGGCCGATGTCATGCGCCACCTCGCGGATCACGGCCCGGATGGCAGCCGCGATCAGGTTGAACGTGTCGAGCTGCGCGCCGCGGCACCTGGTGTGCGAGGAGTCCTGGGCCTGCAACTCGACGTCGGGGATCAGGCCTCGGCTGCTCGCCAACTTCAGCACATTGTTGTGGATGAAGTCCGCGCCCATCCGCTCTCGTAGGGTCTTGCGGAACGTCCGATACACCGTCAGCGAAGGTGGTTTCTGGTGAGGCCCATCCAGTCGCAGCGCGTACCGAAACGCCCTGTCGCGCAGCATGCGTGACAGGATCTCCGGATCCGACAGGTTGTAGCGTGCCTGCAGCAGCATGATGCCGACTATGGTCACCGGGCCACAGCACGGCCGGCCGGTGGTTGCGCTATACCAACCTGCGAAGTCGTCGATCGAGACGACCTGGGTCAGCCCATCGCGCAGGCAACGCTCGAACGAGTTCACCGCGAGCTGCAGGTTGTCCGGGTCGTCGGCACACATCGACAACTGATAGAACATCTCGCACATCATGGGCACCTCCCTTGGTTGACGTGTTTTGTTTCAAGCCCAGGAGATCACATCGTGATCCCCATGCCGAGTGGAGGTGCCCAGGTTCTTCCTCGTATCGATGAGGATCGTCGACCTGGCTGCTCGCACTCAGCGGCGGCGGCTGGAACACCCCGACAAAACACCGAGATCACACCGAGCCCGCAGGACAAGGCCTTCGCGCAGGTCAAAGCTCGAAACGCACCGCGATGGCGGGCAGTCGCTCTCGGCGAGCGAGCATCTGGCGCGCTGGGCGAAACGACGGCACCGAGCCGGCCGCCAGGTGTGCATCACGTGATCAGCTGAGGTCGGGCGAGCCGATGGCTCACCAGCGGCGTGGGTGGAGGCTCGGCATCGCCTGGGTCGCGGGGGAGCAGCCCACCAGATCCACCAGCGCGCCAACTGGTCCGGATTGGGTACCGCACCCCACACCTGGCTGCGCGAGGGCCATGCTGGTTATCCCCAGCCCCAGTCCAGCCTCGGGTCGGCTGCGGTGAGTTGGCTATCGAGCAAAACCGCCATATCGCCGTGTCGATGCACCAGGCGCCCGGAATAATCCACCTCGAAACTCGACCGATCGGTGTCCTAGCAGCGATCGGGAGAAGTCGAGATCCAAGCTTGATCCAGGGTTCTGAGGATCTGGCCTGGCGGGGTTGAAGCCCGCGGCGGCATCGGCGATCATGTTGTTGCAAACACCAGAACCAACAACACCGCCCGGGCCGTTGGATCATACCTCGGAGTGAGGCATCCAGCGAGCCCGGCGAGGAGTCGCCGATGCCGGTCCGTCGCTTTCAACTGCTCGCGTTCGAGGACATCATGCTGCTTCAGGCGGATCTCCTGGAGGAGGGGTCGTTGCACTGGCTGTTGTGCCAGCATGCGGAGCTGCTGTTTCCGGGCTGGCTGTTCGCGGGATGGAAGGGGGAATCGACACTTGGCCGGGACGCGTGGCCAGCACCGACACTGATGGGACTGCTGCTGCTGCGGTACTCGGAGGAAGGCACAACGCGGGTGGGTTCGTTGAGACGCGCGAAGCACGATGCCCAGTGGCGAGCCGCTCTGCGGCTGCCATGGGGCGTGAAGCCGCCACACGAGAAGACGATGCGGGAATTCGAGGCGTTTCTGAAGATCGACCATCCCGTGGTTGGCGAGCCACGCTTCCTCGTGGTCTTCGAGCACTGGTTCCGCTTGTGCCTTGAGGGCGGCATCGTCGGCGACGAGGTGCTTGTTGTGATCGTTTCTACGCCGATGTGGTGTTACG
>JAAETH010000287.1 GCA_024228575.1 Actinomycetes bacterium
AGCAAGCCCATCCAGTTGCGATAGGTGACGATCTTGTCCTCGGCGTCGACCGCTGCAACCGAGTCTTCACAGTCGACGATTGTGGTCAGCGCGGCCTCGAGGATCACATCGGCGACGCCGGCCTTGTCGGACGCCCCGACGGGGTGTTCGCGGTCGACGACGATTTCGATGTGCAGACCATTGTGGCGGAACAGAATCGACGCAGGTTTGTGCTGATCACCGATGAAACCCACGAACCGAGCCGGGTCTACGAGAGGCACCGATTCATCACCAGAGCGCCCAACCAAGCCGCCATCGACGATGACATAACCCTCGACCTCAGAATGAGACATCGAGGTGAACGGAACCAGCTCATCGAGCAGTGCCTTCGCCCACACGATGACCTCTCCCCCACGTCTGTCGCTGTACGGCCCTGGCGGAGGGCCCGATCCCATGGCGTCCGTTCCGTACAAGGCGTCGTACAACGAACCCCACCGCGCGTTCGCTGCGTTGATGGCGTAGCGGGCGTTGGTGACAGGCACCACCAGCTGGGGCCCGGCCATCGCTGCGATCTCGTCGGCCACGTCGTCGGTGCCGATCTCGAAGGCCGGCCCCTCTGGAAGCAGATAACCGATCTCCTCGAGGAACGACCGATAGGCGGCCGGGTCGTCGAGGCCCGATCCCTTCGAGCGATGCCAGTCGTCGATGGCTGCCTGCATCTCTTCGCGGACGGCCAGAAGCTCGCGATCGATCGGCGCGAGATCGGCGATGATCGCAGCGAGCCCATCCCAGAACTCGTCGACTACGACACCCGACCCCGGCAACAGCTCGTCTTCGACGAACGCGACAAATGTCTCTTCGACGCTCAACCCGCTTCTATCGGCACGGTTCATCGGTCGGTCACTTTCGTTCGGCCAGGTCTGAACCCACACCGAGGATCTGGGTACTGCGATTTCTCACGGGTGAGAGTTTCGGGCACCCAGATCGGGGAGAGGGGTACCGCGCAGGGCGGCATCGACGATCTGCATCGGATGAACGGTTCTGAGACCTGCGGCGGCCAGGTGCATCGAACACCCAGGGTTGGCCGAAGCGATGACGGACGCGCCGTCGGGCACGTGGGCCAGCTTGCGTTCGCGGATCTGGGTGGACAGATCGGGTTGCAGCAACGAATAGGCACCCCCGGCCCCGCAGCAGATGCCGTCGTCCTCGATCTCGACCAGGTCGCGCACGAAGGGGCGAAGCACGTCTCGCGATGTGAGGTGGACCCGCTGAACGTGGCGCAAATGGCACGGATCCTGCACGGCGACTGTCAGTTCGAGCGGCATTTCAACCGAGGGCAACCGATCCAGGTGGGCCGCCAGGAACTCGTGGGCGTCGAAGACCCGGGCCGAGAACACCTTCGCCTCTTCGGTCCCGAGCAGGTGGCCGTACTCCTTCATCGCCGCTCCGCAACCCGCCGAGTCGACCACGATGGGGGCATCACCATCGAGCGCCTCCATGGTTCGGGTGGCCAGCATCCTGGCCTCGTCGCCGATGCCGGCATGGGTGTGCAGGGCACCACAACACGGAGCAGCGTCTCCCGAGGATCGCACGCCGAACCCCGCCGCTTCGATGACCCGCCGTGTTGCGTGGTGTACATCGCGCTGCCACACATCCATCACACAACCGGTGAACAGCCACACATCGTCGCCCGAGGTGTGATGGGGTTCACGCTTGATCGGTAGGTCGTTCGGAAGGCCGAATCGTTTCGGAACCAGCCGCAACCGAGACGCCACAGCCAGCGCGGACGAGCCGGCTCGCAACAGGGTCGGGCGGCCGAGAACCGAGAGGCCGGCCTTCAACCAGCGAGGAGCTCCTTCGTCGGCGTCGGCCAGAGCCTCGCGAGCAGACTCCATCAGATGGCCGTATGGAACACCGCTCGGACAGGCAGCCTCACATCCGCGGCACTGCACACACGTGTCGAACGACCTCAGCACCTCTGCGGTCAGCGGAGCCCCATCGTTTTGCACCGCACGCATGAGGGCGATGCGGCCACGAGGCGACATCGACTCGTCTGCGGTGACGCGGTAGGTCGGACAGTGCGGCAGGCAGAGACCACACTGAACACACTTGTTCAGGTCTTCGGGTTCGATCCTCAGGTCCACGGTTTCAGCCCCGGGTTCAGTCGACCGGTCGGATCGAACTCGTCTTTCACCCGCCGCGACAACTCGATGACCTGTGTGTCGAGGGGTGTGTGTGGTCGTGCGGTTTCCGTCCACACCGTTCCCACGCCGATGCTGGCGACAAATCGTGCTCCGGCGCCGAGCAGCGACTTCACATCGCCTGGTGCAATCGAGTGGCGGTTGGGTTCTAGCTCGGGAAGATCGACGTCGGCGGTGACCTGGCCGAGCCCCTTCAGCAGGCCCAGCTGGGAATCGACGTCGTCGGGGTGCCCCTCGAGCTCGACCCACGTCGTGACGCCGTCCCACAACACCATCGAGGGGCGATACAACAGGTCGAACACCACAAAGGGATCTGCATCGGCCACCGATGCGACGACCGACCTGACCGGAATGGGATTGGTCCGCAAGATCACCTCACACACGAAGCCGAGCGTGCCGAGTGAACCCGTCAGCAGCTTGGGCAGGTTGAACCCGCTGACGTTCTTCACGACCGGTCCCCCGCCGGCGACCAGCCGGCCGTCGGCAGAGACGTACCTCACCTGCATGACCGAGTCGCGGACAGATCCCCGTCCGAGGCGCTGGATGCAGTTGTGTCCCACGGCGATGGCACCACCGACGGTTCCACCGGGAGGTAGGGGGCAACGCTGGCCAGCCTCGGCGAGCGCTGCGGTCAGCTCGTCGACGCTTGTGCCCGCTCGAACGGTGACGAGCATCTCCTCTGGCTGGTGAATCACAATGCCGCTGGGCGCCGAGACCACCCGAACGTCTGCATCGAGCTGCCAGCCGGAAGGCCATCGGCTTCGCGAACCGGCGATGGCCACCGGGTCCTCCACGCCAACCTCGGACGCGAAGTCGTCGAGCACCGGATCGTGATTGGCCAGTACGTGTTGCCCCGCTTCGGTCATCCCCATACCCCGGTGGGGACAGACCGAAGCGATTGGATGTCGGCACAGGAGTGGCCGGCGGGGATGACCTTGCCCGGGTTCACCCTGCAGTAGGGATCGAACGCCCGTCGCAACCGTTCCTGATGATCGAGGTCGTCTGGACCGAACATCGCTCCCATGTGCATCTGCTTCTCGATACCAATGCCGTGTTCGCCCGAGAGCACACCACCAGCGGCCAACGACGCCCTGACGATCTCGGCGCCCGCCGCGTGGACCCTGTCGATGGCTCCGGGCTCGCGGCCATCGAACAACAGCAGCGGGTGGAGGTTTCCGTCGCCGGCATGAAATACGTTCATGACCACAACATCGTGACGATCGGCGATTGCGTAGATCTCGGCCAACACATCGGCGAGGCGCCCTCGGGGAACAACCGTGTCGTGCAAGTAGTAGTCGGGGGCGATCTGAGCGATGGCGCCAAAGGCGGTCTTGCGCCCCTTCCACAGCGCCTCGCGCTCGGCGTCGTCGGCAGCAACCCTGACGCCGGTGGCCCCATGGTCGCGGCCGATGTCGGCCACCCGTGCTGCATCGGCCTCGACCGAGCCGGGCATACCTTCGAGTTCGACCAACAACACCGCGGCGGCATCGCGGGGATACCCGGCGTTCACAAAGTTCTCGACAGCCACGGTGATCTTCTGGTCCATCACTTCGAGCGCGGCGGGAACCATGCCGGCAGCGATGATGGCACTGACACTGTTTGCGGCATCGGCCACGGTGCCGAACGACAGCAGCAGCGTCTTCACCGCCGGTGGGTTCTGGGTGAGGCGAACGGCAACCTTCGTGGCGATGCCGAGCATTCCCTCGCTGCCGACGAAGGCACCCCTGAGGTCGTAGCCATCGACCTCGTCGCAACTGCCACCCAACATCACAACGGTGCCGTCGACCAGCACCACTTCGACAGCGACCACGTGCACATCTGTGACCCCGTAGGCCAGACAGTGAGGGCCACCCGAGTTGTTGGCGACATTGCCCCCGATCGTGCAGACCTGCTGACTCGACGGATCGGGTGCATAGTGGAAACCGAGCGGTCGCAGATGACGGCTCAGGTCGAGGTTGACGACACCTGGCTCGACCCAGACGACCCGGCCGGCCGGGTCGATGTCGATGATCCGGTCCATCTTTGCCATGGACACGACGATGGGTTCACCCAGCGGAATGGCGCCCCCGGCCAGGCCCGTGCCCGCACCCCTCGGGACAATCGATCGGCCGTGTGACATGGCGATGCGCATGATCGCCTGCACCTCCTCGAGCGACGTCGGGAAGCAGACGGGTCCCGACGCCCCACCGCCGAAGACCGAAGCGTCGTGGGCGTACAACGCCCTGGCCACCGAGTCGACCCTGACCCGCTCGGGAGCGAGAGCGTCGGCCAGTTGGGCCACCATCGGATCGACAGGATCGTCATTGCCGGATCTGGCAACCCCGGCACGGTTCCGCCAGAGGTTTCGCAGCGAGCGAGGCTTCATCGCCAAGAGCCTGGCACAATCGCGCTCATGAAGCCCGTTCAGATGGTCGAGACGTTTCGGTCTGTTGTGCAATTCCGCAGGTTCGAACGAGATCCCGTGCTGCGTCGTCTGGCGAGGGCCGCAAACGTCGACGATCTCCGTCGCATCGCGAAACGCCGCCTGCCCGCCGGGGTGTTCGACTACATCGACGGCGCCGCCGAAGACGAGCGCGCGCTCGATCGCAATCAGGCCGACTTCGAGAAGCTCCTCTTCAACCCGCGGGTGCTTCGCGACGTCTCGAACGTCGACACGTCCACCAATATCCTCGGCCGCAGCTCTCCCCTGCCCCTGGTCCTGGCCCCGACCGGATTCGGCCGGATCGCTGACTCCCAGGGAGAACTGGCCGTGGCTCGCAGCGCGGCCAAAGCAGGGGTGACCTATTCGTTGTCGACGATGGCCACCCGCTCGATCGAGGAGGTCGCCGCGGTCAACGATGGCGACAAGTGGTTTCAGGTCTACGTCTGGAAGGACAAGGACCGGACCGAGGAACTGCTCGAGCGCGCCGCTGCGGCGGGCTACTCGACGATCATCATCACGGTCGACGTTCCCCAGCTGGGCAGGCGTGAACGTGATGTACGACGGGGGTTCACCCTCCCACCGAAGATCGGTCTCGAAACGATCATCGATGGTGTCCTCCATCCGAGCTGGACCTGGGATTTCATCAACGCCGAACCGATCGGTTTCGCCAATGTGTCCGGCAGCGATGTCGGCGACGGGTCGAGCCCGGTCAGCCTGATGGCCTACATCAACAACCAGTTCGACCCTGCCCTGTCGTGGGACGAGATCGGGTGGTTCAAGGAACGCTGGAAGGGTCCCATCGTCTTGAAGGGCATCCAGTGTGTGGACGACGCAAGACTGGCTGTCGACAACGGAATCGATGCCATTGCACTGTCGAACCACGGCGGTCGTCAGCTCGACGATTCACCCTCACCCATCACCCTGCTGCCGTCGGTCGTCGAAGCGGTCGGAGGCCAGACCGAGATCATCGTCGACGGCGGTGTGCGCCGCGGCTCCGACATCGTGAAGGCGGTTTCGTTGGGCGCCACCGCATGCATGATCGGTCGCCCCTACATGTACGCACTGGGTGCGGGCGGCGAGAGGGGTGTCGATCATCTCCTCGAGATGTTCGCCGACGGCATGCAGCGAACGATGGCGCTGGTCGGCGCTCAGGCGATCGATGACCTCGACCCCGAGGTGATCGGCTCGGCCTGAGCGGCCGCTCCGACGCCGAGGATCTTGCACAGGGCCAGCGTCAGTTCTATGCGATTCATCGTGTAGAAGTGGAACGTCTGCACCCCGTGCTCGGCGATGCGACGGCATTGTTCGGCAGCGACGGTGGCCGCGATCATCTGCTGCACCTCTGGTACATCGTCGACACCACCGAACAGGTCCGACATCCAGGCAGGAATGCTGGTGCCACAACGACCGGAGAACCCGGCGGTCTTCTCGAAGTTCGTGACCGGCATGATGCCCGGCACGATCGGGGCCGTGATTCCCGCTGCCCTGGCCGTGTCGAGGAAGCGGAGGAAGGCATCGGTGTCGAAGAAGAACTGGGTCAGGGCGCGGTCTGCGCCGGCATCGATCTTGCGCTTGAGGTTGTCGAGATCGGAACTCGGAGACACCGCCTTGGGATGGATCTCGGGATACGCGGCAACCGAGATGTCCCAGCTGTCGCCATCGCTGCGGGCTCGAATACCCTGGACCAGCTCGGTGGCAGAGCGGTAGCCATCTGGCCTGGTGCCGTCGGACTCGCCCTCGGGTGGATCGCCCCGCAGGGCCACGACCCGACGCACTCCAGCCTCGGCATACACATCGAGCACCTCGTGCACCTCGGCCGCGCTGGCGCCCACACATGTGAGGTGTCCCGCCACGTCGAGATTGGTTTCACCCTTCAGTCGTCTGATGCTGTTCAGGGTGCGTTCTTGGGTTGTGCCACCGGCACCATAGGTGACGCTGACAAATGCCGGATCGAAGTCGGCGAGCCGAGAGGCCGTGTCCACCAGGTTCTGCTCGCCGGCGTCGGTAGCGGCGGGGAAGAACTCGAACGACACCTCGAAGCCTGGCCGCAGGTTCGAGGCCGGCCACGGCCGGCGTCCGAGACGCGCTGCCATCTCGTCGTTGATCTGGTCGGTGTCGGCCTGGTTCGAACCAGGCGCCGACTCGGCGGTCGGATCGACCGACGCGAAGTGATCGAACTGGTCGTCGCTCACGAGGCTTCCTCCATGATTGATCTATCGGCATCGAGGACGGCTGTCGCAAGGGACACCGTCGAACGGGCGGTCCAGATGGTTGTGGTGAGGGTTGGTTGATCGGCATCTGCTGAGGCCGGAACGAGGTGAACGGTCGGCTCGCAGGTGAGCCCGGCGGCCTGAATCCAACCCTCCACCTCGGCCTCGGCGAAGCCGAGGTGGCGATGGCGGTGTTCGAAGAGCAGGCTCTCGACCCGATGAGGTGCGAAGTCGACGATGACAACCCGTCCACCCGAGCCGAGCATCGTGGCAGCCTCCGCGATGGCCATCGCCGGATCGTCGAGGAAGTGTAGAACGTGATGCAGCACGGCGACATCGAAGCTGCCCGGTTCGAGGCCCAGGTCGTATACATCGCCGTGGCGCACCCGACAGTGACGATCGCCAGACGAGTCGAGGTTGGCCCTGGCGACATTCAGCATCTGGCGGCTCGAGTCGATGCCAATACCGTCGTCGATTCGATCGGCGAACAACGACAACATGCGGCCGGTCCCTGTTCCGATGTCGAGGAGGTTCTCGACGTGTTCGGATCCGACCGCATCGAGTATGGCCTTCTCGACCTCGGCATCCTCGACGTGGAGGGTGCGCATCTCGTTCCAGCTCGACGCGATCGATTCGAAGTAGTCGGCGGCCTCGACCGCCCGACGTTCACGAATTGCCTCGACCCTGCCCAGGTCGCGGGCGGCGATGACGTCGTCGAGGTCGAGCAGGCCCAGAACCGCGTCGACGATCTGTCGTCCTGCCGGGTTCACCGTGATGCGGTAGTAGGCGCTGGTGCCCTGGCTATGTCGATCGAGAAGTCTGGCATCGACGAGGATCTTCAGATGGCGGCTGACCCGGGGCTGGCTCTGGCCGACCACAGAACAAATCTCCCCCACCGTCAGCTCGGTGCGACGAAGGGCGTTCAGCACCCTGAGCCGCGTCGGCTCGGCAACCGCCCGCAGGGCGGCGACAAGTCCTTCATACCCGATGGCCAGATCGTTCTTCATTACTTCATAAAGATATCGTTATGAAGACATATGTCAAGCCTCAATCGATGCTGAGGACAGGTCGGTCCCCAAACTGCTATTCGGCGAGGTCTGCGCTGACCAGTGGTGCGGCCCTGACCGCGATGATCGAGGCGATCATCGCCAACACCGCCACACCACAGAACGCCAGGCGGTAGCTGACCACATCGCCAATGATGAACAGCGGCACCGACAGCAGGGCCCCGAGGGCGTAGAAGATCGTGGAGGATGCATACGCCTGGCCCGACATGCCCGGCGGAGCGATGCGCCCCACAACACTGAAGTAGGGCGCCTGCCAGACCCCGTTGCCGCTGGCCATGAAGGTCGTCGCCACAAGCGCAACAGTGCTATTGGGCGACAACCCCACTGCGATGGCGCCAAAGGCGATGGTGGCGAACCCGCCCGCGCAGAGAAAGGCCAGCCGCCCGACCATCGAATGATCGAGCCCGTCCGATAGACGAGCACCCACGACGATGCCAGACACCCATCCGACCCCGACGAGGAACTGGGTGAGTCCCCGCTCGGTCGCCCCGAACCCGAACTGCTGCTCGAAGTAGACCGACACCAGCTGGAAGATCCCTACCGCAGCAGCGGCGAGGAAGAACGCGGCGGCCCAGAACCTGGGGAGGCTCCGCCTCGACCTCAGCTCGACGAACGCCTCCGCCATTCCCATGTGCCTGCGATGTTCGTCGATTCCGCGCCTCGGTGGATCGTGAACGAACGAGAGCAACACAGAGAACAGCACTGTTGGAACCGCCAACACGACGAAGGCCCACCTCCACCCGACCCAGTCCGAGACGAGACCGGCGATGATGCCGGACGCCTGGGCGAGCGGATTGGCCAGCCGGTGGACGAAGAACACCCGCGGGTGCACCTCGGGTTCGTAGATGTCGCTCAGAAGACTCGGGTGGATGACCTCGTTGGCGTTGCGTCCGATGCCGGACAACAGCCGCACGAGTATCAACAAGCCGATCGTCGGCACCAGACCCGTGAGTGCCGAGGCAACACCCCACAACGCGGCAGCGCCGAGGCTGAGCTTCACCCTCGACACCCGGTCCGAGAGCCGGCCCGTCGGCACAGCGGTGAGGAGGATCATCACCGCCGACAGCGTCGCCACACTGTTGATGACGGCGTCGCTGCTGCCGAACGCATCACGAATCTCGGGCGTGAGCGTTGCATATGCAATGCGATCGAACTCGTCGACAAGATTGAGTCCCGCCAGAGCCGCCAGCGGGAGTAGCCGCCCTCCACCCAACCAACGGCGAAGCTGCGGAGTCACGTCGAGACGCTACCCGCTGAGCTGGTTCGCAGCACCGATCGAGCGCTCTACCATGGGCGCCATGACTGAGATGCTACAAAAGGTCGCCTCTGCCCCCGGCTTCATCGCCGCGCTCGATCAGAGCGGAGGTAGCACCCCGAGGGTCCTGCGCCTCTACGGAATCGCCGAGGACACCTACTCGGGCGACGACGAGATGTTCGACCTGATGCACGCGATGCGCAGCCGCATCATCACTTCTCCGGTGTTCAACGGCGAGCGCATCCTCGGCGCAATCCTGTTCGAGATGACCATGGATGGCGAGATCGAGGGCCAGAGCACCGCGTCGTACCTCTGGAACGAGAAGAACGTGGTTCCGTTCCTGAAGACCGATCTGGGTCTCGCTGACGAGATCGACAACGCCCAGGGAATGATTCTCAACCCAGATCTCGACGCCCTGTGCGAGCGGGCCGTATCCAAGGGTGTGTTCGGCACCAAGATGCGTTCGGTCATCAACCAAGCCGACCCCGCCGGGGTCGAGGCCGTTGTCGCAGAGCAGTTCGAGGTCGGCCTCCAGATCCTGGGCCACGGCCTTGTTCCGATCATCGAACCAGAGGTCAACATCAACAGCACCACAAAGGCCGAAGCCGAGGTGATGTTGCTCAACCAGATCACGGCCCACCTCGACTCGGTGCCGGACGGTCAGCAGATCATGCTGAAGCTGACCCTCCCGAGCGAAGCCAACTTCTACGCCCCACTCATCGCTCACCCAAAGGTGCTGCGTGTGGTCGCACTATCGGGTGGCTACAGCCGCGAAGTCTCGAACGAGAAGCTGGCCGCCAACAACGCCATGATCGCCAGCTTCAGTCGCGCACTCAGCGAGGGCCTCACCGCCCAGATGAGCGACGACGAGTTCAACTCGGCACTCGATACATCGATCGCCAGCATCTTCGCCGCCTCGAACACCTGAGACACCGCTCACGCGAAAAGGCCCCGGGCTCCCATGCAGGATCCCGGGGCCTTCGACGTTCTCGAGATCAGCTGATCAAGATCGGACTCACTCCGAGAACGAGTTGATCCAGCCCTGAACGTCGGTGGAGTCGACCCGGTATGCGCCACCGATCCCGGCACAATTGCCGTTCATGCCGAACGAGTTGACGCCGACGATCTGGTTGGTCTCAGATATCAGAATCGGTCCACCCGAGTCACCGAAACAGGTGCCGCCGTGTTTGGCGTCGCCCGACATCGTGAACGAACGATCCGGGTTGATGGGTCCGATGCCCGCCACACCCCTGGTGTTGACCAGCATGAGTGTTGCCTGATAACGAGTCTTGTCGTCCTGATACATCTTGTCGCCAGGACCCTGGCTGTTGGCAATGATCTTCTGCAAGCCATAGCCGACCGCGTCGATATTCGCCCGCTTGCGGCCGCCCGCAAGACCGTCGACCGCGCCAACATCGGCGAGCCCGGCGTATTCGTCGAGGTCCACGGGTTCGTCGAGCACCACGACGCCGACGTCGGCGTACCAGAAGGCAGCATCGATGTAGTCGGGAGAAGCGTATGGAGTTCCCGACACCTCTCCGGTGAACGGATAGTTGTGGTCACCCGCTGGGTCGGGCTCGAGGTCGCTGGCGAACCACAATTCGGCGCCGTCGGCCCCAAAGGTGCAGTGACCCGCCGTCACATAGACGGTCGGCGAGATCAGGGCACCGGAACAACGCCAGGCCGGGGCACCACCGATGGTGGCGACCATCAGACCAACGTAGGAGTGATCGTCGCCGTCCAGCTCACCCCCTCGGGTGACGGCGCCGGCGGGAACCACCGATGCCGCCAGGACTGCCAGCACCCCCCAGAAACACCAATACCTTCTTTGAATACGCCACGTAGCCTCCCCTTCCCGGAGTCGTGTACCGCAAAGCGTACTACCCGCGTGTAGTTCCCTACTGCCTCGAAGCCCTCAGAGGTTTCAGGCGGGCAACGTTCAGACCACCCGTCGTCCACCGACCCAAACGGCATCGATGCCCGTGCGATCGACAACACCCCGAACGATCTTCTCAAAGACCCGATGCCAATCGCCGTGATCCCAGTCGGAATGGAACGACGGCAGCATCTCCAGGTCGATCGCGACAGCATCGAAGGTCTTGGTCGGAGCGAGCAAGCCGGCGTCGATGCCCAACAAGTCTGCTCCTCCGCCGGTCGCACACCAGAACGCGGTGATGGCATCGACCCGCGAGTCTGGCACTCCCCTGCCCGACTCGGTCTCGACGTCGACTCCGTCCTCGAGCATCCGCGAAACGGTCACGGCGTGTTCACACTGGGTGAACAGCGAGGCCTTGGACCCTCCGGCGATGTCGGTTCCAAGCCCCACCCGCACTCCGGCATCGAGATTGCGGCGCAGTGGAAACACAGCGTTCGCGAAATAGGAGTTCGAGATCGGACAGTGAGCCACACCCGCGCCCGACTCGGCGATCAGACGGCGATCGGAATCGGTCAGGTGGGTCGCGTGAGCCAGCACTGTGTGGTCACCCAGCAGTCCGAACGACGACAGCGACTCCGTATCCGTCATGCCGTGCCGGTCGAGCACGTACGAGTGCTCCCAGTCGCCCTCCGAACAGTGCGTCTGGACACGAACACCGGTCGAAGCCGCCAGCTCGCCGAAGCCCTCGAGGGCAGAGTCCGAACATGCCGGGATGAACCGCGGGGTGATGATCGGCTGCACCAACAAACCATCGCGGTCGAGGGCAACGATGTCTTCGATCGATCTGGCGCTGGCCTCGACAGATTCGACCGCGCCGGCATCTCGATACCACTCGGGTGTTCCCTCGGGGTGGTCCATGGCCACCCGCCCCACAAATGCCCGCTGACCGTGTTGAAGACACGCTTCGGCCAGAGCGGTCGTGGCCGCCTCGTCGTTCGACGAGTAGTAGACCGCCGTCGTGGTGCCGTAGGCCAGAAGGGTCGGCACCATCTGAGACCACACCGTCCTGGCGAACGACTCATCGCTGAAGCGGGCCTCGGTGGGAAAGGTGCGCTCGAAGAGCCAGCGGTCGAGCGGCAGGTCGAGGCCAGTCCCCAGTTGGGGCCATTGGGGCGCGTGGATATGGGTGTCGATGAGCCCGGGCAGCAACACCTGCGTCGATGGCAGGACCACGTCGGCTTCTGTGTCGTCGGAGGCGGGCCCGACCGAAGTGATAACGCCGTTCTCGTCGAGAACGATCAGCTGGTCTTCGAGAACCTGCAGGTCGTCGGGCGTCGGGGTCTGCAGGACGGTCGCTCGGACCGAACGCGCCGTCTGGGTGGGTCTGTTCATCGGTTCGGTTCTCGATCTGCAATCTGGCCGCACCCCATCGGTGAGAACCTCAATCCCAAAGGGTCGGGGTGTAGCTCACCGGCTGGGGTGTGGGTTCGGGGTCATCGGTTGGACCACAGAGCCGCTCGACCAGGCTCGCCCAGTCGAAGTCTTCGGAGATCTGTGACGCCCACAGATCGATGACGCGGTCGGCGGAGACGTATTGGGGCACCATGAGGTCGAGGATCTTCTCGATCTCGGCCCGGAATCGATCGCTCGTGCTGCGGACACCGTCGGCTTTTAGTGGGATGTCGGGCCTGAGCCTCACGAACAGATCGTAGGTCTGCGACCAGTTGTGGACGAGTGGCTTGACATCGAAGGGGTCATCGCCACCAGTGGCTCTGATGAAGTAGGCGAAGTTGTCCAGGACGGCCCGGTCGAGCACCAACACATCGGCGCGGTTGCGCAGCTCGAGCTCCTGTTGGATCTGGGTCACGATCACCCACAGCTGAGCCTCTGGAGTGGCTCCCTCGTTCAGCCCCAGCGGACTGAACCGCACCACCTCGCGACCCACCTCGACGCTTCGCCCGCTGCGACCGACGGCTCCGGCGAACGAGTGAACGGCGTTTGTCTTGCGCACCGAATGTGAGCCGATGAAGGCGATCTTGCGGGCCGGGGACATCGGGCAGAATCTAGCAGTGCCGTTCATTGGCCAGCCCTGATCCACGGCAACGACAGTCGAGCCGCGAGAAGAGGCCGTCCAGGGGAAATTCACTTGTGTGGCCGGCGACCACCGAGCAGCATCATCGGCCGCAATGGGCACAACAACCATCACACCCAACATCTCGATCGAAGCAAACCTGCCCGAGGCGATCTGGGCCAGGTTCGTCGCGCCCTTCCTCGAAGGCAGCGAGAACGTCGTCCGGGCAATCGAGATCGACGACGTCGACGACCTGTCGTTCCTTCGCTGCACATCGGTCGACGCAGTCGAAAGAGTGATGTCGAACATCCGAGCAACCCTTCCGGCGCGTGAAACAGCCACGACGGTGCCGTTCGACTTCTGGCAGATCGGCCACGCTCCTTTCACGAACACCCGGCATCTCGACGTGCCTGCGCTCGCCGACATTGTTCACCACTACCCCGGCGAGGTCGGCGACCAGCTCGTGTCGTTGGCCGAGAATCCGCCTGCCTCCGACGAGGGCCGCATCATCTTGTGGCACGGCCCTCCGGGAACGGGCAAGACCACGGCCATTCGCGCCCTGGCGGGCGCATGGCGCGACACACACCGTTTCCAGGTAGTCCTCGACCCCGACGCGGCCTTCTCGAGTTCGGCTCAGCTGATGCGGATACTCACAGCCGACCTCGATGAGGCAGCTCCTGGTTTGTGGCGCGTGCTGGTCATCGAAGACGCAGACGAACTGATCCGTGACGACGCAAAGGACCGTGTCGGACAGGCCCTGTCGCGCCTGCTCAACCTGGGCGATGGCATTCTGGGACAGGGCATGAAGGTGCTCGCGTTGATCACGACCAACGAGCGGGTGAGACGTCTACACCCTGCACTGATGAGGCCTGGACGGTGTGCCGCGGAGATCAACTACCGGAAGTTCACACGGCAAGAGGCCGCTGCCGCTTTTGGTGATGGCGCGGTGATCGACGGTCGCGATCTCAGCCTGGCCGAGATCATGAACCCCGACGAGCCGACCAAACCAACACCCATCCCGGGCGGCATGTACATCTAGGCGATCTCTTCCGTGCCGGTCAGCCGTCCGTGCGATGGGTTCGGATCCAGTCGAGAAGGTCCACCTTGTCCCACGTGTTGATGACGAGGTCCCTCGGCGCCCAACCGCGCTGGGCTGTCAGTACGCCGTACTCCATGCGACCAAACTCACCGATGTGGTGTGAATCGGTGTTGATGACCAGCTTGACGCCACGTTCCACGGCCTTGCGGACCACATCGGAGGCCGCATCGAGCCTTTGCAGCGCTCCGTTGATCTCGAGTGCAACGTCGAAGTGGAGC
>JAAETH010000288.1 GCA_024228575.1 Actinomycetes bacterium
CAACGAGCGAGTTCGCGTCGTAACCCGCCACCGCGCGGCCTAGCTGACCGCTCGAACGCGGCGGCGCGCTTCTGCCGGCCGTGTGGCGTTCGTCCCTGGATGATCGGGCTCTGGCACTAACCGAGCGGGTCGCCGGCCTCCTGTCCTGCCCGGAAAGTCGCGCGTGGACTCTGACCAGGCGCGATGCCCGCCATCCTGGGTCCCCGTGTTTCGTATCCTCTACCGATTCCTGGCGTCCCTCGCACGCCTCGCTGTTCGTTCGGGACGTTCGAAGGACCTTCAGATCATCGTGCTACAGCATCAGCTGAACGTGCTACACCGCCAAGTGGACCGTCCCGCCGTCACAGACGACGATACGATCCTGCTCGGCGCCATCGCGGCGGCACTCCCCCGCCCACTTCGCCAAGGCTGGCTGATGACACCCGAAACGCTGCTTCGCTGGCACCGACGCCGAATCGTCCGCCACTGGAGCCAGCCACCGAAACAGAAACGCCGTGGCCGGCCGCCAACCAGTGCAGAGCTGCGCGACCTGATCGTGCGACTCGCAACCGGGAACCCGATCTGGGGACACCGCCGCATCCAGGGCGAACTCGCCCGACTCAGACACACCATCGCCAAGACCACCGTCTGGTGTTCACCGCGGCGGGCACTCCTGATTGCGTAGCTGCGACACTCTTTGGAGCCACACCACGGTCAGGTACCAGCCGGTCAGCAATTCGGAAACGGGCCAACCATCTAGGGCAGCAAGGCGCCACAGAGCCGACCGACCAGCACCTCGAACGGTACGACCAAAGCCGAAACGCCCACCGCTACCAATAGTCAGGGCACCGCAGTCTCCTCGAGGCCGTGATGCGATCGACGAAACTCACGATCTGTCCGCTGGTTCCTCTGCCCGCTGAGTGCAGTGGGCAAGGTCCTCCGCTACGGGCCTTTGCCGCCAGACGGCATGACTTCCCGTTGGGGTGTTGGGGCGATGCTCATCTTGGCGATATCGACGAAGCCAGCAGCGTCGGACGGAGAAGGACTCGCAGATTTCAGGGGTCCGAAGTCAACGACGATGGAATTCTCCGAGTCCTGGGTGGCCCGGACGCTGTCGAGCAGTTCGCTTGGGAGCGTGATCAGATCGACTCGATCTCCGTGCTCATCGAGAAGGACGAGAACCAGCGCTTCGCCGGGAACCGTTGGCATCTGGTGATTCCATCCCCAGGTACCGTCGGTGAACCAACCCGCGGCAGTGAAGCCGACGCATTCCACGTTCAGGGCATCGGGCGTCCTGGAGCAGAGTGCGGAAGCCTGGTCGGAGCCCCACGGTTCGGGAAAGAGGACGGTCACCATCACGGGCACAAGCTCGGCCAGCACCTCGGGTGGGGCATCGCTGTAGGTCCGATCAACCGGGTCACGATCCAACCACGCATCTTCACCATCTGCCGAATCGGTTCGTTTGGACTCGAACAGCGGATCAAGACGCGGACTCCACGAGTCAACCAACAACAAATCGAGCGCTTCGAGCGCAGACTCAAACCCTGCATCGGCGGCACCATCGTTCCAGATCTGGCTCAAATTGCCCTGGCAGTAGCCGATAAACGCCAAACCGTTTGTGTACACGGCAACCGCGGACTTCACCGTCTTGCCGTCGTGCCCCACCAGTACCGGCCCTTCATCGGGCCAATACCGTGCTGGCAGGTTTGCCACCTCGAGCTCGAGTGGTGCCGTGTCGGCTCCGTTGGCAAGGTCGGCAATCCTGCCGCCACGAACATCGCTAGAGATCGCCTCGAACTCGTAGACCAAGGTCTGGATGAACAGAGACGCATCGCCGCCGGACTCGTCCGCAACATCCTGTCGGCCGATGACGAGATCCCACGTGAGCTCGGGCGCAACATCTCGAAGTGCCGACATTGCCAAGTTGGCGTCAATAACCACGCCATCGATCGCCTCACACGGCCCACGTTCACTTGCCTCTAGAGCAAGATCTGCCTCGCTCAGGCCGGGTCCGCCAACCGCTGATCCAGTTCCCTCCGTGGTTGTCTCCGTCGCGCCCTGGCCGCATCCAGCCAAGAGCGCTGCTGCGAGCAAGACGGTTCTGTATCTCTGAAGTCCCACCACAACCTCCTGGAGGCACTCGGATGAGTTGAAGCTCGGGCACTCGATCCGCAAGTTGTCAAGCCGGACCGAAGCGTTTGCGCCCGCAGAATTCTCCATATCCGTGAAGACTCTGAGCTGAACATCCATCGTGTCGTTCGTTGAGGTGCTCGACACTACCCAGGTCGAGCCGGTGAGGTCTTGCCACGTAGCGCTTGGAGCGAAGAGGTCCGGGGTGGGTGACTCCAGTTCGCCTTCGGCTTCGGGCGGTGCCGGGTACCACGGTCCCGGCGGGTTCAGAAGTCAGCCGCTGCCACCCCTGACTAGCCGAACCTCCGACAAAGCGATGTGCCGGTTCGCGTCGAGGGGTGGGTCAATCGTCCCTTTCAGGCGGGTCATCAAACACATAGCCCCATACGAGCACATGGCCCGCGTTGCCGCTGTCGGGGTTGCTCGCCCAGGTCGCTGGGTCCGAATCGACTACTTGGTAGGTGCCCTGCGCCAGGTGCAGCTCTAGGTCGACGAGCCAATACAAATCACCGTCGACGCCACACGGATCATCGAACCCCACCGATTGGCCACAGCCATAGGCCTGCCATGGTCCGTATGTGTCCCCGCGCGGCCCGACCAAGCTGACGGTTCCAGGAGGAGCTCCATCGGAACCATTCCAGTGATAGGTACGGATTCGGGTGAGGAGCACCGGCGTGTCGAGACTGACGAACGAGTCTGCCGCCGGTGGGCCCGGATGGATTCCGGCCGAGTTCCCCAAGTCGTACAGCAGAACCATCTCGCCGGCGGGGACTGGTGTCGAAGGAGCTGCGGTTGTCGTCAACAGTTCGGTGGTCTCAGTCGTCGTCGCTGCCGTCGTCTCAGCTGTCGTCGACGACTCATCGGTGTCGCCACCACAAGCGCCCAGCAGTATCGCCAGGGCCAGGAGCGACACCGAGCAGATTCCGCATCTGCCGCGAGACCCAGGCCTCCACGAGGAACGGAATGTGGCCATCACGACAACCTCCTCACCTCGTCCTATCAGAACACCGCCTACGCCGACGACCGCACCGGCATCACTTGGGACCACGTCATCGACCAAACCAACCGATCCCACGCCGCCCAGGACCACGGATCGAGAGTCCAACCAATGGTGGTCCTATGGGGACGGCTTTCACACCCTCCCCAGCGACGCCTCTCCCCCACGACAGCGACGAACTCGTCGCGACCTACCGAGCCGCGGCGACCATCGGCCACGTGACTGCCGACGTCGGCGTCCACCGCACCACCATCGCCGCTCACCTCGAACGCCGAGGTGTACCTCGCCATAGCGAACAAGCCGCGTGGGACGACGACATCCTCATGGAAGCAGCCGAGCTCAAGACGGCCGGGCTGTCGCTGGCCGACCTCGCCGACAGATATCGGATCGACGCACAAACTGTCGCCAACCGATTCCGGCGAACGGGCGTCACCGTGCGACCCAGACGAGGCTGGAGCTCGCGTGCTCACTCGGAGTAGACCCGGCCATGAGCACGACCGAGCGCGCCCGACCAACTCGGCCACCGCTACACCCGCATGGCCAGCCTCCACTATCGGCACCGCGTCCGACCAACCGTCTCCTGCGGCGCGACGATGGCCGAGGTCCTCTCCGGAGGCTACTGAATGACCCACGACCACAAACGTCTCGTCGAAGCCAAGCCATGCCGCCACATTGAGAGAGCGATCAAATCAGTCCGGCCAGTGTTGCGCAGTGCCCTGCCGTATGCGTTGAGGAGGGCAAATGGCATCACCTCGTCCGCCTGGTGCCGGGCGGCAACAGGGAGCTCCCTCCCCAGCCAGTGGCGAGTCCAGTGGCAGTATCGTCGTCACCTCTGAGCCACATACGACCAGGCTGACGACCAACGGCTGGAAGCCCCGCATCACAAGCGATTCCCCAAATCTGACCGCTCGTCCATGATCACTGTTGGACAACCCGAGGAACCAATTCACCCACCCCACGCTGCCGTATTCACGGCCGACACAGCAACCGCTCCGGACTACTATTGAGATGACAGACACAATGGCGGGCTGAAGCGGGAGGCACAAGATGCCCGATAGTGACCGCACCGTGCGAGGGCTCGTGCCCGTCGTCGATGTCGACGAGGACCGTCCGGAGAGCGAACGAAAGCTGACACCCGGCATCGCGCTCTGCCTGTCCGGCGGCGGCTACCGGGCGATGCTGTACCACCTCGGCGGCATCATCCGTCTGAACGAGTTGGGCAAGCTGGGCGACATCGATCGGGTGTCGAGCGTGTCAGGTGGCTCGATCACCGCCGGCAAGCTCGGCCTGGCCTGGAGCCAGCTCCAGTTCGACAACCACGGCGTCGCCACCAACCTCGAGCAGATCGTGATCGACCCGATTCGAACGTTGGCCGAGCACACGATCGACAAGAAGTCGATCATCGGCGGCCTCCTGCGGCCCCGACGAACCATCGGCCAGGATATTGCCAAGGCCTACGACCGGCACCTCTACGACGGCAAGACGCTCCGCGACCTACCCGATGACGATCATGGTCCGCGCTTCGTGATCAACGCCACCAACGTGCAAACCGGGAAACTGTTCCGATTCTCACGCCCCTACCAGGGCGACTACACCGTCGGGCTCTGGCTCGATCCCAAGACGCGCCTCGCCGATGCCGTCGCCGCCTCGAGTGCCTTCCCGCCGGTGCTGTCGCCCCACACATTCAAACCCTCCGGGGACTTCGACCTCGACAGCAAGGGCATCAACGTCAACGAGGCCTTCCGAACTCGTCTCTGGTTGTCGGATGGCGGGGTGTACGACAACCTGGGCCTCGAGACGGCATGGAAGCGGTACCGCACCATCCTGGTCAGCGATGGTGGCGGCATGCTGGGCACCGAAACCTCCCCGAAGCGAAATTGGGTGCAACACGGCATGAGGATTGCTGCGATCGTCGACGGCCAAGTGCGGACCCTCCGCAAGCGGCAGCTCATCGGCGGCTACGAGAGCAACCTCCGAGACGGCGCCTACTGGGGCATCCGTTCCGATGTTCCCGACTACCACCTGAGCGATCCGATCGACTTCCCGGTACCCAACCGTGAAAGGGCTCAGGGAGTCAAGACGCGCCTCGCCGAACTCGGCGCCGACACACAGCGTGACCTCATCAACTGGGGCTACGTAATCGCTGACACCGCCTTGCGGAGATGGGTCTTCACCGACGCTCCTGCACCGGAAGGGCTACCGGTGCACTGAATCAACGAGGCACACGATGGACAAACAACTACGCCAATCACTGGTCGCAGATTGGGGGGCCGACCTACCGCCGGACCACCTGACCGAAGCGATCCTGGCGGCTGGGCTCGCCGAGCATGCCATCACAGATCGCCAACGGTGGGGCCTCGGCGCGCTCGATGGTGCGGCGCTGCTGAACGAGGTCCGGAAGCAGGTCGTGCAGGCACTCGACGAGGACCAGTTCGTACGGTGGTCCTGGCCGAGTCTCGACATCATCGATATGTTCGATGCGAGGGACGCCTACGCCGCCATCACCCGCTTGCCGATGCGAGTTGCGATCCAACCAACCACGCCGTGGGGATCGATATCAGCACAGCTCCAGCCGGTGGTACAGATGTTCACCAAGCCTTCACGTGCAGTGACGGCGTTCGTCGAGGAGACCGATCGGGGCGGATGGGGCTACGGCCTGGTCAGCTGGCCGCTCAGGATCGGTTTCGCCACCGATCCCACGTCGCAGTCCATCGAGCAAGCACTTGATCGGGTGTTGTCGCATCCCGAGTTGATCGAAAGCGTCGATGCTGGACCATGTGACGTGCTGGTGATCGGCTCACCGATGTCCGAGCTGCTGAGCGACGGACTCGGGCTGAGCGACGGAACCTTCGTCGGGAGCGACACTGATCCCGACAGCGGGCCGACACTCGTCATCGCGATCGGCGAACTGGACATCGATGGCAGCGACGCGGACACGATCGCCCGAGCGATCATGAACCATACGAACTCCGTCGGGGTGCACCTGTGCGCGTGCGGGCCTCAACCGGGTGCCGCCTGGTTGAACCAGTTCATCGAGCACCTCTCGCACGACGAGCCGGTCGATCGCGCCCTGATGTCGGCGGACGATTGGCTCTACGGAGTGGGCTACTCACTTCTCGGCGATCGTGCCATCGAGTCGATGCGACTGTCGTTCATCGTCAGCCAGGTCAGAGAGTGGTTCTGGGCCAAGCGCGACCTTGCCATCGAGGTGTCGGATTCGATCCGTGACAGGCTGCCCGACTTCCCAGCCGTG
>JAAETH010000289.1 GCA_024228575.1 Actinomycetes bacterium
CGGTGGTTGCGATACGAGAGCGATGCCCTCGCTTCGCATTCGGCGAAGATGTCCTCGTGAACTGCGGAAGGCAACGCGAACGTCGTGTTGGTGCCCGAGCCGGGAAAGAGCAGTGTCTCCTCCGTTGCCGAGTCCTGAACCGAGACCACAACATCGAGCGGTTCGTAGTCGACGAACACCTGCTCGGCCGCGTCGACGCCCCCTTCACGAGTCTCGGAGACGATGACGGCGATCGGCTCGCCGACGAAACGAACCCGGTCGGTGGCCAACCAGGTGCGCAACATGGTCTGGTTGAGCATCGGGTTGTCTGGTGTCTGTGGTTGCAGGTCCAGATCGGCGGCGGTCAAGACAGCCACGACACCTGGGAACCCCTTTGCTTGGGATGTGTCCACCTCGGTCAGCCGGGCGTGGGCCATGATCGAACGCACGAAGGTGACATGCAGCGCGTCGACAGGAGCGATGTCGCCGACGAAGCGGCCCTCGCCGGTCAGCAGATCTGGGTCTTCCTTGCGAACGACACGTGTGCCGATCATGCTCATTCTGTGCCCCCAGGGCTAGCCGAACCAGCCCGGATCCTAGCTGGATGATCTCAACCGATCGGGGTTCCCCTGGCGTCGTCTGCTGACTCGAGCAACGCTGTCGCCAGCTCGTCGACCATGCGGGCGCGCAACGCAGGGTCGGCGGTTCCGAGGTGATTCATCTCGTCGTGGTCGGCGCTCAGGTCGAACAGCTGGTCCTCGCCGGTCGAGTGGCGGCTGTACTTGATGCCATCGGCGTTGATGATGGTCCGGCTCTTGGCAGGCGCGAGCCGCCCGATGGCGTTAGCGCGAGGTAGGTCGTCCTCGATCAGCACATGGTCGCGCGAAGCCGCGCCCGGGTCTTCGATGCTGGGCCGCAGCGTCGTTCCCTGAATGCCGTCGTAACCGGTGACGCCGGCCAGATCGAGCAGGGTCGGTCCGAGATCGATGCTGCTGGCAAGCGACGAGGTCCGGCCTGGCGACTGGCGTGGGTCGGCGATGACCATCGGAACCTGGAGTGTTCCCCGGTAGTGCATGAGTCCCTTCAACATCAGCCCGTGATCGCCCATCATGTCGCCATGATCGGAGGTGAAGACCACGATCGTGTTGTCTAGCTGACCGAGCCGATCGATCGCCGCCATGATCTGGCCAACACCTTCGTCGATCATCTCGACCATGCCGTAGGTCGCCGCTATCGATGCCCTGACCATGTCGTGGTCGCCACCAACCCCACACGGGTGCACCCACATGCGTTGTTTCGAAGGGTGGACCTGGGAGACAACCTTGATGTAGTCGATCGCGTCCTCGAGCGGGTCGTCGATGGACGCGGGCAGCTCGATGTCGTCTGGCGAGTGCCGATCGAACCAATCGCCGGGTGGGCATATCGGATGGTGGGGATCGGGGAACGATGCCCATGCGAGCCAGGGCGATTTCCGGGCGGTTGCATCCTCGATGAACGAGATCGTGCGATCGGTGACAAACGTCGTCGAGTGAAACTCGGGATCGTAGGGAGGCCGGTAGATCTGCCACCAGCTCGGGTGGCGGTCCGATCCAGGCGACTCGTCTGTCAAGGGTGTCAGAAGGTCCTCGATGCGGCCACCCCTGTTCAGGGCCCAATGCAGATGGTGGCCTGTGACCCTGGCGCCGTGGTCGATCGCCAGCTCGACGTGGTCGAAACCATAGAAGCTGTCCGGGAACTCGGGAGGGCCGTTGTGATACGACTCAAAATCCTCGTACCTGTCCCAACCATCGGGGTATGGGTTCGAAACGGCAGCTTCGGTGTCGACGCTCACCATCGAGTTGCGGCTCATGCCATGTTGCAGATGTGACTTGCCGATCAGGCCCGTGCGGTACCCACTCGACCGGAAACGGCGAACGAACGTGTTGGCGCCCCAATCGAGGGATCGATCGTTGAACACGACGCCGTGAGCCGTCGGCATGCGGCCGGTCATGATCGACGACCGATTGGGCATACACACCGGATTGGCAACCCATGCGTTCTCGAACACCGTGCCCCGCTCGGCGATGGCATCGATGTTCGGTGTTCTCACGACACCATTGCCCGCGAACCCAACATGGTCGGCCCGCTGCTGATCGGTGATGACGAACAAGACGTTTGGCTGGGTGGTCGACATGTTGAAAGAACACCACAATCGACTCCCCACGACCGAACCCGGCTTCTGGCAAAGGCTTCTTGCTTGTGTTCGAACCTCTCCACATCTCGACTCTCCGGTGCCGACGCGACCAGTACCCTCGATCGATGCGTCAAGTCCTGCTGTCGATCATCGTCGCCGGCCTTCTCTCCGCTTCCTGCTCGTCTCCAGACGCGGCACCAGAAACCGGGCCGACCATCGACGGTGAGGCCGCCACTTCCCCTGTGCGTAGCCAACTCGGCTGGTTCCTCTCGGCGTTCAATGCCGACGGCCCACCAACGATCGGCGAGGTCGAGGCCAACATCTCAGACGTCTTCCTTCAGCAGGTGCCGCCGGAGCTGTTCATCACATCGACAATCGACTTCCTCTCCACCTACGAACTCCCGTTTCGAGTCGTCGAAGCTGCCGAACCCGGGGTGGAGGGCCTAGAACTCGAAGCCCTGCTCGAGTCCGTCGATGGACAGCAACTCATACTGTCGATGACGGTCACCTCCGACGAGCCTCACATGATCGAAACCCTGCTGATCCAACCCGGCGAGACGCCCGAGTTCCCAGCCGACGCTACGATCGAATCGATCGACGAGAGCCTCTCGGGCCTGGCGGCCAATTCGTCTCTCGGTCTCTACGACGTCACCGAGGGCCGGTGTGATCCAGTACACGAGATCCGCCCCGAGGATCCCATCGTGTTGGGATCGGCATTCAAGTTGTGGGTGTTGGCCGAGCTCGCGTATCGGGTGTCGACCGGCGACGCTTCGTGGGACGAGACGTTCGCCGTCAGAGACGAGCTGAAGTCCAGCCCGGATGGCCAGATCTACCCAATGGAAGCCGGAACCGAGGTGTCCCTTCAAGAGTACGCAGAGCTGATGATCTCGATCTCTGACAACAGCGCCACCGACCACCTGATCGCACGACTCCAGAGAAGCGACGTGGAGGCCGCCATCCGCCGCATCGGTGTCTCCGATCCCAGTGCGAACACTCCACTGATGTCGACGGCAGCGTTGTTCCAGCTCAAGTATCTGGCCTCCGACCCAAACGCCGCCGAGTACCGAACACTGGACGAGGCGAACAAGCGCAGGATCCTCGACCAGATCGATGACACGATCCTGCCTTCGGAGCTCGATTCCGAGAACGCCGAAGGAGTCGCCGTCGACCAGCCGCGCAATCTCGACCTCGAGTGGTTCGCCACACCACACGACATGTGCCTCACGATGGTCCACTTGGACGAGTTCGCCGTCACACCCGGGCTCGAGCCCGTCGCCGGCATCCTCGAGATGAACCCGGGTGCAGGAATCCCCTTCAGACGCGATCACTGGCCAACCATCCGATTCAAGGGAGGGTCAGAGGCAGGTGTCCTGGCCGGGGTTTGGTGGTTCGAGAACCCGCTCGGGCGACGGTACGTGCTCGCAGGCGGCCTCAACGATCCCAACTCGACCATCGACGAGCCGACCGCGATATTCACCCTGGCGTCCACCATCACCCTGGTCGAGTAGGGCTTCTACAACCTCGTACCAGGCGCGAGATCGCCGGATCGGGCAGACTCGAACGGTGGTGAACAACGATCGAACCAGGTTCTGGAGGAACAATAGGGTGGAGATGCGTGCGGCGGGGTTCGACCCCGATCACACCGGCGCCCTCGAGATGGTGGTCACCGTGGCCAGCCCTTTCACGAACGCCCACCGCTGCAACAATCGGGTCGAGCGCATCACCGACGAGGTGATCGACTCGCTTGCGCTAGCGGGCGCCCAGGGCCTGATCGTCGGGACCCCCGCCGTGTCGGACGCTCTCACCCAGGGCACACCGAACGCCGGCTACAGCCTGGTGTCCCGCGACCTCATCGCCGACTGCATCGAGGTCGGCCACAGGGCGCACCACGGCAACGCCATGATCGTCATCTCGGGCTGCGACAAGGTCGGAGCAGCGGCCATGATGCCCCTTGCGCGCACCAACGACTTTGGGCTTGTCGTCTACCCGGGTACCAGCTCGCCTGGTTCGGTCGATGTCGAACCATGGGCGGCGAAGGGGAACAACCTGACCATCCTCGACTACGCCGAGGCGCGGGCGGCAAACGAGGCCGGCCACATCAGCGCCGATCAACTCGGCCAGGTAGAGCGCTGCATCATGCCGGGCAGCGGCACCTGTGGTGCGATGTTCACCGCCAACACCATGAGCGTCATCACCGAGGCGATGGGCATGATGTTGCCCCTCGGGTCCTCTCACCCCGCCGATCACGAAGCCAGCGGCGATATCCACGAGGACGTCCAATCACAGATCGACGCTTCTGTGCGTGCTCTCGGCGGCCTGGTCGAGAGTGGTATCCGGCCCCGCGACATCATGACCATGGAGGCCTTCGAGAACGCGATCACCACCGCCTACGCCATGGGTGGATCCACCAACCTCTACCTGCACCTGCTGGCCATAGCCCGTGAGGCCGACGTTCCGCTCACGATCGACCACATCCAGGCAGTCGGTGAACGTGTACCACTGATCGGCAACCTGCAACCACACGGCCCGTACGCGATGGTCACCCTTCATCAGATCGGTGGTGTCCCGGTAGTCATGAAGGAACTGCTCCGACACGGGCTGCTGCACGGTGACACCCTCACCGTGACCGGCCGCACCCTGGCCGAGAACCTCGAATCGGTGCCAACCCTCGACGAGCTCGACCAACAAGACGTCGTACTTCCAGTGGCAGCCCCGCTGGCACCGGCGAACAACCACATCAGCGTGCTGAAGGGCAACCTGGCGCCCGAGAGTTGTGTTCTGAAGCTCGGCGGCAAGACCCTCGAGAACGGTGAGTTTCGCGGGGTGGCCCGCGTATTCGAAAGCGAAGCAGAGGCCATGGCAGCCATCCGAATGGGCCAGATCGTGGCCGGAGAGGTGATCGTCGTGCGCAACGTGGGCCCTGTCGGTGGGCCGGGGATGCCAGAGATGGTGGCGCTCACCATCCAGCTGCAGGGGCGAGGCCTCGGCGCCGACGTCGCCCTCATCACCGACGGGCGGTTCTCCGGTGTCTCGCACGGCATCCTCATCGGCCACATCTCACCTGAGGCGGCCATCGGTGGCCCGCTGGCCGCTGTGTGTGATGGCGACACAATCGTGATCGACCCCGGTGGACGGACCTTGAACGTCGAGTTGAGCGTTGACGAGATCGTCAATCGTATGGCGAGCTGGGAAACGCCCCGAACTAACGTCCGGCCCGGCAGCGTCAGGGACAAATACGTCCGTCTGGTCTCCTCGGCCCACCTCGGCTGCGTGCAGTAGAACCCTGAGGGTTCGGATCGATCCCTCGGGCTGCGACGACGAAGGGCTGATCCCGTCGATCGCCGACTATGGGCAGTGGGACAGGGACCAGACGCGGATGGGTTCGTCGAAGCCCTTGAGCTGGCGGCGGCCGGCGGGTTCGGCAACGTATCTATCGCCGATACCTTCGGCAACACCTGCGTCGCAAAGAACTTCACCTGGCACTGCGTGGTCGCCGAGGCGCGAGGCCAGGTTCACCACGGGTCCGTAATGGTCTCCCCCCCGGGTCAACATATCGCCGAACGCCAACCCGCCGCGAGGCTGAACCCGTTCATCGGAGAACCCATCGATCAGTCCCAGTACAGCGGCGCAACCCGACTCGACCGTCGGAGCGGTGAACATCACCTCGTCGCCGATGTGTTTGACAACCCGACCACCGAAGTCGGTGACGATATCGAACGCTCGAGCCTCGAACTCGCGCACGACCGAAGCCAGTTCCTCGATCGACATCTTGCGAGAGATAGCGGTGAAACCAACCAGATCGATGAACCCGACCGCCGAGCGATAGAGGAGCCGGTTCGAGTCTGTTGCTTGAGCGAGGCGCTGCCGTTCTGTCGACTCGGCAAAGTGGTGCCGCAGCAGGCCTGAGATGCCGTCTGCCATCTGCTCGACGACCTGCACACCCGTGTGAAGCGATCTGATCGACTCGATCGCGCTGAAGCCGTCATCCCAGATCGGGACCTCGACGACCTGGGAGTACGAGGCGATTGAACCCTCACTGATCCTGGCGATCGAGGCGCCGACCAGACGAAACAGGTCGTCCCGTTCGTCGATGGGCATGAACCCGGCACCGACCAGATGGAAGAGCTTGCACAACGCCACATCCCTGTGGCCGAACCTGATCTCGTCGACGTCGTCGAACGGCACACCACACAACCTGTAGAGCCTGTGCACCTCCGAGAGGTCCATTCCGGTTTCCGAGGAGAGCCCCACCGCCGACAGGGTCGCCCTGCGGCCGAACAACATGGAGGGCGGGTAGTCCTGGAGCGGGTTCTCGAGGATGCTGGCGATGTGTTCGGGTGACGCACCTAGCTCGCCCAGAAGTCGGACGACCTCGAGCTTCTCGTCTTCGCTGAAGTACTCCTGGCTCACGGCAGCGATCGTAGCCACCCCGTGAATCAGATGTCATGCGTGGCAGCGTTTGAACTTCTGACCACTCCCGCACGGGCATGGGTCGTTGCGTCCCACTCCGACAAATCGCGCCCGGTCGCGCTCGGCCAGGATGTCCATCACTTCGGGCGCAATACCTCCGCGGCGCAAGATGTCGGCCATGAGACGGATCGGCTCGTCGATATGGGAGAAGAACGCCTTGTATCCCTCACACAGGTAGTTCAGACCCGGCTCGCCATCGGGAGACGAGATGAACCGGTTTCGAGGGCACTCGCCATGGCAGGCGAAACGAACCTCGCAGTCGAGGCAGTACTGCGGCAACATGTCTCGTTTGCCATTGCCGAACTTGTGCTGCTGGGGGGTGGCGAGCAGCTCGAGCATGTGGGTCTCGTTGATGTTGCCCAGCTTGTGCTCGGGTTCGACGAAGTGATCACACGAGTAGAGATCGCCGTTGTGTTCGAGGACCGGAGCCGCACCACAGGTCTCGGCGAAGATACACATCGCCGACCCCATGCCGAGCCACGAGACGAGAGCAGCATCGAAGTACTGGACAAATACATCGCCGACGTCGTTTCGCACCCACTCGTCGAACACGGCACAAAGGAAGCGCCCCCACTGGGCGGCACCGACGCTTCGCTCGGTTGTCATCGACCCCTTGTTGACATAGAGCGGACGCCCCTTGCGGCCACCCGCCCAGCCCTTGTTCGCAATCTCGAGGGTCACCTCGCTGGCCCGTTCGACGATCGGGATGAACTGTAGGAAGTCCGCACCCAGCTCGTCACGGAAATAGCGGTAGACCTCGACGGGATGATCCTGATTGGCAGCGTTGACGGTGCACAAGATGTTGACGTCCACCTCGTGGCGCTTCAAGAGCTCGTAGGCAGCCAACACCCGACCCGATGTGCCACGGTTCTGCTTGTCGACGCGGTAGGCATCGTGCATGGCCGGCGGCCCGTCGACCGAGAGGCCCACGAGAAACCCGTTCTCGGCGAGGAACTGGCACCAATCGTCGTCGAGCAGGGTGCCGTTGGTCTGCATGCTGAACTCGATGGTCTTGCCCTGCGGTAGATACTGTCGGGCGAGTTCGACCGATCGTCGGATGAAGTCGACGCCCATCAACGTCGGTTCGCCACCTTGCCAAGCGATGGTGATCTCATCGATCTGTTGCGACTCGATGGTCTGGCGGACGTAGGCCTCGAGTGTTTCGTCGTCCATGCGGAAACGGTCACCCGGGTACAGCAGCTCCTTCGACAAGAAGAAGCAGTACGTGCAGTTGAGATTACAGATGGCCCCAGACGGCTTTGCCAGCAGGTGGATGGCGGGTGGGGCACTGTGAACCGGTTCGGTGGTCACGTCAACCTGCAAACTCGGCCAGGGAGCGGTTCATCAGGTAGTAGTCGACGTATTCGCCGGTCGGGCGCCTGAAACCTTCGGGCACCGTGCCCACGATCTCAAATCCAAGCGAGCTCCACAGCCGCACGGCGGCCTCGTTCGTCGACACGACGATGTTGAACTGCATGGCCCGGTAGCCGAGTTCGGCTGCAATGTTCAGGGCGGCCTCGCCCATGGTGCGCCCCACCCCGTGGCCCCTCGCTGTCGAGCCCACCGCAAAACTCGCGTTGGCGACGTGTGAACCCGGTCCCGGCTGGTTCGGACGGATCGCGAAGGTGCCGCAGACCTGGCCGGTGAGTTCGGCCACATACCCACGACCCTCGACGATTGGAGAAAAGTACTGCCAGAGGGCTTCGTCGTCGATGTCGGCGTCGAATGTGTAGGTGTCGGCAGAGTCGACCAGCTGGCGAGCAATAGCCACCACGGCTCCCCGGTCGCTGTCGCGCACTGCTCGGATCGTCACGCCCACGACGGTTCACGCTATCTGACCTCAACCCTTGTCGAGCAACACACGCAGGGTGTTCGTCCTCGGGTCAATCGCGGGCCGTTTGGCACTAGACGAGCCCGCCGCTGACCGCGATGCTCTGGTTGGGTTGAGGTCCGATCCTCGGCCCATCGGAGGTAGCGAGATGATCTTCGAAGAGGCGCTCACCCTCACCGAACCGTTCGACGATGTTGTCGACAGGGTTGTTTCGGCTTTTGCCGATCAGGGCTTCGGCGTGATCACCGAGATCGACATGAAAGCCACGCTGAAGGACAAGATCGACGAGGACATCGATCACCTCATGATCCTCGGCATGTGCAGTCCCGGTTTGGCGAACGAGGCACTGAAGGTGGTGCCCCACATCGGGGTGCTGCTGCCGTGCAACGTCGTCGTGCGCGAGACCGATGCCGGCGTAATGGTCGAGGTGATGGACCCCGGTCTGATGGCGACGCTGACCGGTGATCCGAGGATCGAACAGTTGGCCGACCACGCTCGTGAGCTCGTGAACACAGCACTCGCCTCGGTGAGTGCTCTGTAGGCCCAGCACTCGCCTCGGTGAGTGCTCTGTAGGCCCAGCACTCGCCTCGGTGAGTGCTCTGTAGGCCCAGCTCAGTCGGCGAGGATCTTGTACAGGTCGGATCTGGCCTTGTTGAGAACCTCGAGGGCGGCCGAACGTTGCTCGTCGGTCCCGAAGCGAGCTATCTGACGCACCTGGCCGCCGAGTTCGGCTACCGCGCCGCGGAACTCGCCGCCCGGCCCCTGCTCGCCGACCTCGTCCCAGGGGGCAGGGGCGGCGGGATCACGTCGGTCGAGCCACGCCCGACCTTCGTCTGTGAGTGCGTACTTGCGCTTGCCGTCACCGGACTCGGTTCCAACGACGAGCCCCTTCTCCTGGAGACGGGACAGGGTCGGGTAGACCGTGCCGGGGCTGGGCCGCCACCGTCCGCGGGTGCGTGACTCGAGTTCGGCTATCAGCTCGTAGCCGTGCATCTCCTGCTCGCCGAGCAGGACAAGAGCGCTGTCGGCCATCGCTCCCCTGCGCATACGGCGCCGTCCTCCGTGACGACGCCGGCCTTCTGGTCCCATGCGGCCTCCCTCTCTACTCATTCTTGTGCGTTCTCCTCGACCTCTGCGCCAATCTGATCGACGCGATCTGTGTTCTTGATCTGGGTATTGCTGGTGTTGTGGTTTCAACTTCAGCTCCTTTCAGTACGTAACTATAACGATATATCGCTACGTGTCAAGACACGAAGACAGGATTTGAGTGACCTCCGAGGCGCCAGACGAATCGAGCAGCTATCCCTGATGGTCTCCACACGAACTAGGCTCGTCGGGTCGCTGACCGAGGGGGAAACCAATGGCCAACGAGCTGTCGAATCGGATCGCGCACCACGTCACGGTTGCAGCACACGAGCGAGACTCCTTGGCGATCGCCTCAGCCCTGAACTCGATCGAGCCCGACGATCTCGCGATCTTCTTGCACGAACAGCTGACGGTCGAAGACAATGCCCAACGCCTCGGCGAAGGGCTGCCCGCCTCGCCCGGCGGCGCCAGCGGACGCATCGTCCTGACAGCGGCCGAGGCCCTCGAAGCCGGCGACGCGGGCCAGTCGGTCATCCTCGTGCGCTCCGAAACAACACCCGACGATGTCCTCGGCATGCAGGCATCGAAGGGCATCCTCACCTGCCGTGGCGGGCTCGTCAGCCACGCAGCCGTGGTCGCCAGAGGCTGGGGCATCCCGGCGGTGGTCGGGGCCGTCGAGGTACACATCGAGGGCACGTCGGTGACAATAGGCTCGGCGACCCTGCAGGTCGGCGACGAGATCACCATCGATGGGTCGACCGGAGCCATCTACCGTGGCTCGATGTCATCGTTTGGCGCCGAGGCTCCCCCAGAGCTCGATGTCTTGTTGGGCTGGGCCGACGACGTCGCCCGCGGCCACGTACAGGTGAGGGTCAACGCCGACACCGGGTCCGACGCCGGTCACGGACGCGACCTGGGCGCCCAGGGCATCGGGTTGTGCCGAACCGAGCACATGTTCCTGTCCTCCGATCGGCTGCCGATCATGCGTCGATTCATCCTCTCGCACGACCCCCGAACCGAAGGAGCCGCACTTCGCGAACTCGAACGAGCTCAGATCGCCGACTTCGAGCAGATCCTGGAGGTGATGGACGACCTGCCGGTCACCGTGCGCCTCCTCGATCCTCCACTTCACGAATTCCTGCCCAACCTGCTCGACCTGACCGCCGCCGAAGCGCGCGACGAACTCGACGCAGATGGACTTGCCGAGCTGGCTGCGGTACGCCGCCTGCACGAGGTGAACCCGATGCTGGGCACACGCGGGGTGCGCCTGGGTATGGTTCGTCCAGGTGTCTACGAGATGCAGGTGCGGGCGCTGTGCATCGCTGCCGCAAACCTGTTCGAACAGGGCAGGAATCCCCACGTCGAGATCATGATCCCACTGGTTGTCGACGCTGAGGAACTTCGCGTCGCCCGCTCGTGGGTCGACGGCGTTCTGAACAAGATCGGTCATCCCGAGTTGGCAGCGGGTGTCATCACTGTCGGCGCCATGATCGAAACACCGCGCGCCGCCATCACCGCCGGAGCGCTCGCCGAACATGCCGATTTCTTCTCATTCGGCACGAACGATCTGACCCAGATGACGTTCGCGTTCAGCCGCGACGACGTCGAATCGAAGTTGCTCCCCACCTATCAGGCCCAGGGCATCCTCGAAGCCAATCCCTTCGCCGTCCTCGATCAGGCCGGCGTCGGCGAGATCCTGCGTCATGCATGTGGTGAGGCTCGTAACCACCGGCCCGACATCAAGCTCGGCATCTGTGGTGAACATGCGGGCCACCCCGAATCAGCCGATTTCCTCATACGGTTGGGCGTCGATTCGGTCAGCTGTTCACCCTTCAGGGTTCCTATTGCCCGCATCGCCGTGGCCCAGGCCCTTCTGGCATGTGGCCGGGTTCACATCGACGACGTCGAATTCCACTTCGGCGACAAGACCTCCCGGGACCACACACTCGGGGCTGGCGCCGATGCCGCTCGAGACGTGGACTCGATGCCTCCAGTCGAAGTCGACCTGGCCCTGGTCCTCCACGTGTTGAGGATCCGGGGTTTCATCACCCCCGACGGTCTCGAGGCCAGCCTCGGCACAGTGCCAAGGGTCATTCTCGATCAGCTGATCGATGCCGGGCACGTCAACTACATGGAACCGCGGAACATGTACATGCTCATGCCACCCGGCCGCGAACGTCACGGCGAACTGCTTCCTGGTCTGGCCACAAACGCAGGCCGGCTGGCCGAGCCCTACGAGCAGTTCCTGACCCTGAACGACAGTTTCAAGAAGTTGTGCAACGACTGGCAGATGAGGGGTGATCAGCCCAACGACCACACCGATGCCACCTACGACAAGGGTTGCACAGAACGCCTCGCAACTCTCGACGACAACTCCGTGGTGATCATCAGCGAGATGGCCACCGCCGTCACACGTCTCGCCCGCTACACACACCGCCTGAACGTGGCACGCAGGGCCGTCGAGGCCGGCGAGGCCAAACAGTTCACCGGTGTCATGTGCGAGTCGTATCACGACATCTGGATGGAACTTCACGAGGATCTCATCGTGTTGCAGGGAATCGACCGCACCGCAGAAGGCAGTTTCTAGCCTCCTCGTCTCCTGCTCTCGAGGCGCCGCGGACCTTCCGAGGGAACCGACGGGTTCCGGACGCTGTCGGTTGACGACTACCACGATCCAGCTTCGGGGCCGGAATTGACGCGGGCCGACCGTGACCCGGACGCTGTCGCGCGCCTACCATCGAGCCATGATCAACAACGTCGGCCAATTCGTTTCAAAGCGCGCCCTGCTGAACCCGAACACCGAAGCGGTCGTCGATATCTCGACGGGCTCACGCCAGACCTACCCTGAGCTGAATCTGCGCTGCAACCGGGTGTCCAACGCCCTACTCGACAGCGGTATGGAGAAGGGCGACCGCGTCGCAACCTTGTTGATGAACGGCTCCGAGTTTGTCGAGACGTTCTTCGGCACCGGCAAGGTAGGGGGCGTCATCGTCGCCTTGAACTGGCGCCTCGTCGCTGACGAACTGTCGTTCATCCTGACCGACTCCGGCGCCGAGACGCTGGTGTTCGGTACTGCGTTCAACGAGGTCGCGACGGAGCTCCACGAGAGGGGCGCCGACGGCACCGCCGTGACCCGGTGGGTTCACGTCGGCGATGCGGCAGATCGGCCCGAATTCGCGACGGGCTACGAGGACGTGCTCGCCGGCGCGTCGGAGGCCGAACCCGACACCGATGTTGGCGGCGACGATCTGCTGTTCATCATGTACACCTCGGGAACCACCGGTCTTCCCAAGGGCGTCATGCACTCGCACGAAACAACTGTGTGGGCGGTCATGACCGTCCTTGCGACCGCCGACATCCAGTACGACGATCGATATCTGATCTGCCTGCCGCTGTTCCACGTCGGAGCGCTGAACCCACTGCTCGACACGATCGGTCGAGGCGGAACCTGCGTCATCATGAGCGAGTTCGACCCACACCGCATCTGGGAGATCTTCGCCGAAGAGAAGATCACGGTCACGCTCGCCGTCCCGGCAATGCTCCAGTTCATGTTGCTCACCTACGACGCCGAGCGCCACGACACGTCACTTCTGCGTTGGGTGATGAGCGGCGCTTCCCCCGTACCGGAGACCCTCATCAGGACCTACGAGGAGATGGACATCGAGATCCACCAGGTCTACGGGCTGACCGAAACAGGCGGTCCCTCCTGTCTCATCTCACCAGACGATGCCATCGCCCGCGCCGGCTCGACGGGCAAGGAGTTCTTCTTCACCCAGGTCCGCATCGTCAACCAGGAAGGCGAGGACTGCTCACCGAACGAACCGGGCGAGGTCCTCGTCGCCGGTCCCCACGTAATGCTCGGCTACTGGAACCGCCCGGAGGCAACCGCCGAAACAATCGTCGACGGGTGGCTCAAGACCGGCGACATCGCCATCTTCGACGATGACGGGTTCGTGTACATCCAGGATCGGGTGAAGGACATGATCATCTCGGGTGGCGAGAACGTCTACCCCGCCGAGATCGAGAACGTCATCCTGGGACTGGAGGGCGTGAACGAGGTTGCCGTCATCGGGATTCCCTCCGACAAGTGGGGCGAATCACCACTGGCCGTGGTTGTCCGGGCCGACGAGTCGGTCACCGCCGCGAGCGTGCTCGAACACTGTGGTGGAAAGCTCGCCAAGTTCAAACAACCCAAGGCGGTCGAGTTCACCGATGTCATTCCCCGCAACCCGACGGGCAAGATCTTGAAGCGCATCTTGCGCGAACAGTTCGAAGACGCCGCCGATTAGACCGAAGAACATGCAGCCGACAGGATCGACGAGGTAGCCATGACGACACAAAGAAGTCAGCCCGCTGTCAACAAGCCGTCCGACGCTCTGTTGTACGAAACCCCAGCCGGGGCCGAGTACTACACGAGCAAGGGCAAGCTCAGGAAGGAGTATTACGAGGCGAAGCTGAACGAGCTCCAGGAGGAGTTCGTCAAGCTCCAGTATTGGGTCGCCGAACACGGGCTTCGCGTCCTCATCATCTTCGAGGGACGAGGTTCAGCGGGCAAGGGTGGTGTCATCAAGCGCATCAGCGAACGCACGAGCCCACGTATCGTGCGAACCGAAGCCCTGCCGAAACCGACCGAACGCGAACAGACCCAGTGGTACTTCCAGCGCTATGTTCCACTATTGCCCTCTGGCGGCGAGATCGTGTTGTTCGACCGCAGCTGGTACAACCGCTCGAACGTCGAGTGGGTCATGGACTTCTGCACTCCCGAGCAGCACCAGGAGTTCCTGCGCACCTGTCCCGAATTCGAGACCATGCTCGTACGTTCGGGCATCATGTTGCTGAAATACTGGTTCTCGATCAGCTACGAAGAGCAGGAACGTCGTTTCGCGGCTCGCAACGAAGAGCCGGTCAAGCGGTGGAAGTTGTCCGACATGGACCTCGAAGAGCACCGCCTCTACACGCGCTACTCGATGGCGAAGGACACAACCTTCCAGTACACCGACATCAAGCAGGCACCCTGGTACGTCGTCCCAAGCGATGACAAGAAGCGGGCGAGGCTGAATTGCATCAGCCATATCCTCTCGCACATCCCCTACGAGGATGTCGTTCCCGATCCGATCGAGATCCCTGCCCGCCAAGAGGTGCCGTACATTCGCCCACCGATGCGCGAGCAGACCTTCGTCCCCCAGCTCTACTAGCGGCGGCGGGCCTTTCAGTGCTTGAACTTGCCGCGCCGAATGCGGTCGGCTTCCATCATCTCCAGCTCGTGTGAACCCGAGATGACCACGTCGGGATCCGGCACAAAATCGATCTCTGGATCACGGTCGGCATAGTCGACCGAGTTGAGGATCACACGCATGGCGTTGAGCCTCGCGAGGTGTTTGTTCCTCGAGCGAATGATCGTCCAGGGTGTGACGCTCGTGTGGGTCCGATCGAGCATCTCGTACTTGCGCTCGGTGAACTCGCCCCAAAGGTCCTGTGCCTGAACGTCGACCTCGCTCAGCTTCCACTGGCGCAATGGATCGTGACGACGCCTGTCGAACCGACGCTCCTGCTCCTTCTTGGTGACCGAGAAGTAGAGCTTGACGAGGATTGTCCCCTGCCTGACGAGGTCCTTCTCGAACCCGACAACTCCACGCAGGAAGTCCCTGTGTTCCTTCTCGGTACAGAACCCGAAGATGGGCTCGACCATCGCCCTGTTGTACCAACTGCGGTCGAACAGGACCATCTCGCCACCGCGAGGGAACTGCTCGACGTAGCGCTGCAGGAACCACGAGGTGCGCTGCTCGGCGGTCGGCTTGCCGAGAGCCACCACCCGGTAGTGCTTCTCGTTCATATAGCGGGTCACGCGGCGGATGGTGCCGCCCTTGCCTGCGGCGTCGCGCCCCTCGAACAAGACGATGACTCGAAGATCGCTGGCCTCGAGGTGTCGCTGGAGTTTCAGGAGTTCGCCCTGGAACGGCTCGAGTTCCTTCTCCTTGGCGTATCGTTTCTCGAGGCGCCGACTCTTGGCCTTCTGCTCCTCCAACCTTCGTTTGAGGTCGCGGACCTTGTCCTGCATGCCCAGTTCACCGGCTTTCACTAGTTGCCCCCCGATCGACCACTCCCGCTGAGGCCCCAACTGGTTTGTCGCCCCAAGGTGACCGTTCCAGATCGAGATGTTTCATTTCATGCCCCGCATCGGCCGCTCCACCCGAGACTTCAAGCGAAACGCGACACACTGAGTGGCAGCAAGGGACCTACGTCACAATCCCATCACATTTGTGTAGTCGATCGCTTTGCCCATCGAGGCTTCGGCGCAATAGGTTCGACGTCGATGATGCCAACCGGGCTTGTCCTCACGTCTCCTCGAACCTTCGAGCGCCGCCACTTCGCCATGCCCTCCATCGGTCCCGATGAGGGCCTCCTGCGGGTCGAAGCCTGCGGCCTGTGCGGCACCGATCACGAGCAGTACTCGGGCGACATCGCCAGCTCATACGCCTTCATCCCCGGACACGAGGTGGTCGGAATCGTCGAGGAGATCGGTGAAGGTGCGGCCGCCCGATGGGGCGTCAGCCAAGGCCAGAGGGTGGCGGTCGAGGTCTTCCAGTCGTGTAGGGAGTGCAGAAACTGTCGTGCGGGCGTCTACCGTCGGTGCTCGACCAACGGGCTGGCGACCATGGTCGGGTTCGCCGACGCCGACAACGGTCCGGGACTGGGCGGCGGGTACGCAACCCATCTCTACCTGGGTCCTGACTCCATGCTGCTCGACATCGCGGACTCCCTCGACCCTGTCACCGCAACCCTGTTCAACCCTGTTGGTGCCGGAATCCGCTGGGCGGTTGAATTGCCCCAGACCAAACCCGGCGACGTGGTCGCCATCCTCGGACCAGGGGTTCGTGGTCTCAGCGCAGCGGCAGCGGCCAAGGAGGCAGGAGCCGGATTTGTGATGGTGACCGGCCTCGGCGAGCGCGATGCCGAACGTCTTGCCCTCGCGCCCGCCTTTGGGGCCGATCTGACCGTCGACGTTTCTCGGGACGACCCGGTCAGAGTTCTGCGGTCTGTGGTCGGAGGCAAGGCCGACGTGGTCGTCGATGTGACCGCCAAGGCACCGGCGGCTCTGAGTCAGGCGATAGGGCTTGCACGTGTTGGTGGCACGGTCGTGTTGGCCGGGGTCCGGGGCTCCACCGAAACACCGGGATTCGACCCCGACCACATCGTCTACAAGGAGCTGCAGATTCTCGGTGCCCTTGGCGTCGACATCGGTGCCTACCGCCAGGCGATCGACCTGCTGGCATCGGGCCGCTACCCATTCGCCGAGCTGCCCCGCCGCGTGGCAGGCTTCGATGACATCGAATCGCTGCTACAGATCATGGCCGGCGACCGACGCGGCATTCCACCCATACACGGGGTGTTCGCTCCCCGATAGAAAACACCCGGCCAGAGGAGGCCACGGCATGAACCGACCGACGTTCGACAGCTTCGACGAGGACTGGGCCAACCTGGTCGTCGGTCAGGTCTCGAGGAAGGGCATCGACAGCTACCTCGGCCTGAAGGTCACCGAGATCACGGCCGGTCGACTCGTGTGCGAGATGCCCGTCACCGACGAGCTGATCACCGCCATGGGGAGTATGCACGGAGGGTGCCTGTCGGCCATGTGTGATCACGTGCTCGGAGTGGTCATGTATCCCGTCATGGCACCCGGTTCGTGGGCTGCCACAACCGAGTTCAAAATCAACCTGTTGGCCCCGGTGAAGGGTGGCATCTGTATTGCCACCAGCGAGATCATCTCGATGAGCAAACGCCTCGCGGTCGTGCGCATCGAGATCGAGAACGACGGAAGGCTCGTGGCCGCCGCCCAGGGAACCTGCACCATCGTCGCACCCAAGAAGTAGGCACGAGTACCGACCCACGATCACCAGGAGACCACCTTGCCAGTACTGACGCGCACCGAGGGCCCAATCTGCATCATCACACTCGACCGCGAGGCCAAACGAAACGCAATCAATGCCGAGATGACCGAGTCGATCGATGCAGCGCTGAACGAGTTCGAGGACGACGACACCCTGCGCGTAGCCATCGTCACCGGTGGACCCAACGTGTTTTGCGCCGGCACCGACATCGCCGAGGGTTCTGGCACGCCAACCAAACGTGGAGGGCTCTACGGCATCATCGAACGACATGCATCCAAGCCGGTCATCGCCGCCGTTGAAGGCATGGCACTCGGCGGCGGATTTGAGATCGCCCTCTCGTGTGACCTGATAGTGGCAGCGTCGGACGCCCGCTTTGGTTTGCCCGAGGTCAGAAGGGGTCTGGTCGCCACCAGCTCCGGGATGTTTCGTGCGCCCCGGGCCCTCCCTTTGAACGTGGCCAGAGAACTGCTGCTGACCGGCGATCCCATCGACGCCGAACGCGCCGAAGGTCTTGGCCTGGTCAACCGACTCGCCGAGCCGGGCGGGGCTGTCGATGCCGCGATCGAACTGGCCGAGCGGATCATCCTGAACGCCCCGACCTCCATCGGTCAGACCCTCGGGGTGATCGACGCCATCTACACCGATGCCGACGGGAAGGGTTGGGATGCCACCCGCTCGGCGCTCAAGGTCATCGTCGCAAGCGAGGATCGACACGAAGGCGTGAAGGCCTTCTTCGAGAAGCGGGTGCCGATCTGGCCGGGCAGGTGAGCCGTGCGGCTCGACCAGCTCAGGTCTCGTGGAGCAGTTCGACCTCGAACGTGATCTCGGCTTTCAGGCTGCTGGCGACCGAACAGTACTTGTTCATGGCCAGGTCGACGAAGCGCAATGCGTGGTTCTCGCTGAGCCCGGGCGCATCGATGACGTGTCGGGCCCTGATGTTCGTGTAGTACGAGGGGGTGACCTCGGCCCGGTCACCCTCCAGCTCGATGTGGTAGCCGACAACCTCGAGGCGACGTTTGCGGATCATTTCGACCACGTCGAATGCAGCACATGCACCGAGTGCGTTCAACAAGAGCTCCATCGGGTTCATGCCCGTCTTGGAGGTCTGTTCGCCATCGATCATGACCTGCATGCCATCGGGGGTCTTCCCGACGAAACGTTTGCCAACGAGATGGTGGACGGTTGTCGACTTGGTGCTCACGGGAACAATCCAACCTTCTTCGAGCGTCAGAACCAACACCGACCGGATCGGCGATCCACATGCCGATCGGGATTGTCGCCGAGCACCAGCTTGTCGCGCGACTCTGCCCCCCTCTAGCGGCAGCTGATACCTCGGTATCCGTCCTCGGCAACCGAGGTCAAGATCTGGAGGTATCGCGGTGCGCCACCGTTGTAGACGACATGGCGGATACCTTCCTCGTGGCCTTCGACATTCGAGTTGTAGCCGGTAAACCAGCCACGAGCCTTGCGAAGCAACACCATCTGATACAGGCCGGCGATGTATTGAGTCCACTCGGCTTCGGCCTCGGCATCGGCCTCGAACCGGGTGATCTCGTTGGCCCTGACGTGCTCGACCAGACCGGTCGCCCAATCGACGCTGTTCTCGATGGCGCGAGGGAAGTTGCTGGTCGACGAGGCACTCTGAGGACCCGCGACCATGATCAGGTTTGGGAAACCGTGCACCATCGCACCCAGGTACGTCTTGGGTCCGTCGCTCCACCTCGTGCCCAACCCCTCACCATCGACACCCCGGATGTCGATCCGGTCGTAGGCCCCCGTGACCGCATCAAATCCGGTGGCGTAGACGATGAGGTCGAACTCGTAGTGCTGATCGGTCGTCTGGATGCCGCTGGGCGTGATGCGCTCTATCGGTGTCTCGCTGATATCGACGAGCCGCACGTTGTCGCGGTTGTAGGCCTCGAAGTAGTTGGTCTCCAGCGGCACCCGCTGGATGCCGAAGCCGTGATCGCGAGGGATCAGCTTCTCGGCCACAACCGGGTCGTGCACCCGCTGACGGATGCGATCGGCGATGTACTCGGAGAACTCGGCGTTGGCCTTCTCGTCGACGAAGATCTCCACGAAGTTCTGCAACCAGATTCCGAACCCCGGTTCGTCGTAGAGCCGGTCCCACATCTCGAGACGCTCCTGGCGCGACACATTCCAGAACCCGCGTCGGTCCGGTTCGTGTTCGAAACCTCCGGGTGTACGGGCACACGTGGCGAAGATCTCGTCGTAGCGTGACCTGATCTCGGTCATCTCTTCAACGGAGATCGGTGAGTTGTTGAGTGGTGCACTCCAGTTGGGTCGACGCTGGAAGACGGTCAGCTCGGCCACCTTGTCCGCGATCTCGCCGATGACCTGGATGCCCGTGGCTCCCGTTCCGACGACGGCGACCTTCCTTCCCTCGAGAGGCACAGGATCCACCGGCCAAAAGAAGGTGTGATACGCCTCGCCCTCGAACGAGTCGACTCCCTCGATCCGAGGCATCGTCGGCGCCGACAACAACCCGACGGTCGTGATGATGAACCGCGACGTCACCACATCGCCGCCCTTCACCGAGATCTGCCAAAGACGAGCGTCCTCGTCCCAGTGCATCGCTTCGACCAGGCAATCGAACCTCATGTGCCTGCGCAGGTCGAACTTGTCGGCGACGAAGTTCAGGTAGGCGAGGTTCTCGGGTTGGGATGAGTAGCGCTCCTTCCAGTGCCACTCGTCGAGCAGCGCTTGTGAAAACGAGTAGCCATAGGTGTAGCTCTCGGAATCGAACCGCGAACCCGGATACCGGTTCCTGAACCAGGTTCCGCCAAGGTCGGATTCGCCCTCCAGCAACACCGCGTCGAAACCCACATCGGTCAGCCTCTTGATCTCGTAGATGCCGCCGACGCCAGCGCCGATGACGACAACTTCAAAGTGTTCGACATCCGTCTTCATTCCAGCCACACCCCGATTGTGGATCACAGACCCACCGAGACCCAACCCGGCGACAGGTTGTGTCAGGCGAGGATCTTGCGCGCAATGCTCGGATGATCGAGAACAACGGTCCGTCACCTGCCACCCTTGATCCCATGGAGACCGATGCACCTACCGTTGTGGTCACCCGTCGAGCAAGAAGGGGCTTCGATGCCGACGCCGGCCGCTGGCTCGACACCCTGACCGATGCCGCTGCCCGCTTCCCCGGGTTCGTCGGCGCCGACACACAACCGCCGGGCGAGGCCCATCCAGATACCTGGGTGACGACATATCGGTTCGACACACTCGAACATCTGTCGGCCTGGACCGATTCCTCAGAGCGACACAAGCTGGTGGATCGGGGCTCTCGATACATCGACGGTCCCGGTGTCGAGCAACGAATCGCCATACCCCGCCATCAGGTCGGTACCGCTACGGCGATCGTTTCCAAGACGCTGAAGCCAGGCGCCCTCGGCGACTATCGGCGCGGGCAGGCCGAGATCGGGGCCGCGATGAGTAGGTTCCCCGGATTCACCGGTTGGCAGGTCGCCGAGCCCGTCCCCGGCGTCCAGAACGAACACGTCACCACCTTCACCTTCGACACCCGCGAGAACCTGGACGCATGGCTCAACTCCGACGAGCGTGAGGATGTGCTGGAGATGATCCAGTCGCTCGTCGTCGGCGACATGAAGCTCAGTGTTGTTGGCGGCTTCGCCGGATGGTTCGACGGTGGCGAGGCCGAGCCGCCTCGTTGGAAGCAGGCAGTGACGATCCTGATCGCCCTGTTCCCCACCGTTGTTGTCCTGTCGTATATCCAGGATGCGATCGCTCCGAACGCTCCACGAATCCCAGCGATATTTGTCTCAAACGTCGTCGGCATCATCGCCTTGACGTGGTTGCTGGTGCCACCGTTGACCCGCCTGCTCAAGCCGTGGCTCACGCCCAAATAGCCCGGGCGCGAAGATGGGACCGTGACGACATCAACACCCACCCCCGTACACATCGGGATCAATGGCTTCGGACGCATGGGACGGTTGGCAGTGCGCGCCCTGCGCTCGAAGCCCGGACTGCAGCTGACGCACGTCAACGATCCACATTCCGATGCTGCAACCTCGGCCCACCTGCTCGAGTTCGACACGGTCCACGGCCGCTTCGACGCAGCCATCGAAGTGGATGGGAACCGGTTCCGGCTAGACGATTCGTGGGTCTCCCACTCGTCTCACGACGCGCCGGGTGTTGTCGCATGGAACGACTACGGCGTCGACATCGTGCTCGAGTGTTCTGGCAGATTCCGCACAACGGAATTGCTCGAGCCGTACTTCGACCGCGACGTCCGCAAGGTGGTGGTGTCGGCACCTGTGAAGAGCGAGGGTGTCCTCAATGTCGTCATGGGCTGCAACGACCACCTGTACGACGAGGCGATCCATCACATCGTGACCGCCGCTTCGTGCACCACGAACTGCCTCGCTCCGGTGGTCAAGGTCCTGCACGAGGGCATCGGGATCGAGCGAGGTGTCATCACCACCATCCACGACGCCACCAACACACAGGTTGTCGTCGATGCACCCCACAAGGACCTGCGGCGAGCCCGCTCGGCCCTCAACTCGTTGATCCCGACCTCCACCGGGTCGGCGACGGCCATCACGATGATCTACCCGGAGCTCGCAGGTCGCCTCGACGGGATGGCGGTACGGGTTCCCCTGCTGAACGCCTCGTTGACCGACTCGGTGTTCACATTGTCGCGAGCTGTCACCGCCGACGAGGTCAACGGGCTGCTGCGCTCGGCTGCCGAAGGTGGCTTGAAGGGCATCCTCGGGTTCGAGGATCGCCCGCTGGTATCGGCCGACTTCACCAACGACACGCGCTCTGGCATCGTCGACGGCCCTTCGACGATGGTGGTCGACGACACGATGGTCAAGATCCTGACCTGGTACGACAACGAATACGGCTACGCGTTCCGCCTCGCCGACCTCGCAGCCAAGGTTGCGGGGCTTCTGACCTAGCAGAGCGGATCTGGGTGCTCCGAACTCTCACGCGTGAGAGCTTGCGGCACCCAGATCGGAGGAAGGTTGCCGGTCGTTCAGATGAGGGCCGCCGATCCGCCGGTGATGGCCGGATACAGGCCGTCTGCACCCTGAGCGGCTACCGCCTCGCCAACCCATTTGGCCCATTCGGTCGTGCCGCCGTATTCGGTGCGCCAGCTCCACAGGCGACGGCTGTAGTGGTGCAGCGGGTACTCCTGTGTCATGCCCATGGCGCCGTGAGCCTGGTGGCACGCCTTCGTGGCCCTGGTTGCGGCCTGGTTGGTGTTCAGCTTCGCCGCGGCGATCTCGAAGCCGGCCTCACCACGAGACGCTGCGGCGCCAGCAGCTTCGGCAGCCATACGTGCAAGGGCTGCGTCCTGAGCTGCCCACACCAGGTGCTGCTGCACGGCCTGGAACCGTGCGACCGGTCGCCCGAACTGTTCTCGTTCGTTCGTGTAGCTGACCGTCAGCTGGCTCATCTTCTCGATCGCCCCACCCATCAGGGCGACACGGCTGAGCGCTCCACGGAACCTCAGTGCCCTGGAGTCGACCCCGACCGGAGCATCCACGACGTCGGCGGGCGCACCGTCGAACGTGAGGGTGTCGCGAGGTTCGCCGGCCAACGACATCTTGGTCTCGACGACAGCAGCCTCGACCGGGATGGACGCGACGACACCACCACAAACGACAGCGAGCCGCTCGGCACCGCGCCCCCAGGGGACCATCTCGACGCTGCCGGTCACGGTTCCGTCGTCGGCGACCTTCAAGGTGTCGCGGGCGGTGCCGGGAGCCACCGTGACAATTCCCTCCGGCAACTCGAGCCCGGCTGAGGCCAACAACCAGCCCCCCAAGATGCCGTTCTCGGCGGCCGGAATCGGAGCCGCGTGGTACCCGGCCAGCCGCAGCACCTCGAGGGCATCCTCGAGTGTTCCGCCAGAACCTCCTGCTTCCTCGGGCAACGAGATCCACGCGAAACCGGTCTCGGTGAAGGCCTCCCAGATCTCTGGTGCTCCCCCGCCCTCTTCGGCAGCCTGCACCGCGTCGTGGGTGCAGAGCCGGCCGAACAAGCGATCGGCAGTTTCGGTGATGAGTGCGTCGACGGTCATACCGGCAACCCCTGAAGTCCCTTGCTTGCGACCGACCGCAGTATCTCGATCGTGCCGCCACGAATCGTGTTGCCGGGCCCGGTCAACACACACTGGGACAACAGCTGCTCGAAGAGTGATTCCGATTCGAGGGACAACTCGGTGTCGACCAGCTCGACCAGCTTCTCGATGGTCTCGAGTTCGAAACGTGTTGCCATCTCCTTGACGAGGGATGACTCGATCGAAGGTGCGTGACCCGAATCGATCAGCCGCGCCACCGAAAGCGACAGGTTGCGGATCCCCCACCACCTGGCAGCCAACTCGCCAAGCAGCTCGATCGTGCGCTCGCCCATCGCCGTTCCTTCGGCCTCGCGCAACAACTGCTCGACCGTCGAGAACACCGACAGCCACCGGTCGGGGCCACCACGCTCGTAGGCCATCTCGGTCGTGTTCTGGTTCCAGCCCATACCGGGCACACCGACCACGTTCTCGTCGGGCACGAACACATCGGTGAACGACACCTCGTTGAAGTGATGTTCTCCGTTCAGGAAGGGAATGGGCCCCAGTTCGAGCCCGGGAGTGTCGTGGATGTCGATCAGGAATTGGCTGAGCCCTTCGCGCTTGTTGCCACCAGATTCGAGGGGCTGGGTACGCAGCAGGCAGATGAACCAATCGTTCTGGTGGGCGTTGCTGGTCCAGATCTTGGTGCCGTTGACGATCCAGCCGCCCTGATCGCGTTCGGCTCTGGTCGTGACCGACGCCAGATCCGAGCCACTGTCGGGTTCACTCATGCCGATCGAGAACCCGAGTTCACCCGCACAGATCTTGGGCAGGAACCTGGTCTTCTGCTCGTCGGACCCGAACTTGTTGATGATGTTGCCGGTCTGACGATCGGCAACCCAGTGATATGCGACCGGCGCACCCCAACGCAACATCTCCTCGACCACAACAAAGCGGTCGACGGCAGTGCGGTCGTGACCACCCCACTCCTTCGGCAGCGACATGCCCACCCATCCCCGATCGGCCATCTTTTTGGAGAACGCCCTGTCGCTCGCAGCAGACATGCCCAAGCCGGGCATGTATGACCCGGGCGGAAGCTCTGCTGCCAAGAAGTCGCGGACGTCGGACTGGAGAGCCAGCTCGTCATCGGTCAGTTCTGTCGGTGTGAAGCGCATCGACGCAGAGCGTAATTCCGGTTCGGCTCCACATCCGAAACGTCAGCTCACCGGTGGCCGCCCACCGAGTACGCAGAGCGCTCGACCTCGTAGAACAGATCGAGTGCCGGCCGGTCCGCGAAGGGCAGGATCTGGGACATGAAGACACCGCCGATGCCGTGACTGCGATCGATCCAGAAGAAGCTGTTGGCCAGGCCGGCCCACATGAGAGTGCCTTCTGAGCGGCCCGTGGGGGCGGCGGTCTCGTTGACCTGGAAGGTCAGCCCCCACGACTTGGGTTCGCCGGGGAAGAACTCAGCCTCGTTCGACAGTCGATTCGACGAAGGGACGAGCCGCGTGACCCTCAGATCGCCGATGTGGTTGCGGGCCATCGTTCCCACGGTCTCGGCCTCGAGCACCCGCATACCGTCGAGTTCGCCGTCGTTCAGGATCATTCGTACGAACCTGGCGTAGTCGGCACCGGTCCCCAGCAGATCGCCACCCCCTGCCTCGAAGTCCCGCTGTTCAGGGGTGACCGTGTGTATGGGAATCAGCGAACCATCGGCCTGGCGGGCGTGTACCGACGCCCGTCGCTCGTTCATGGACGGCGTCGGCGTGAAGCGGGTATCGGCCATGCCCAGCGGTCCGGTCACGTGTTCTTCGAAATACGCGCCCAGCGTCGCTCCGCTGATTCGTTCGATCATCCGACCCACCCAGTCGATGCCGATGCCGTACTGCCACCTCGTCCCCGGGTCGAACATCAGCGGTGTGTCGAGCGCGGCCAAGCGCCGGGTGCCGAGCCGTGGAGTATCCGTTGCTGTGTACCAGCGGTCGAGGTTCCGGTCCCAGATGTCGTACCCATAACCAGATGTGTGTGTCAGCAGCTGGCGGAGGGTCGGTTCGGTTGTGGCGCGGCGCAGTACCGGTTCGCCGTCAGGACCGAATCCGACGAGTACCGTCGCCGGTCCCATCTCGTCGCACACCGAGCTGGCTGTTGCGTCGAGATCGAGCGCGCCACGCTCGACCAGCTGCATCGCCGCCACACCCGTGATCGCCTTCGTCATCGAGTGGATGGAGCAGACGGTGTCGGGCGTCATCGCAGCGTCCGACCCGACCGTACGCACGCCGGCAGCACCCTCGTAGAGCGGGCCATCGCTACCGACCACATGGGCAGAAACACCCGGGACGGCACCCGAGTCGACCCCACGCTCGAGAACCCGATCGATCAGCTCGTCCATACGGTGCCCTCCCAGACCCACACACAGACTACGTAGTGCGCCATTTCGGCGGCGATCGACCTGGATGGCACTCTGTCCGCAACACGAAACGGGGAGCACCAGGTGACAGAACTCGATCGGGACAACACACACCCGGGGTACTGGCCTTCGGCCTGGCCGGTCGAGTGTGGCGGGAATCGCCGCCAGAAGGCGTCACCAGACCGGCTCGACGCCGCAACCGGAACGGCGAGTGTCACGAGCGTTCGAAACAATCGTTGGAACGTCATGGTCGTCGAACGAGATAGCGGCCAGTGGTACCTGGGCGGGACGATGGCCCACTTCTCTGGGCCCAGCCCATTCGGTTGGGTCCAGCGCATAGATCCGACCTCGCTCGAACCCCTGGTGTCATCGCCGGAGTTGCCGTGCGGAGACCATGTCTGGTGTGGAGCGATCCTGGCCCACGCCAACGGCTCCATCATGTCGGTCAACGGTTCGTACCTCCACCGCCTCGATCCCGACGACCTGTCCATCACCGTCGAACGTCGCCTACCCGCCGACCGCAGCCACAACGGGTTGCTCGCACTCTCCGATGGAACACTCGTCACCAAGGACCTCAGGCTCGAGGGCCAGGGCGGCACTACCATCTCCAGGCTCGACCCCGAATCGCTCCAACCGATCGGCGAACCGCTGGTGCTTCCAGAAGGTTCGATGGGCCGTATCGCCGCAGACCTGACCACCGCCGGCGAAATCATCTACGTCCCCGGGACTGAACATCTGTGGCGCCTCGTGGTCGAGGGCGACCGGCTGGCAGTCGACGATTGGAGGCCCCGCTACAGGGCTGCGGGCTCGGACCGCGGGCTGGCGTGGGATGCCTGCATTTCCGACGATGTGTGTTGGATCATGGACTGCGGCGACATCGAATCGGTGCGAAGGATCCACACCACCGAACCCAACGGACGTTTCGACGAACCGCCGGGGAACAGGCTGTCATGGCGGTTGCCGGCACCGTGGTCGGGTGCCCAGCGTCTGGTGCGGGTCTCACTCGACGACCCGAACGACGCGACCGAGATCGAGCCGTTCGGCGCACCGGGCGGGGGAATCATCGCTCCGCCAGCCCACGTTCCCGAACAGCAGATGGCGATCGCCTGGGACTCGGTCAACGGCGGGCTCGCCGGTATAGATACGAGCGGGACCACTCTCGAAGTCGCATGGCAGCTCGACGTGCGACCCTCGATGCAACCCGTGGTGTTCCCGGCTTCGGGAGAGCTGGCGATCAACGACTTCACCGACTCGGGAACCGACGATGTCGTGATCGTCGACATCACCTCCGGCGAGCTGCTCGACAGGGTCGACACCGGGTCGCGCATCGGCAACGGCATGTTCCTGACCGCCGACGGCGACCGCGGACTGTTCTATTGCTCGACCCTGACGGTCGCCCACATCACCTGGCACTAGGCCCAGGCAGGATACGTTCGACGACATGACGTTCGGCCGTGGCGACCTGATCGACCTGTCTCCGCTGGCATCACCAGCGACCGCTGTATGGCCTGGTGATACTCCGCTGACACGCGAGGTACTGGCCAGTCTTGCCGAGGGATCTTCCGTCGATCTGTCGACCCTACATTCGACCGTGCACCTCGGCACCCACACCGACTCGTGGAGCCATGTGGTCGAGGGAAGCGAGACGATCGACCGGATGCCACTCGACGCATACGTCGGTCCGTGTCAGGTCGTCCACGTCGAGGTCGGTCGCAATGAGCTGGTGACCCCCGATCACCTCCCCGATTTGTTGGAGGCGCCGCGGCTGCTGGTCGCCACCGGCACGTTCCCCGACCCCGACGAGTTCAACACCGACTTCGCTGCCTTCGATCCGGACACGCCGCGGTGGTTGGCCGAACACGGCGGACGGCTGCTCGGCACCGACGCTCCCAGCGTCGACGTGTTCTCCTCGAGGGACCTGCCCACGCACCACACGTGTGTCGAACGACGGTTGGCGATCCTCGAAGGGCTCGTGTTGGCCGGCGTTCCCGATGGTGTCTATGAGCTGATCGCACTGCCACTGCGCCTGGCCGGATTCGACGCCAGCCCCGTCCGAGCGGTCCTTCGTGTGCCGTGATCGCCTCAGCACGTAGACGCGGGTGATCCGACCGGCATGGATCACATCGAGAGTGTCGCTGACATCGTCCGCATCGACGGCAACCCCTCGATCGATCCCGCCCGTGGTGGCGGGCCCCTAACCCTCCTCGCCCTCGGCTGTCTCGGCGAAGTCCTGGGCGCTTGCAGTCTCGAGGAAATCCTGGAAGCTCGACACGATCTCGTCGATCTCCTCCTCGTCGAAGGGCCGCTCGGCTTCTCGTTCCACGGCCACCGCCGCCTCGTCGAGCACCTCGGTGTCGACGTAGATCGGCACCCCGACCCGGACGGCCAGCGCAATGCCGTCGCTCGGCCGAGCCGACAACACGATCACCTCGCCCTCCACCTCGATCTCGATATCTGCGAAGAACGTTCCGTCGCGAAGCTCCGTCACCTCGACACCCTTGAGCCCCGCACCGGTCACGTTCATGACCTCCACGAACAGATCGTGTGTGAGAGGACGCGGTGTATCAAGCCCTCCGAGCGCAATGGCTATCGAGCTGGCCTCGCTCTGCCCGATGAAGATCGGAAGCACTCTGGTGGGGTCGTCTGACTCGCCGACGAGCAACACTGTCGCTCCCGAACTCGGCACCACATGCAAACCCAACACCTTGACGGGGACCCTCATCGCCGACCTCCATCACCTCGTGTCCTCATCGTCGGTCCCTGATCCCGCGGCCAACAGGGCACGAAGTCACGGTGTTGTCCGTAGCACCGGGGGGTGAGAGACTCAGGCCACAGCCGGAGGTGACCTCATGACCATCGTCGACCAGGAACTCGTGCAGAAGACCCGCGTGGAACTCGCTGCTGTCTTCAGGATTGCGGCCAAATTGGGCTGGCACGAATCCGTGGCCAACCACTTCAGCGCCGCCGTCTCCGACGACGGTCACCAGTTCCTGATGAACCCTCGCTGGCGTCACTTCGAGCTGATCAGGGCCAGCGAACTGTTGTTGCTCGACGCCCACGACTCGACGGTGATGGACGGACCCAACCCACCCGATCCATCCGCCTGGTGCATCCACGGCACCATCCACGCCGAACTGCCATCGGCCCGCGTCTTGCTGCACGTCCACTCGGACTATGCGACGGCACTCGCAGGCCTTGCCGATCCCACCATCAGACCGATCGATCAGAACACGGCGCGCTACCACGACCGAGTCGCCTACGACCTGAACTTCGGCGGTATCGCCGACGAGGCCGAGGAGGCCAAGCGGCTCGCCGACGTGATGGCCGACAAGCCGGTACTGCTGATGGGGAACCATGGTGTCACGGTTGCAGCGTCGACCATCGCAGAAGCCTTCGAGGACCTCTACTACTTCGAGAGGGCGTGCAAGACGATGATCCTCGCGTACTCGACCAACCAGCCGCTGAACATCGTCAGCGATGACGTGGCGAACAAGGTCTCGACCGGCTGGGGCGCATTCAGCGGAATGGGACCCGCTCACCTGGACCAGCAGATGGAGTTGCTCGACCGCGACGATCCGACCTATCGCGACTGACAACGTGTCCAACGAGGCCTGGAGCCTGCCACCACAAGAACCCCCACCCGATGCAACGCTCGCTTGGCTCGAACACACGATCGGCGGCACGGTTCGTTCGGTCGAAGCTCTACAGGGAGGGCTCTCGTCCGCGGTACACCGGGTCGACCTCGACGGCTCGCCTCACGACACGGTTGTCGTGCGCCGCATGACACAAACAAGCTGGCTCGAGCGCGAACCCGAGGTGCCGCACCGGGAAACCTCCATACTTCGGGCACTGAGGAACATCGACATCGGCGTGGCGACACCCACCCTCGTCGCAGCCGATCCCGGCGCCGACGAAACCGACGTTCCGACCGTCGTCATGACCTACGTACCCGGTCGCCCCGAAATCGATCCCGATGACCCTGTCGATTGGGCCGAGAGACTCGCCGCCTGTCTGGCCCGGCTACACAACACGCCCGAACCTGCGGGCTTGACGGACTTCAGACGCTGGGACGATCCCAACCGCCCACCACCCGAATGGGTTGCCGACACCGACGCGTGGGACGAGGCAAGGGCCCGCGTTGACGGCCCCCTGCCAGAACACCCATGGCAATTCGTCCACCGCGACTTCCACCCGAACAACATCCACTGGGAACGAGGAGAGATCGTCGGCGTGGTCGACTGGCTCGAGGCTGTCAGGGGGCCTAGAGCCGTCGACATCACACACTGTCGCTGGAACCTCGCGATCCTGCACAGCGACGAGATCGCCGACCTGTTCCTCGACCACTACCGCCAGCTGACCGGCTATTGCGAGGACGTGGTCGTGTACGACCTGGCGACAGTACTGTCCGTTGGCCCCGGACCGATTCCCACGTTTGCGTGGAATGTGCTGGGCAGGTCCGATCTGACCCCCGATGTCGTCGCCGCGCGGTGCGAGAACTGGCTGGCTCACCTGCTCGCCTCGGGCTGACCCCGCCCACCGAACAACCCCGTCTCATCTCACGCAGAGCGGGGCGAGTGTCGACGGCCTGGCCGCGGGCGAAGGCGGCGTGCCCGGTGATTCGCCTCGAGCGACGGGTTGGAACCTGGTGTTCGGCAAACTCGTCGAGCACCTCACCACGGTCTAGCGTCGTCTGGCGATCGAGCCTGCTCTCGCTGCGACTACTTCGACTTCCTGTACGACTTCAGGTTCGACACCACCGCATCCTCACTGGAGGCGCTCATGTACTTGTTGTCGCGGGCGGCGTTGACCAGATTGTCGATCTGGCTGGGGGCATCCCCACCTTCGGGCTGATGCGAGATGGACACGTTGTCGCCCCTCATTTCGGCGAGTCGACCCGCGAGGTCGCTCCTCTCCGAACTCTCGGCGCTCTCGACCGATCCAGTCGATTCAGTCGCTGCGGTGGAAGAGAGGGGCCCACCCCGACGAAGCAAGATCGATTTCAGCATTCCGTTGATTCCCATATCGCACAAACGCACGTGCGGGTGGCCGGGTTCCCTGAGTCCCCCGAAATCGCACCGGGTGACCCGCTCAGACCACCATCACCATTCCATCGGAACCGGGGTCGGCCGCACCTGCCAGGCCTTCGCTGGTGACGTCCACGGCGTGGACTCTTGCGAAGGCGTAGCTCTCTGGCCAACGTACGACGTCGTAGCCGTTCGCCTCGAGTCGCGCGGTCACCGATCGCGGGATGCGGTTGCAGACGTCGATGGCATCGCTGGTCGAGGAGAACCGAGGGGCCACAACAGCCTCTAGCACAGGCATCGAGAAGTCGATGTGGTTCAAGAGCATCTGGGTGACTCCCATGGCGATCTGTGTGCCGCCCGGAGCACCGACCACGAGGTCGAGCTCGCCGTCGGCGAACACCATGGTCGGACACAACGAGCTGAACCGTCGCTTGCCCGGTGCGAGTGAACCGGCCCTACCAGGACGCGGGTCGAACACACCCATGCAGCCGTTGTACATGAAGCCCAGACCGTCGGTGATCACACCTGAGGGCATGCCCAACGAGTGGGTCATCGTCACGGCATTGCCCTCGGCGTCGACCACACAGACGTGGGTGGTGTCGGGCGACTCTCCCGCCATCCGGGCCACGCTGGCCCGCCGTCCGCTCGCGATTCGGTCGGCCACCTCTGCTCCGTATTCGTCCGACACGAGGCGGTCGAGTGGAACATCGACGAACTCGGGGTCGCCGACGTGGGCGTCCTTGTCGGCGGTCGCCCACTTCATCGCCTCGCTGACGGTTGTGAGGTAGTCGACCGAGTTGTGACCCATCGCCGCCAGATCGAAGTGTTTCAAGATGTTCAACATCTCGACCACCATCACTCCCCCGCCCGGGGGCTGGTTGGTGGTGATGTCGAGGCCTCGGTAGGTGGTGTGCAGCGGCTCGGTCCAGACGGTCCGGTAGTTGGCGAGGTCGTCGGCCGACAACAAGCCGCCGTTCGCCAACATGTCCGCATCGATCCGGGCCGCAACGTCGCCGGTGTAGAAGACGTCGGAGCCGCCGTCGGCAATGTGACGCAACGTCGCGGCCATGTCGGGGTTGCGGAGGTTCTCTCCAATGCGCCTCAGCGTTGCGTCCTCGTGGAAGTAGATGCGTCGACCAGCGGGTGTGTGAGCGAGCCGTTCGACGTTGTCGACCCTTCCCATGGTCGCCCCCTCGAGCCACCAGTGATAGACGCTCGGACGAATGGCAAACCCCTCGTCGGCCCATCCGATCGCCGGCTCGACAACATCGCTCCATGCCAGGCGGCCATGACGGGTCTGCATCTCGTGCCAGGCCTTGAGAGATCCCGGTGTGGTGATCGCCTGGTACCCGACGTCGTTCGGGTTCCCATCGAGCACGAAACCGAAACCGTCCCTGGTCTCTCCCCGAACGAGGTGCTCCCACATGTCGGCCCTCGTCGCCGCCGGGGAGGTGCCGTGGAAGTCGACACACGCGTGGACCGCATCGGCCGGGAGGTACAGCTGTGCGTTGCCGAAGCCAGCGATGCCACACATCTGGGGGTCGACGACACTCGCTACGAACGCGCAGGCGACCGCGGCGTCGACGGCGTTACCGCCGTTGCGCAAGGCCTCGACCCCGGCCTCCACGGCCTCGGGCTGAGCCGCGACCACCATCCCCGTCCCGAACCGTGTTCCCATCTGGCCACATCACCACATCACAGCCGCCTCTGCCAACCGAACCCACCGCGAGATACGGCAAGCGCCGACACCACGGCCTACTGTCCAGGGCATGGAAATCGACGTGATGACCGGGGGCTCGACCTGGGCCGGATCGGCAGAACTGGCCAAGAACCTTCAAGACGAGGGTTTCGCTGGAATGCTCTACACAGAGACCAGTCAGGTGCCGTGGATGCAGATCGCCGCAGCGGCGATGGCCGCACCCGACTTGTACTTCACGACAGGCATCGCCGTCGCCTTCCCGAGAAGCCCGATGGTTTCGGCCGCTATCGCCTACGAACTGGCCGACAACACCGAAGGGCGTTTCCGCCTAGGCCTCGGCAGCCAGGTCAAGGCCCACGTGGTACGTCGCTACGGCAGCGAGTTCGACCGGCCGGCAGCGCGCATGCGCGACTACGTCGCCGCGGTCAAGGCGTGTTGGCGGGCGTTCAACAGGGAGGAACGACTGTCACACGAAGGCGATTTCTACAATCTCAGTCTGCTGCCTCCCGCCTGGTCACCGCGCTCCCACGACCACCAGATGAAGGTCGACATCTCAGCTGTGGGTCCCGTCATGACGAGGGTCGCCGGCGAGGTTGCGGACGGGGTTCACGTGCATCCACTCCACTCGATGCATTACATCGAGAAACGGCTCCTGCCCGGTGTGGCCGAGGGAGCCTCGAAGGCTGGGCGCAGCGCCGAGGACATCGACCTGATCATCCCGGTGTTCGCGTGCCCCGGCGACACACCCGAGGAACGCGCCCCGTACGTCGAGACAACAAAACAACAGATCGCGTTCTACGGCAGCACCCCCAACTACGCCTTCCAGTTCGACGACCTGGGGTTCGAGGGGACAACCGCACGAATCCGCGAGAAGATGAAAGCCGGCGAGCTCGACACCATGGGCGAGCTGATCACCGACGAGATGCTCGATCACTTTGCCCTCTCGGCGCCGTGGGACGAGATGGCCGATCGGCTGCTCGAGCGTTACGCCAGCAGGGCGACCCGAGTTGTCATGTACCTCGGCGAGCAACAGATTCGAAACGACCCCGACCAGCGCTCCAAGTGGGGCGAGATCGCACGAGCTGTACGCAACGGTTGAACGCTGCGGAAACTGCACGTTTCCGGGGAACACAATAGGAGAGAGCCCAATGACCAGCAGAGTTGCCCTTGTCACCGGCGGGGCCGGCGGAATCGGGCGAGAGGTCTGTGTGGCCCTGGCCGCCGACGATCGACGAGTCGCAGTCGCCGACATCAACACCGAAGGCGCAGAAGAGACCGCTGAGATGATCCGGGCCCAGGGCGGCGAGGCCCTTGTGGTCACGATGGACATCACCGACAGCGACTCGGTCATCCAGGGTTGTCTGATGGTCGCCGACGAGATGGGTCCGGTCGAGATTCTCGTGAACGTCGCCGGCTGGGACAGGTTCGCCAAGTTCCTCGACACCGACGAGGAACTCTGGGATCTTCTCATCGAGATCAACTACAAGGGTGTGCTGCGCACAACCCACGCCTGCCTGCCAGCGATGGTCGCAGGCGGTTGGGGTCGTATCGTCAACATCGCATCAGACGCCGGGCGGGTCGGCTCGTCACTCGAAGCGGTCTACAGCGGGGCCAAAGGTGCGGTCATCGCGTTCTCGAAGACGATCGCTCGAGAGGTTGCACGCAGCGGGGTGACCGTCAACTCCGTGTGTCCCGGACCCACGGATACCGCCCTACTGGCCAGCGCAGCCGACAGCGCCGCGAACCCCGAACGTATGCTTGGAGCGCTCGAGGGAGCGGTCCCGATGAAACGTCTGGGCCAACCCTCTGACATCGCTCCCGCAGTGGTCTACTTCGCATCCGAAGGATCCGCGTTCACGACCGGTCAGACCGTCTCGGTCTCGGGTGGACTCACCATGGCCGGCTGATCCGACCGTGAACCAAGGCCCCAGGTCCGCCGAGCGTGCAGTAGCAATATTTCGCAACACGTGGGGCGAACCCGACTTCGTTTCCAGAGCCCCCGGGCGCGTCAACCTCATCGGCGAACACACCGACTACAACCAGGGCTTCGCGATGCCGATGGCTCTGCCATTCGACACTTCGGTAGCGGTCGCCCCAGCCCCACGAGGAACACCCACAGAGATCGTGTCCGAGAACTTCGGAGGTGCGGTTCTTGCGCCGTACGAGTCCGATCTCGAACCGGGCGACTGGGCGATCCACATTCGTGGTGTTCACAAGCTGCTGTCGGAGGCCGGGATCATCGTCGACCCGTGGCGGGCAGCGATAGCGACCGATGTCCCGGTCGGGGCAAGCCTCTCATCCTCTGCGGCACTCGAGGTCGCATGCACCCTGGCCATACTCCACATGGCCGCGACCCGGTGGTCTCCGGTAGCGGTCGCACAACTCGGGCAGCGGGTCGAGAACGAGATCGTCGGCCTGCCCAGCGGCATCATGGACCAGCTCATCTCCACGGTTGGTGTTCGGGATCATGCGGTCCTCATCGACTGCCGGTCGCTCGAGCTTTCACCCCGGCCACTACCCGCTGGTGTTGTGGTGGCCGTCATGGACACCAACACCAGGCGCGAACTCGTCGACTCCGAGTACGCCGATCGCCGCACTGCGTGCGAACGCGCCGCCGCCGCCCTCGGTGTCGAGTCTCTGCGGGACGCCACCCTCGACGATCTCGTCCGCCTCGGCTCCGAGTTCGACCTCGAACGCCGGCGAGCTCGCCACGTCATCGGTGAGAACCGGCGAACCGTCGAGGCGGCGAAAGCGATGACCGATGGAAACGCCGTACTCCTCGGTGAACTGATGACCCAGAGCCACAACAGCCTGCGCGACGACTTCGAGGTATCGAGCCCCGCTCTCGACCACATGGTCGACATCGCCCACAACAGTCCCGGATGCCTCGGCGCGCGGATGACAGGCGGAGGGTTCGCCGGTTGCGCGGTCGCACTCGTCGAATCCGAGAGAGCAGCCGAGTTCAGCGTTTCGGTCACCGATCGCTACGGAGCTTCAGGCGAACGAACCGCAACCGTCTGGATCTGTGAAGCAGGCTCCGGCGGTTCGGTCCTGACTACTACCCAGGATCGAAGACCGACACCAGATCGCTGAACCGCTCGCCCTGGATGGCGACGTGCAAACGCGCAGCACGTTCGGGTTCTCCTGCACAGAACACATACAGATCGTTGCCTTGGACCCGAAGGGTCGGGTAGAAGTACCGTTGTGGCTCGACCAATACTCTCGCGGCTGAAGACGAACGTTCTCGATCTCGACTGGCGCCGGATCACCCGCCTGGCCTCATCGGATGCAGACGAGGGCGACATCGGCGAAATGTGTGTGGCTCTCACGTCGGCCCGCGGCCAGGCGTCAGGGGTCGCTCTGGCCGGCCTGATCCTCGAGCGGTATCGCCAGTTGACCGATCGGGAACGCACCGAGTTCTTCCAGGACCTGGCAGAGAACTTCGATCCCGATCCCGACGAGATCACCGACGCAGCCCAGCGTTTTGCAGCCGACAGTTCCGCAGAAGCCCTGAAACGGCTGAGCGAGGTGGTCGAGCCACCGCGGCAGGAGCTGCTTCGGCGACTGAACCGGACCGAGGGAGGCACCGCCGCGCTGGTGTCCATGAGATCCGACCTGTTGAGCCGCCTGCACGACAACCCCGACCTGTTGCGCATCGACAACGATTTCCGCCACCTTCTGTCTTCATGGTTCAACCGAGGGTTCCTCGTCCTCGAACCCATCACGTGGGCGACTGCGGCCGACATTCTCGAGAAGATCATCGACTACGAGGCCGTTCACGAGATCGCCGATTGGGCAGACCTGCGCCGTCGCGTGCAGCCGCCTGACCGCCGCTGTTATGCCTTCTTCCACCCGTCGCTCCCCCGCGAACCGTTGGTGTTTGTCGAGGTTGCTCTCACCGTCGGAACGCCCGACTCGATCAGTGGGCTACTCGACGACGAACGTCAACCGGTTGCAGCCGAGGACGCCGACACAGCGGTGTTCTACTCAATCTCGAACTGCCAGGTCGGGCTTCGCGGAGTCTCCTTCGGCAACTTCCTCATCAAGCAGGTCGCGGCCGAACTCGCTAACGACATGCCGAATCTCTCCGACTTCTTGACCTTGTCACCGGCACCTGGATTCGCAGCGTGGGTCAGGAACAGAGAGAGGTCCGACATCGGTGGAGGTCTCGCCGCCGAGCTGACCGACCTCGTCGCCCAGGCCTACTGGACAGATGATCCCACGGCTCTTGCGCGCCACGGCGAGCTGACGAGAGAACTGGCCGCCGTCTACTTCGTCACGGCCAAGACCCCCCACGGAACACCCGTCGACCCGGTCGCCCGATTCCATCTCGGAAATGGGGCGTTCCTCAAGGCGATACACCCACAAGCCAACCTTTCGCCCGCGGGCATCGGACTTTCGCTCGGGCTGATGGTCAACTACCACTACGACCTGAGATACATCGAAGAGAATCACGAGGCCTACGTCACCGATCACACGGTGAAGGCGGCGGCGAACATCATCGAGCTGGCCGCTGCTTGCGCCAACGAGGGGGAACAGGGATGAGCAACCACCTCTACGACGCATTGTTGGCGCCCCATGCTGCAAGCGAGCGTCCGTGCCTCCACCTGATCGACGGGTCGACGCGAACCTACTCAGACATGATCGAGCTGGCCGCCTGTCTTGCCTCGGTGCTGGCCGCTCACGGCGCAGAGGTTGGCGATCGAGTTGTTGTGCAGGTCGACAAGTCGCCCGAAGCGCTTGCCCTGGTCTTCGCCTGTCTCCATGCCGGCCTGGTTCTGGTGCCCCTGAACACTGCCTACACCCCGGCCGAGGTCAGCTACTTCGTCGGCGATGCCATGCCTGCCGTGTTGGTCTCGGACCCATCTAGGTCGAACGCACTTGTCGAGATCGCCAACGGTGTCGGGGCAGACCTGCTCACCCTGGGCGGTGATGGCAGCGGCTCGTTGATGACCGAGGCCGCCGCTGCGGGCGACGACCACCCCGTCGCCGAACGAGAGGCCGGAGACCTCGCTGCAATCCTCTACACCTCTGGCACCACGGGTCGCTCCAAAGGGGCGATGCTGTCGCACGAGAACCTGCTCAGCAACACCCGTTCGTTGGCCGAGGTTTGGCGTTTCTCGGAGAGAGACGTTCTTCTTCACGCGCTGCCGATCTTCCACACCCACGGCCTGTTCGTAGCGGTCAACGTCACCCTCCTTTCCGGCGGATCGATGATCTTCCTGCCGGGGTTCGACGCTGACATGGTCATTCGCGAGCTCCCCCGCGCGACCGCGATCATGGGGGTTCCGACCTTCTACACCCGGCTCCTGGCGCGGGCCGAATTCGACGAGGAGCTGGCCGGTCACATGCGCCTGTTCGTTTCGGGCAGCGCTCCCCTGCTGGCTGAAACACACCGCGAGTTCTTTGACCGCACCGGGCATCACATCCTCGAGCGGTACGGCATGACCGAGACATGCATGATCGCCTCGAACCCCTACAAAGGTGAACGACGGCCCGGCACGGTCGGCTTCGCTCTGCCGGGCGTCGAGCTGCGGATCGGCGAACCCGCTACGGGCAAACCCGTTGCAACCGGGGAGATCGGCGTCGTCGAGTTGACCGGTCCCAACGTGTTCGGCGGCTACTGGCAGATGCCCGAGAAAACTGCAGAAGAGTTCCGCGACGATGGTTTCTTCATCACCGGAGACCTTGGCCAGATCGACGCCGATGGCTACCTGCACATCGTCGGCCGCGGCAAGGACCTCATCATCTCGGGTGGCTTCAACGTCTACCCGAAAGAGGTCGAGACCGCCATCGACGACATGGACGGGATCGTCGAATCGGCGGTCATCGGAGTGCCTCACCCCGACTTCGGTGAAGCGGTTGTCGCCGTCGTTGTGCCCGAGCCCGGTGCCGAGATCGGGGAGGCGTCGATAGTTGCCACACTGGGCGACAGCCTGGCCCGGTTCAAGCAGCCCAAACGTGTGCTGTTCACAGATGAACTGCCGCGAAACACGATGGGCAAGGTGCAGAAGAACATCCTGCGAGACGAACACGCCGGCATCCTGGAGGCAAGGCAATGAGCGAGCAACGCGACCGGGGCCGCCCGGCCCGTTGCACCAGCAACAAGAGGGCAATGCAATGAGCGAAGACCTGGTCCGCCGATCGGCCCGCGACGTCGTCGCCATGTTGTCGGCAGGCGACATCACTCCGCACGACACACTCGACGCCGTCGAGGAGAGGATGGACGAGGTCGACGGCATGGTGAACGCCCTGCCGACACGTTGTTTCGACCGGGCCCGCCGACATGTCGACCAGATGGCCGACTCACCACCCGACCAGCGTGGCCCCCTGGCGGGGCTGCCCGCAGCGATCAAGGATCTGTCGCCGGTGGCCGGAGTGCGCAACACGTTCGGTTCGAGAATCCGAGAGAACTTCATCCCTGAGCAGTCCGACATCCTCGTCGAGAAGCTCGAGGACGATGGCGCCGTCGTGTATGCCATGTCGAACACTCCCGAGTTCGGCATCGGGGGCAACACGTTCAACGATGTATTTGGCCCCACCCGCAACCCCAACGATCTACGACTCACCGCGGGTGGATCGTCTGGCGGATCGGCGGCCGCACTCGCCAGCGGCACCGCTTGGATCGCCACCGGATCCGACCTGGCCGGATCACTCCGCACCCCAGCCAACTTCTGTGGGGTGACCAGTCTGCGCCCATCACCGGGACTGATCGCATCGGGGCCTTCGGCTGCCCCATTCCTGCTTCATGCCCAAAGCGGCCCGATGGCTCGCGACATCGGCGACCTCGCCTTGTTCGCGGACTCGATGACCGGCATCAGTCAACAGGTGGGCGTCAGCAAGCCGCGACCCGAACGGCCATTTGCCGAGTGTGTACGGCGGGCCACCAAACCGCTCCGGGTCGCTTTCAGCCGCGACCTCGGGGTCACGTCGACACAGGACGTGGTTGCAGATCTCTGCCTCTCGGCGATGCAGACTCTCGAGACCGATGGCATCGAGGTCGTCGAGGACCACCCAGACCTCTCCGAGGCAGCCAAGGCTTTCAGCGTGACCAGGGGGCTCCTGTACGCGAACAACCTGGGGCCAGACCTCGAGCAGATCCGCGACATCCTGAAGCCCGAGCTCGTGTGGAACATCGAGCACGGACTGAATCTGACGGGCGACGATTTCAGGAGTGCCCTGGTCGCCCAGGGAAACGTGTTCAACTCGGCGGCCAGGTTCATGGCCGATCACGACCTGCTGGTTTCCCCAGCTTCTGCCGTGCTGCCCTTCCCCATCGAGGAGCGCTACTTCGGCTACAGCGACGGAGTTCCCTGGAGCGAGTACAACGACTGGCTGTTCATCGTTTCCGCCATCTCGGCCACGACACTTCCGGTCATCACCCTCCCGGTCGGTCGTACCGAGTCCGGGCTTCCCGTCGGTGTGCAGCTGGTCGGCAAGCCGCACGGCGAAGACGCGCTCTTCTCCTACGCCGCCTACCTCGAACAGCTGCTCGGGTTCGACCAGGCGGTCGTCGACCCGTCGCCGATCTCGTAGCGATAGGGATTCAGTCCGTAGGTTCGGTCCCGGTCAGACGATCCCGGACCGCCTCGATCTGCTCGGGGTGAATGCCACAGCAGCCACCGACGATGGTGGCGCCGAGATCGATCCAACCCTGCACGGCATCGGCGTAGGCCGAACCCGTCAGGTCGTCGCGCCGGCCGAGGACAACGGAGTTCGCCGCATACTCGTCGGGACGCGGAGGGAAGGCGTTGGCGTAGGCGCCGAAGTCGATCTCGGTTCCGGTCGCGTCCAGCGTCGCCACCAGTTCGGCGAGGCCGATGTCGACGATCTCGGGAGGGGCGCAGTTGAGCAGGATGGCATCGGCACCCTGTCCCAGTGCGGCACGAACGGCACTCTCGATGCTTTCGCCGGACCACAGGACACCTCGTCCGTCGGCCAGATCGACGTCGAGCGAGAAGGCAAACCAGCGGGGCGTATCGTCGGCCACCCGGTCGAGTGCAGCCCCTATCGCCTCAGCCTCGGCACAACTGCCTATCGTCTCGCCTATCCAGAGATCGACGTACGGTGCCTGCGCCCGGATCAACTCGTCGAACAACCCGGGCGCCGCGTCAGCATCGAAGAGCGCCGGCTCGTAGGAACCGAACAGTGGAGGGATCGAACCGGCCACCTTCACGGACCGGCCCGAGGTGTTGACCGCTTCACGAGCGAGTTTCCCCGCCAGGTCTGCCAGCTCGGCTCCCCGTTCCCGAAAACGTGCGGCCCCGAGATGGAATGGCACCACCGCGTAGGCGTTCACCGTGATCAGCTCGGCTCCTGCCTCGATGAAGTTCAGGTGGGCGCGCACAACCGACGCAGGGTCCTCGATGAGGGCGAGAGCCGACCATTCGGGCTGGCGGAACGGCGCGCCGATGCGATCCAGTTCCTTTCCCATTCCGCCGTCGATCAGAACGATTGGTCCATCCAACACGAGCGAGAGCCTACCGGTCGAACTCCCCGGGTTCAGACGCCTCTCACCTCGGGGCAGACGCTCACCAGTTGTCGGGTATCGACCCAGGCATCTATGTTTCCTCACGAGCAAGGGAGCCCACATGTCTCAGACCTCGCGGCCTGCCGGCCACGGTCCTGTCCCGGCCTACGACTGGATCGCACACCACGCCAGCCACCGTCCCACCCGCGAGGCGGTTCGTGACCTGGGCAGCGGCCGGAGCTTCACCTATGCCGACCTGAACCGGCGCATCGACGCGATGGCGGCCTATCTCACGTCCCTGGGTATCGGTCGCGGCGACCGCGTCGGCGTGCTCGCCCACAACGGTGTCGAGTTCTTCGACATCCAGTTCGCGTGTGCCCGCACCGGTTCGATATGTGTATTGCTCAACTGGCGCCTGACGGTTCCAGAACTCGAGTACATCCTGAACGACAGCTCGCCGATGTTGCTCATCCACGACACCGAGTTCGCCGATGCGGCGGCCGAACTCCAGCGACGTTGCTCGATCGACGCCTTGTTGGCCATCGACGGAGGCACGCCCGACAGCCCCTACGAACAAGCGATGGCCGAGTTCGACGGCCAGGCAGCCGACCCGGTCGCCCTGACCCACGACGATGTCATCACCATCATGTACACCTCGGGCACCACGGGCCTGCCGAAGGGGGCGATGATCACCCACGGCATGAACTTCTGGAACTGTGTCAACCTCGGCATTCCTGCCGGACTCGGCCTCGACACGGTGCACCTGAACATCCTGCCGCTGTTCCATACGGGCGGGTTGAACTGCTACAGCAACCCAGTGCTACACGCGGGTGGCACCGTCGTGTTGTTGAAGACGTTCGAGCCGGGTGAAACCCTGCGCGTGCTGGGCGATCCGACACAGGGCATCACCCACTTCTTCGCCGTGCCCGCTCCGTATCAATTCATGATGCAGCACCCCGACTTCGACGACACCGATCTCTCGCGACTGAAGATCGCCGGGGTGGGCGGGGCTCCCTGTGCCCTGACCATCATGGAGCGATGGACCGAGCGTGGGGTTCTGCTTGCGCAGGGCTTCGGCATGACCGAGACCAGTCCGGCATGTATCTTCCTCGACCCGGGCGATGCCTTGCGCAAGATCGGCTCGACCGGCAAGGCGCTGCTGCACACCGAATACCGCATCGTGGCCGAGGATGGCGCGGATTGTGCACCGGACGAGGTCGGTGAGTTGTGGCTGGCTGGGCCCAACATCACCCCCGGATATTGGAACAGGCCAGACGCAACCCAAGATGCCTTCGAAGGCCGCTGGCTGAAGACGGGCGATGCGGCCAGGGTCGATGCCGAAGGTTTTGTGTACATCGTCGATCGGTGGAAGGACATGTACATCTCGGGTGGTGAAAATGTGTACCCCGCCGAGGTCGAGAACGTCCTCTATCAGATCCCTGGTGTGACCGAGGCTGCCGTCATCGGTGTTCCCCACGACCGATGGGGCGAAGTTGGTCTCGCCGTGTTGGCCGTCGAACCCGGAGCAACCGTCGACCGCAAGACGGTCATCGAGCACTGCGTCGAACGACTGGCAAAGTTCAAGGTTCCGAACGACATCACCATCGTCGAAGCACTACCCCGGAACGCAACGGGCAAGGTGCTCAAACGCGACCTGCGCGAAGAACTCATCGGCACCGAAGCCCCACGGATCTCCTGACCCGTCGGGAGCTTCTCATGATCGACGATGGAGGTCTCAGCCCCGAGGCTCGGCGTTTCCTCGACTCTTGTGAACCCGACACCTCGCCCACCGAATTCGCCAACATGGGCGAGGTTCGGGCAACCGTTGCCTCGGGCTACCAGGCTGCAGCAGACCGAGCGGTCGAACGTCATCAGCTCACCATCGATACCTACGATGTAGCCGGTGTCGAGTGTGTCCGGTTCACCTCCCGATGCCCGACCGTCGCCGCTCGCCCGCACGCCGTTCTCATCTACCTGTTCGGCGGGGCGTTCATGGTGGGTGACCCGATCAGCGACCTGCCGATCATCGGGGCTCTAGCCCAGTGGACCGCGATGACGGTCGTCGCACCCCGCTATCGCCTCGCCCCAGAACACCCGGCTCCGGCAGCACTCGATGACACACTCGCCGTCTACGAAGCTCTCGCCGACCAGACGTCTGGGACCCTGGTGCTGGCAGGCGAATCGGCGGGCGGCAACCTGGCCCTCCTGACCGCTCAGAAAGCACGCGACGCCGCGCTCCGACGACCGTCTGCGATGGCGTTGTTGTCGCCTGCCGTCGATCTCAGACCCGGGCGAGATCTGTTCGAACCGAACGTCGATCGTGATCCGACTCTCGACGCCTCACGGATGGACGAGGTCCTGATCGCCTATGTGGGCGACAGCGATCCTGCCGATCCTTCATTGTCACCGATTCTTGGAGAGATGAAGGGGCTGGCGCCGACAATCATCACGACCGGCACGCGCGACCTGTTCCTGTCTCCCTGTGTTCGACTTGCGACGAAGATGAGGCGGGCGGGTGTCGAGGTCGACTGCAGGGTCTGGGACGGCATGTGGCACGTCTTCGAGTTCTACGACGACTACCCCGAACAGGACGAATCGCTCGCCGAGATCGCCGACCACATCAACGTGTACACGTCGTGGCCGCCTCAGCCACCCCTCAGCGTCAGCCAGGGGTAGGTCGGCAATTCGCGCATCGTTGCGATCTCAACATCTTCACAACCGGCCGGAACAGGCTGCGACGGGTGAGGGGCGTCGCCGAGCCTGGCCTGCTCTCGCCACATGGCCGCCTTCAACTCCTCGCGGATCTCGGCGTAGTCGGGGTCGTCGTAGACGTTCTTCAGTTCCTCGGGGTCGGACTCGAGGTCGTAGAGCTCCCATTCGGGCGGGTAGGTGAAGAACGACGTGACCGGCAGCCCGAACCCCTCGTTGTAGTAGTAGATGAGCTTGTGGCGGGCGGTTCGATAGCCGTAGTGGGCCGGTGCTTTGTGGAAGATGTCGTCGTGTTCCCAGTAGCGGTAGTACAGGCCTTCGGCCGGCTGTTCGACCGGGTTGCCCGAAAGTTCTGGCCAGAAGCTGCGGCCCTGCATCTGGGGGTCGTGCTCGACTCCGGCAGCGTCGAGAATGGTCTGGGCCATGTCGACGTTCGAGACGATGCCATCGAACACCGAGCCGGCCTCGACCCGATTGGGATAGCTGACGACGAAGGGCATACGCAGCGATTCCTCGAACATCAGTCGCTTGTCGAACCAGCCGTGATCGCCAAGGAAGAACCCCTGGTCCGACGAGTAGATCAACATGGTGTCGTCGAAGTCGCCACGATCTCGCAACCAGTCGGTGATACGACCCACGTTCTCGTCGATCGAGTGAACACATGCCAGATAGTCCTGCATGTAGCGCTGGTACTTCCAGACCGCCGACTCGTCGTAGGTCAGGCCTTCAGGTGGAGATTGTTTGAGGTCCTGTTCGGACATGTGGTCGGCGACGCGCATGGCCGCCCGCCGCGCAGAAGTACTTCGAGTTGAATAGTCGTCCCAGAACGTCGATGGCACCGGCACATCGTCGGCAAACAACTCGGCGTGTTCGGGTTTGGGCTCCCAGGGTCGGTGTGGGGCCTTGTGCCACACGAGGACACACCACGGGTCGTCGTCGTCGAGCGAATCGACCCATTCGATGGTCTTGTCCGTGATGATGTCGGTGGCATATCCCTCGACCTTGTGTATCCCGTCCTCGGTCAGGAACCTCGGGTTCCAGTAGTCGCCCTGTCCCGGAACCACATCCCAGTAGTCGAAACCCTGCGGATCGTGCCCCTCACCGTGGCCCATGTGCCACTTGCCGATCATCGCCGTCTTGTAGCCCGCTTCGCGCAGTTGGGAGATGAAGGTCGGCTGGCTGGCGTCGAAGGGTGTGAACAGGCCGTAGACCCCGTTCACGTGGCTGTACGACCCGGTCAGGATCGCGGCCCGCGAAGGTGCGCAGAGCGAGTTGGTGACGAAACAATTGTCGAACCGGCCGCCGTTGCGCGCTATCTCGTCGATGTGTGGGGTTTCGTTGACCACCGACCCATAACAACCGATCGCGTGGGCCGCGTGGTCGTCTGTGAGCATGAAAACGATATTCGGTCGACGCTCGGTCAATTTGACTCGCCTCGTTGGTACAGGGGAAGCGGCTCGGTGCCAACAACTTCTCGGTTTGGACCATGGTAGCCACGCAAGTTTGGCGCGTTGGCGTCGGACACAACATGGCTCGAGCGATCGCTCGCCAGACACCACCTTGCCAGGGTCACAACCGACTCGTCGACGGTTCTGGAGCCAAGTCGTGAAACGGGTTCACGGGTTCACCGCCAGGGTGGGAGGTGATTGGTCCAGGTCTTGATGGTCTTGCCGGTGTGTTTCTGGACGAGTCTCCACTCGCCTGGTTTATCGCCGGGTACGAGGTTGGCGCCCATCTTGTGGATGTTGGTGTGATCGACCGGGCATTGCAGCGCCATCAGAGCAATGTCTGTCGGACCGTGTTGTTCTGTCCACTCGATGAGATGGTGTGCATCACATGCCCCCGGACTGCGATCACAGTCCTGGCTGGTGCAAGTGCCGTCACGGATCGCCATCGCGAACTTCTGAACCTCGGTCGCGTTGCGTGTGCTGCGGCCCAAGTCCATTTCGAGTCCATCTGCTGAAAGAACCCACGCGAAGATCTCGGCCCAACCGTCGACAAGTTTCTGCCACTGGCTGGCAGGAACCTGAGAACCGTTGAGCGTCCAAGCCACCGCGCCACGGTCCCCGACAGCGAGCTTGAGCATGTTCTCGACATCGATGACCAGGTGAGCGCCCACCTCTGGCATGCCACCAAGCTTGCCCTTCTTCGGGGCCGGAGTGCTGCCGTTGAGGATCAGCCCAGCGAAGGCATCAGCTCGACGCTGAGCACCGGTACGCCGATCGGGGTTCGTCTTGTCGTCGTGTTGCCACTCGGCCTTCTCGGCCTTCTCGAACCGGTCGAGAATCGCCTGACCCACCAACGGATCCACCCTCAGATAGAACCACCAGCCCCCATCACCGTGTTCATCGACACCGTGGGAGAAACGACGGGCGTTCTGCTGACGCAACAACCACAGCTCGGGCGAAACCTCATTGGCCTCACGAATCGCCTCACGCACCGCAACACGCGTCGCGTCGGCTGAATCGGACAACATGGCTTCGGTGAGCAGTTCGTTGATCTTGTCCTCCGAGAGGCCAGAGCGCGTGAGAAGATCGGCCTGCTCGATATTGATCAGACCACGCTTGAGGGCGGCTCCGACCTTGGGAAAGTGGCGCATGCGAGCCGCCCGTTTTCGAGCCTCCTCGCGCTGGCGCCCAGAAGGTTTCGGAGCAGGCCGCTTCTTCTTGACCTTCTCCTCCTTCTCTTCGTTCTTCTTCCTGGCTTCCTCGTCGTCGGTGTCGTCGTCTGTGTCTTGATCGTCATCGGGCGGGTCAGGAGGTTTGGGGCGGGCTCGACGGCGCAACACCTCGACGGCATCCACCACCTCGGCCTCGTATCCACCAAGCCGCGAAACCGCAGTCCTCACCTCATCGAGGATTGTTTCCACCGAACCCAAGTCGAGACCGATCAGATCATCGGAACCCAACAACTTCACAGACACACGAATCGGCGATTCCACCTCCGCCTCAACTGTCGTAGCCGTTGACCACATACAAGCATTGTATCGAACACCTGTTTCAATCACAAATGTATTTGGTACAAATAGACGGAAGTCTCAGACTCAGTCCCCAACCCCGAAGAGGTCGTCCTGGACCGTGATGAACGTCTGCTTCATGGCGCCGGCGCCGGCAACTTCGGTGATCTCCGAAGCCCACGCAACCGCCACGCCGAGGACCGATCCGGGTTCTACGCGGCGGTGAAGAAGGCCGATATCGAGCGCCTCGGCCGAGTCGACGAGGCGACCGGTCAGGCACAACTCACGAGCGACGGGTTCTGACAGGACAGTCCGCACGAGGTCGTAGGCGACGGGGACTCCGAACTTGACCTGCGGCTGGCCGAGCCTCGAGTCCGTTGATGCCACGCGCAGGTCACACATGAGAGCGAGGTCCATACCACCGGCCGCGGCGACCCCTTCTATGGCGGCGATGAGAGGCTTCGAGAACGTGTGAACGGCGTGGTGATATGCAGTGGAATGAGCGAAGATCTCCTCCCTGTCCGGGGCGGCCATCAGTTCGTCGAGGTCGAACCCAGCACAGAACGACTTGCCCGCTCCGGTCAGAACGACGACCTTCACATCGTCGTCGAGCGACAACTCGTCCAGACGGTCGATCAAGGCCTGCCGCAGCTCTGAGTTCAGCGCATTGCGTTTGTCGGGGCGGTTCAGGGTGAGCACCGCCACTCCATCACCCTCGACCTCGAGGGTCAATACGTCGGTAGTCATCAGGTCTCCTGTCGTTCTCCGAATTGTTCCAGCCAGTCGATTGCCGCGGCCAGCTCGCCTTCGGCTCGGCGTCCGTGTGTCGGATTGTTGAAGAAGTGGTCGGCACCGTCGATGACCACCAGCCGCGAGGGGCAACGAGACGCTGCCCATGCATCGTCGAGATCCTCGCTTCCTCGCAAGGGCACGATCTCGTCTGCACTGCCATGGAGGAAGATGGCGGGAACCGGTCGAGAACCCACCTGGACGCCGGGGTCGTACAGCGCCAGATCGGCATCGGGCGACAGCAACGAGCCGACCGTGGACTGTGACATCCGGGGAACAACCGAAAGAACGGCGATCCCACAGACCGCTGCCTCGACGTCTCGAAGAACCGGCACCAGAGCGAGGTAGCCGCCGGCCGAGTGGCCGGACGTGAACAGCCTCGATCCCCCACCCACCAGGTTGGCGGCGGCCCACTCGATTCCGTCGGCAGCATCGGCCAGGAGATCGTCCATCATCACGCCGCGCCCCGCGAGCCGATAACCCAACGAAACAAAGGTGTGACCCAACTCGAGATGTGCCGGGGCGAAACGGTGACCCCAACTCGGGTCACCCATGGTGAATCCTCCGGGGTGAAAGAACGCAACCGTCGAACCGGATGGCTCGGGCGGCTCGAACACGTGGGCTTCGAGCGTCGCTCCGTCACGGTTGAGAAACGACTCGAATCTCGGGCGGACGATCACGGCACTCTCACTTCACTCGACGGAGGAAGTCGAGGAACTTCGCCGTGGTTCCGACCGGGCACGACGACGTGTCCGATGTCGGGCAGGTGTTCGGCCAGGAGTACCCACCGCTCGCGAACAGACCGTGGGTGGTGACGATCGGCGGCCCATCACCAGCAACATCGATGAACAGGCTTGCTCGGGGCCTGGGCACGTACCGCATTGCCGCACTGTAGTCAGAAGTGACGCGGCGACCGTTGTCCGACCATGGGCGACACGGCTGGGTCGGGTCAATGGGTGGAGACGGTGTCGATGATCTCGTCGATGGCTTCGAGGTCGACGGCGAACTCGCCGATCCACGACGACACGATCGTCCCCGGGGCGCCAGAGTTGATGTGGACGGCCTTCCAGTAGGTATCAGAGAACGAGACGGGAGCGACGTGCCAGGTTGAAGGCCAGCGAAATCCACCGTCAAGGGTCGAAGGTATGACCACGACCGTCGCTTCGAGTGTTTCGCGGTCGATGCGAACCAACGTCGAATCGGGGTATGCACCATCCCCGACGTGGCCGCCGTAGATGTGGTCGTCGGCGACAAACACCCAGCTCGGAGGTGCTGACGGCATCGGGTAGGCCTTGACGATCTTCCCCTGA
>JAAETH010000290.1 GCA_024228575.1 Actinomycetes bacterium
ATCACCAACACCCGCTACCGATGACCCGAAGTTGTCGCCGTCATCGAGGGGGCCGGTGAGCCCACCAGTGGTGGACGAAATCTTCTGCTCGGCCTTCACCGTCCCATCCGCATTCAAGAACAACACATACACCGCACCCCCATCAGAACCGCCGTCATCGTCAAAGGTGGCACCGACCACGACATCGACAATCCCGTCACCATCAACATCACCAACCCCAGACACCGAGTACCCGAAATAGTCGGAGTTGTCGAGGGGGCCTGTGAGGCCACCGGTCGTGGACGAGATCTTCTGTTCGGCTTTGACGGTGCCATCGGCGTTGAGGAACAGGACATAGACGGCACCCCGAGCAGAGCCGCCGTCATCGTCATAGACCGCGCCGACCGCGATATCGGCGATCCCGTCACCATCGAGGTCACCAACCCCGGCCACCGACAAACCGAATTGGTCGGAGTTGTCGAGAGGGCCGGTCAACCCACCAGCGACCGACGAGATCTTCTGCTCAGCCTTGACCGTGCCATCCGCGTTCAAGAACAGCACATACACGGCACCCCGAGCACTACCGCCATCATCATCACCATCGGCGCCGACCGCGATATCGGCGATCCCGTCACCATCGACATCACCAACCCCGGCCGCCGATTGCCCGAACCGGTCGTTGTCGTCCAAGGGACCCGTCAACCCGCCGGTGACCGACGAGATCTTCTGTTCGGCCTTTACCGTGCCATCGGCGTTCAACAGCAACACATACACGGCACCCCGATTAGCGCCGCCATCATCATCGGAGTAGGCGCCGACCGCGACATCGACGATCCCGTCACCATCTACATCACCAATCGACGCCGTCGACGACCCGAAGTAGTCGGAGCCGTCGAGAACAGCGGCCAACCCGCCAACGATGTCGGAGATCCTCTGTTCGGTAGCCACGGTGCCGTCAGAGGCGACGGTGATCGGTTTGTCGAGATAGTCGGGCTCACCATCCCAGTCGCTGTCCAGAGCATCCCGAGGATCGCCATCGGCATTCGGATCGGCGTTCTCGGCCGAAGTGAGGGTGCCGTCACCGTCATCATCGGAATCCAAATAGTTGGGTGTCGTATCGCCGTCGGTATCGGGACCCGGGTTGGTGGCCGGATCGCTGTCGAGGTCGGTGTGGGGGTCCTCCTCGCAATCCCACAAACCATCCGAAGCAGAATCAACCGCACAATGATCAACAGGCGCCGCCGCCAGATTCAGCACAGAGACGGCACCCCGATCGGAGCCGCCGTCATCGTCGCCGTGAGCGCCGACGGCAATGTCGACGATCCCGTCACCGTCGAGGTCACCCAGCCCCGAAACCGACGCCCCGAACAGGTCGCCGTCGTCGAGTGGGCCAGTCAACC
>JAAETH010000291.1 GCA_024228575.1 Actinomycetes bacterium
AGCGCCACCGCCACTCCCAGCGGGCGGTCCCCCAGGTCTTCGAAGTGGCGATAGGCGCGATGGTGATACTGGAGGCTCTGCTCGAGGTCCCCGAGTCTCCGGTAGACACCTCCGATAGAGGTCAGGATACCCCCGAGTTGGTAGTCGTCGAGCTTCAGCGAGAGGGCGAGAGCCTCGTTGAACGTTTCCAGGGCGGGTCCCCAGGCGCCGGCCCCCTTCTGATTATAAGCAATCGCCCGGAGACTCCGCACCACAGCCCGCTGGTCACCGCTGGCACGGGCCAGTTGCTCGCATTCCTTGCCATACCGCAGTCCGGCTTCATAGTTTCCATCTGCGTAATAGATCCATGTGAGTGAAGAAAAAAGGTTCATATTGCGCTCGTCGTCCCCCCACTCTTCCAGCTGCTCGAGCGCCTCGGTACCGTAGGCGAGCGCCTGCATCGGATCGCTGGTATGATACTGGTAAGTCAGCTCGACCAGCAGGTCGAACCGCTCCCGGCCCGTGATCTCGGCCAACCGTGCCGCGTTCTCCTCGCGTTCGGCCGTCACTGGAGCGGGCGGCTGAGCAACGAGCGGCCATGGCAAAATCGAGAGAGCGAGAACGACGCACTGCTTTTTCACAGCCCTGACCTCCAAGGGAGTTCCGCCCCCAAGCTTTCCGTATCGATCCGCTTGACCAGCGCCAGGTCGATCCCGGCCCCTCCGGGTCGAGGCGTTCGAACAGGCCGAAGACCTTCTCGTGGTACTGCGCTCGATGCCCATCCCGTTGTCGCGGACGTAGAAGGTCGGTAGCTCACCGCCCGCAGCGCCAGGGTCACGCACGCCCACCTCGATTCGCGGCGCCGGCTGATCTCCCAGATACCGCACCGCGTTGTCCAGCAGGTGGCGCACCGCCTCGAGCAACCGCACGCGGTCGGCGCACACCACCGGCAGGTCCGCCGCCACCTCGACATCCACCCCGCGCTCGGCGATCATCGGACCGAGATCGGCCACGGCCTCGGCCACCAGATCGCCGAACGCCACCTCCTCGCACGGCATCGACACGCGGTCGATCGATGAGAACTCGTAGAGCTGGTCGAGCAGCCGGTGCAGCTTGGTGGCCGCGTCGTCGATGCGCCGGAGGTCGCGGCGCAGACGGTCGGGGTCACCGGCCTCGGCGTCCTTTTCCAGCTGGCCGATGAAGTTCCTGATCGTCGTCAGGGGGTTCTTGAGGTCGTGGGCGACGGTGTAGTTGAAGC